>JAPWJX010000008.1 GCA_028283855.1 Verrucomicrobium sp. | reverse complement strand
CCACCCGCGAAAACCTCCTGGAACTCTACATGGACGTGGTGGATCGCTACCCCATCGCCTCCATCGAGGATGGCATGGCCGAGGACGACGACCTGGGATGGTTGGAAATCACGAGTAAGCTAGGCCGCCGTATCCAGTTGGTCGGCGACGATAATTTCGTGACCAACCCGGCGATCTTCCGGGAGGGAATCAAGAAGGGGACCGCCAATGCGATCCTCATCAAGCCGAACCAGATCGGCACCCTGACCGAGACGCTGGAGACGGTCGCCTTGGCGAAGGAGGCGGGCTACGGCGCGGTCATCTCCCACCGCTCCGGGGAGACGGAGGACACCTTTATCGCTGACTTCGCCGTGGCGACCGGGGTGGGCCAGATCAAGACCGGCTCCCTCTGCCGCTCGGAGCGCGTCGCCAAATACAACCGGCTCCTCGCCATCGAACGGGAACTGGGCGACCGCGCCCGCTACGCCGGAGCCTCCACCCTGGGCCGGAGAAAGTAGATGGAGGAACCGGCGCTGGCCTTCCTGCGGGCGCTCCTCATCACGGCGCTGATCGCGTTGACCCTGGCGGCCTTCCCCGGCTTCCGGCCCGAGTGCCAACCGTTCGGGCGGCGTTTTTCCTGGTTCTTCGTGCGTTACGCTTTTCCCTATTATTGCATGATCTTGGGTATCCGCCTGATGGTCGCCGCTCTCCACCACGGAACCCCCTGAACGAACCCCGATGATGCCTATTGCCTGGGCCGGAAGCTGGATCACCTTCCAGGTGACGTTCACCGAGTTTTTTATCGCCGCCACCGTCTTCGCCTCGGTGGCGCAGCAGCAGGGATGGCGCAGCGCTGCGCTGGGGGCGTGCCTGGGTGCGGGCGGGATTGTGCTGCTGGGGGCCGTGCTGGGGGCATCGCTGTCCCGCATTCCCTTTCACGCCCTCGATTGGGTTTCGGCGCTTCTGCTCCTCGGCTTCGGCGCGTATTTGGCCTGGGAGTTCCTGACCGGCCTGCGGAAGCCGGGATCGGATGCACCCCAGACCGAGGCCGACTGTCTGCGGCGGCGGCTCCATCCCTCCGGGGTCGGCGTGGCCGCCTGGGCCGTCTTCGCTGAAGGGGTGGAGGTTTTGGTGGTCTGGTTGGCGGTGGCGCTCAAGCAGGGATATGTTACCGCGACGATGGGAGTGGGCGGCGGACTCGGCTGCGTCCTCTTGCTCGCCCTTTTCCTCGGCAGGACGGGGGTGTTCCGCAAGGTGCCCGCTGTCGTTCTCGACGGGCTGGCGGCGCTCTGCGTGACCGCCTACGGCATCTATTTTCTGACCGAGGCCATCCGGGGTTGAGCCATGTCCCTCTTCCATCATTCTCCGCCGCCCGAACCCGAACGGCACCTGCCGTTCTTCAAGTTGTGGGACGCCTTCGTGCCGGGCGAGTGCCCGGTTTGCCATCTCGTCGCCACGCACCGCGCCCAGATGATCGCCACGCTGTTCGAGGAGAACGTGAACGATGTCGGCACCCGGATGCACCTGCACCGCTCTCTCGGCTTCAGCCCCGGCGTGGCGGAACAGATAGGAGGGAGCCAAGACGCCCTCGGCATCAGCATCATCTATCGTTCCCTGTGCCAGGACGTGGTCGAGCGGTTGGCCCAGGCCCATCCCCATCTCAAACCGGAGGAGCCGTGTCTCGTTCTGGAGGCCGAGCGCCGGGACGAGGAGCGGGTCTGCGACGAGTTCGCCCTCCATTACGTCGCCACCGATTTCCAGGAGCGCCACGCCCAGAGCTTCGGCCTGTGCGCGGGGCACCTGGCGCAGGTTCTCCACCGCATGGCGGAAGGCGAGGCCAAGGAGCGGCTGCGCGAGGTCGAGCGGGAGAAATTCGCGGCCCTGGCCCAACAACTCGACCTCTACCTCGACAAGTCCCGCTACGACAACCGGCAGGAGATGGGCGCGGAGAAGACCGCCTGGGACGCCGCCCAGCGCAAGCTGCGACGCCCCGAGCCGCGCTAGGAGGCGGGTTGCTTCTTGGGCCGGTAGTGGACCACCTTGACCTTTTCCAGGGTGACGAGGGCGCCGTCGATCATCTCGTCGAGCTGCGGCAGGAAGGCGTCGATCTTCTCCTGGCTATCCACGATCTCAATGACGAAGGGAAGGTCCATCGACAGTTGCAGGATTTTCGCCGTATGGACGTGGCTCGACGCGCCGAAGCCCATCGGGCCGCGCAGGACGGTCGCCCCGGCGAGGCCCGTCTCCCGCGCTTTCACGACGATGGCCTCGTAGAGGGGCTTATGGTGCCATTTGTCGGCCTCGCCGACGAAGATGCGAAGCAGGACGAGTCTTGGGGGATTTCCATAGGTTTTATTTCGGTTGAAGGAACAGACCGGCGGTGTGGCCCAGCCAGACCGCGAAGAGGCAGAGGGCGAGCGAGAGGACGCAGTTTAACCCAGCATAGAGCCATTCCCCGTCCTGCGCCAACGTGAGCGTCTGAAGGCTGAACGAGGAGAACGTGGTGTAGCCACCGCAAATGCCGATCATGAAGAACGTGCGGAAGGTGGGGGAGACGATAAAGCCACCCCCCGGTTCGGTCAGCGCGGCGAAGAGGCCGATGACGAACGAGCCGGTGACGTTGATGACCAGGGTGCCGAGGGGGAAGGTCGGAACCTTTTGGGCGATCCAGCCGGAGAGCCAGAAGCGGCCCACGGTTCCCATCGCGCCGCCGAGGGCGACCCACAGATACGTTGTCAATGTCGCCATAAAGCTCCTCCGCGGCCCCTCGTGCGGGGGGCCGTTCGGTAGGAGTCATCAGCACTGAAACCAGTTCAGGCGGTTTTCCCGTGGGGCGGGAGGGCAGACACCATTGCCGGATTCAATAAACAGCAGGTGGAGAGGGAAGACAAGCCGAACTTCGGGTGCGCTGTGGAGTTGTAGCATTCTTAATCTGTCGCCGCTTCTAAAAGTGACATAAGGGGGCCGCGCTTTGGTTGTCAGCACAGTGCTCTTTGAGGCGATGGGTGAATCCAGCCGCGACCCACAGATTCGCGGTCGCCACTGCCTTTTTGCGGCATCATGGAGGTCGGATCAGTCGACGACCGACGTCTCTCCTCTCAGGGAGAATCGGCCCGACGCACAAACGTTACAATTGAGGGCTTGAGAGGAATATGCTTACATGGGAATAAGCGCCTATCGGTATATTCCGATAAGAACACTAACCCCCTCAAGGAACCAATGACCCTCCACACCCTTCCCCGCCGGGCGATCCTCGCCGTCGCGGCCGGTGCGGCGCTGCTGGCGCCCATCCTGTCGAACGCGCAGACCGTCCCTGTCGATCCCAAGCTGAAGCCCTACGCCAAGACCAGCGGCGTGACCGGCAACCTGAACTCGATCGGCTCCGATACCCTGAACGACCTCATGACCCTCTGGGCCGAGGGGTTCAAGGCGCAGTACCCGAACGTCAACATCCAGATCGAGGGCAAGGGTTCCTCGACGGCGCCCCCGGCGCTCATTGAAGGCACCTCCCAGCTTGGGCCGATGAGCCGCTCGATGAAGGCGGAGGAGATCGACCCCTTCGAGAAGAAGTACGGCTACAAGCCGACCGCCTACAAGGTGGCGATCGACTCGCTCGCCGTCTACGTGAACAAGGACAACCCCATCAAGGGGATGACCATGCAGCAGGTCGACAGCGTCTTCTCCAGCACGCTGAAGCGGGGCGGCCCGTCGATCGAGACCTGGGGCAACCTGGGCATGACCGGCTCGTGGGCCTACAAGGCGATCTCGCTCTACGGCCGCAACAGCGCCTCCGGTACCTACGGCTACTTCAAGGAGCACGCGCTCCAGAAGGGCGATTACAAGGCGACCGTCAAGGAGCAGCCCGGCTCGTCGGCGGTGGTCCAGGGCGTCGGCAGCGACCTCGCGGGCATCGGCTACTCCGGCATCGGCTACAAGACCTCCGAGGTCCGCGCCCTGCCGCTGGGCGACTCCCCCGACAAGCTGGTCGAGGCGACCTACGACAACTGCCTCAACGGCAGCTATCCGCTGGCCCGCTTCCTCTACGTCTACGTGAACAAGAAACCCGGCCAGCCCCTCGACAAGCTGACCGCCGAGTTCATCAAGTATGTCCTCTCCAAGGAGGGGCAGGACGTGGTGGTGAAGGCCGGCTTCTTCCCGCTGCCGGACCAGATCGCCGAGGCGACCTGGAACGGCCAGTAATCCCGACATGAATCCAAGGCGGGGGCGTCGCCGTCATAGCGCGCCCCCGCCTTCCTCTTCCCAAGGCATGTACTCGCGACGCCAATACACCTGGTACTGGGGATGGATGCGGCTGGTGATCGGTCTCATGCAGATCGTTCCACTCACGGTCGCCACCGTCTTCATCTACTACCACCACAACACGGTCGCCTGGCTTCTCATCGGCATCGCCACCTCCGCCACCATCGCCAGCCGAATCCTCTACCGCGGCCGCTAAATGTCCTCTCCCCATCTCTCGCCCGACCGCTTCCAGTCGTCGAAATGGACCCTCTTCGTCGATGGGTTCATGACCCGGTTCATCAAGACCGGCGGCCTGGTCGTCATCACCGCCGTGCTGGGGATCTTCGTTTTCATCCTGTCCCAGATCATTCCGCTCTTCCAGGGCGCGAAGGTGGGGCCGCTCCAGACGGTCGACCTTCCCGCCGGCAAGTATCTCATCCTCGGCGTCGACGAGGGCGGGGAGCTGCCCTTCGTCATGCGCGACGATGGGCAGATGTCGTTCATTGACGTCGAGGATCACAACAAGGTCACCCAGGTCGATCCCCTGGCCGAGGTCCTCGCCGCGACGGCGTCGGTTTCCCCTGCGCCGGCTTCCGGCGCCTCCGCTCCCGCCGCCCGTCCCACGATCACGGCGTCGTTCTACAGCCTCCTGCGCCAGGAGGTGATCGTTGGCACCTCCGACGGCCGTTTCGGGATCATCCCGATCAACTACTCGACCGATTGGGCGTCGGGCGACTCGAAGACCGTCCAGGCGGCGAAGGCCGAGGCGTTCGCCCTCCTCGACAAGCCGGGCGTCCCGATCCGGGACATCGGCTTCGGGAACTCGGGCGACACCCTCATCATCGCGGGCGTCCAGGACGTGGGCGACGTGTCGGAACTGCGGGTCGTCCGCATGACCCGTCAAAGCTCTCTGATGGGAGAGGGGGAGTTGAAGGTCGACAAGACCTACGACCTGACGCCGCTCCTGAAGGAGAAGCCCGCCAAGATCCTGGTTTCGACGAACGCCGACAGCCTCCTCGTTCTCGGTTCCCAGGGCGAGGTCGAGTACTTCTTCTACCAGGGCGACCAGTTCGTCCTCCGCCAGCAGTTCCGTCCCTTCAAGGACCTGAAGGACCCGACCGTCGCCTCGCTGAATTTCCTCTTCGGCGACGTGTCGATCGTCGTCACCAGCACCACCGGGGAGAATCGGGTCTACAGCCTGATGCGCCCCAAGGGCGCCGACGTGCGGCAGTTCGTCGAGACGAAGTGGTTCCGCGCCCTGCCGGGGGCGGCGAGCTTCTACAGCGCGAGCATCCGGAACAAGGCGTTCCTCACCGGCAGCGGGTCGACCGCCTCGCTCCGGTACGCCACCACCCAGAACATCCGCTGGGAGGCGAAGCTGCCCTTCCAGGTCGCCGACGCCGCCATCGACGGGAAGTTCAACCGCATCCTCTTCCTCGACGCCGACGCGAAGCTCCACAGCTACAGCCTGGTTGATCCGCATCCCGAGATCAGCTACGAGGCCCTCTTTGGGAAGATCTGGTACGAGGGGTATTCCGAGCCGTCCTACCAGTGGCAGTCGACCGGCGGCTCCGACGAGTTCGAGCCGAAGTTCTCCCTCGTGCCGCTCATCATCGGCACCCTTAAGGGGACGCTCTACGCCATGATCTTCGCGGTGCCGATCGCCCTGTTCGCCGCGATCTACACCTCCCAGTTCCTGCACCCGAAATACAAGGCCTTCGTCAAGCCCACCATGGAGGTGATGGCCTCGCTCCCGTCGGTCGTCCTCGGCTTCTTGGCGGCGCTCTGGCTGGCGCCGATCCTGGAACAGCGCGTCCCCTCGGTGATCGCCGTCCTGCTGGTCGTCCCCCTGGGGATGATCGCCCTGGGATGCGGATGGAACTCGCTGCCGTTCCAGGTTCGCCGGCTGGTAAGGGAAGGGCATGAGTTCGTCCTAGTGTTCCCGGTCCTGCTCCTTCTCCTTTGGGTCGGCTGGAGTCTCGGCCCGGTGATCGAGCGCCACTTCTTCGTCGTCGCCGATCCCGCGACGGGCCAGAAGGTCGCCGACTTCCGCCTCTGGTGGCCCCAGTTCACGGGGGCGAGCTACGAGCAGCGGAACTCGCTGGTCGTCGGCCTCATGATGGGCTTCGCCGTCATCCCCCTGATCTTCACCATCGCCGAGGACTCCCTGACGAACGTTCCCGACACCCTGCGCTCCGGCTCGCTGGCGCTGGGGGCCAGCCGCTGGCAGACGACGATGCGGATCGTCGTCCCGACCGCTTCCCCCGGCATCTTCTCGGCGCTCATGATCGGCCTGGGCCGCGCGGTGGGCGAGACGATGATCGTGGTGATGGCGACCGGCAACACGCCGATCATGGACTTCAACATCTTCTCCGGGATGCGGACCCTCTCCGCCAATATCGCGGTCGAGCTGCCCGAGGCGCCGTTCCACGGGACGCTCTACCGGACGCTCTTCCTCGGGGCGATGCTCCTCTTCCTCATGACCTTCCTGGTGAACACCGGGGCCGAAATCCTGCGCCAGCACCTGCGCGAAAAATACCGGACCGTCTGACCATGCACGCTCCCCAGAAACGTACGCTCAAGCAAACCCTATCCGAGGGGGAACCGATGGTCTGGCTCAGTTCGGTGGGCCTCTCCATCGGCCTCCTCATGATCGCCACGCTCCTGACGATCATCGTGGTCAACGGCCTGGAGGTCTTCTGGCCGAAGCGGGTGGTCCAGGTCCAGATCTCCGACGCGAGCGGCGCCCAACTCGCCCACGCGAAGACGGTGGCTGGGGAGATCACCAAGCAGCAGGAGAAGACCCATGAGGCAAAGCCTGGCGGCGGCCCGGCCCCGACCGAGTGGCAACTCTACGTCGGGAACAAGGATGCCTACGGCCTCAGCTTCCTTTATCTGAACCGGGACGCGATCACCGGGACCGCCTATCCGAAGGATCTCCTCAAGATGGAGCGGGTCGAGTATGGGAACGCTCTGGGTTACCCCCTTCGGCTCCAGACCGCCGATGGGGCAACGATCGAGGCGAACGACCCGGCCTTCCGCTCCCGCCTGGCGGCGCTGAACCGGGAGGCGAACTCCCGGCGCCACCAGATCGCCCACATCGAGCGCGACGAGATCGGGAAGGTCAACGCCCGGATGGGCGGCCTGAAGCTCGACGAGAAGGGGCTGGCCTCCGACTCCCCCCAATTCCAGGCGCTCCAGGCTAAGATGGACAAGCTCCAGGCGAAGTACGAGATCCTCGCCAAGCAGGCGGGCGACCTGCGGCAGCGCCAGGGCCAGGACCGGTTGACCTATCGGCTGCCGACCGGGGCCGAGAAGACGATGCCCCTAGGCCAGTTGGTCAGCTTCTACTACCCGAACCAGCTTGGCCTCCTCGACCGGCTGGGGTGGTTCTTCTACCGGATCTGGCACTTCCTCGTCGACGAGCCCCGGGAGGCGAACACCGAGGGCGGCGTCTTCCCCGCGATCTTCGGCACCTGCGTCATGACCGTCCTCATGAGCGTCGCGGTGATGCCGTTCGGCGTCCTGGCGGCGATCTACCTCCGGGAATACGCCCGGCAGGGCTTCTTCGTCCGCGCGGTCCGGGTCGCGGTCAACAACCTCGCCGGCGTGCCCTCCATCGTCTTCGGCGTCTTCGGCCTGGGATTCTTCGTCTACATGGTCGGGGGCACCATGGACCAGATCTTCTTCAGCAAGTCGCTGCCGACGCCGACGTTCGGGACGGGCGGCGTCCTCTGGGCGGCGCTGACCCTCGCCCTCATGACCGTTCCCGTCGTGATCGTGGCGACCGAGGAGGCCCTCGCCGCCGTCCCGCGCGGAATGCGCGAGGGGTCGCTGGCCTGCGGCGCCTCCAAGTGGCAGACGATCCAGCATATCGTCCTCCCTAGCGCCCTTCCGGGCATTCTGACCGGCCTCATCCTGGCGATGGCGCGCGGGGCGGGCGAGGTGGCCCCGCTGATGATGGTGGGCGTGGTCAAGCTGGCCCCCAGCCTCCCGATCGACGCCACGTTCCCCTACGTCCACCTGGAGCGGAAGTTCATGCACCTGGGCTTCCACATCTACGACCTCGGCTTCCAGTCGCCCGACTCGGAAGCGGCCAAGCCGATGGTCTTCGCCACCACCCTGCTCCTCATCATCCTGGTCGTCGCGCTGAACCTGGGGGCGATCCTCCTCCGGGAGCGCATCCGCCGCAAATATCGCCTGGGCGCCTTCTAAGCCTCCTCCACCCGTGACCTCTCCCACCCTCGTGAAACCCCTCGAAACGTCCCATAGCCGCCCCATCGGGGCCGGCCATCCGGCCGTAGAAAGCCCTGACGCCGTGAGCACGCCGTTCATCTCGATCCGGAACTTCGGCTTCTTCTACAACAAGAAGCAGGCCCTCTTCGACATCAACATGGAGATCGCCAGCCAGAAGATCACTGCCTTCATCGGGCCGTCCGGCTGCGGAAAATCGACCCTCCTGCGGAACTTGAACCGGATGAACGACCTCATCGACGGGGTCCACCACACCGGGGACATCCTCCTCAACGGGAAGAGCATCTATGACCCGCGCCAGGAGGTTATCTCCCTGCGGAAGCGGATCGGGATGGTCTTCCAGAAGTCGAACCCGTTCCCGAAGTCGATCTACGAGAACATCGTCTACAGCCTCCGCATCGCCGACCAGGGGAGGAAGCAGAGCCTCGACGAGGTCGTGGAGCGGAGCCTCCGCTCGGCGGCGCTCTGGGACGAGGTGAAGGACCGGCTCCACGAGAGCGCCCTGGGCCTCTCCGGCGGTCAGATGCAGCGCCTCTGCATCGCCCGGGCGATCGCCAACCAGCCGGAGATTCTTCTCATGGATGAGCCGTGTTCCGCGCTCGACCCCATCGCGACCGCCAAGGTTGAGGACCTGATCCACGAGTTGAAGGAGAAGTTCACCATCGTGATCGTCACCCACAACATGCAGCAGGCGGCCCGCTGTTCCGATTACACCGCCTTCATGTACATGGGGAAGCTGATCGAGATGGACGACACGGAGAAGGTCTTCAAGGAACCGAAGGTCCAGCAGACCGAGGACTACATCTCCGGCCGCTTCGGTTGAGCCGCACCCCGACGAGTTTATGCCCGACAACAGACAGCACATCCTGGCGACGTTCGACGACGCCCTGGCGGCCCTCCGCCGGGACGTCCTCATGATGGCCAGCCTGACCGACCGGAGCCTCCACAACGCCATGCAGGGCCTGTTCAAGGGGGATGCCGGCCTCTGCGGCGTCGCGATCGCCGACGACGACGAGATCGACCAACTGGAGCGGCAGATCGACGCCAAAGGGACCGACATCCTGATCCGCTTCCACCCGTTCGCGTCCGACCTGCGGCAGGTCGTCAGCGCCATGAAGCTGGGGAACAACATCGAGCGCGTCGCCGACGCCGCGGTGAACATCGCCAAGCGGGCACGGAAGCTCTCTTCGATCCCAACCGGAGAGGACCGGACCTTGCTTTCGAAGCTCTTCTCCGACGCCGTCGAGCTCTTCGACGACAGCGTGAAGGCGTACGCCGAGGCCGATGTCGACCTGGCGCGCTCCCTGAAGGCGCGGGACAAGCTCATCGACGAACTCAACGCCAGCTTGGCGGAGCGGTTCACCGACCGCATCTCCAAGGAGACGGACAAGGTCCGGGATTACCTGGACCTGATCTTCATCGCCCGGCACCTGGAGCGGGTCGGCGACCACGCCAAGAACATCGCGGAAGACGCGATCTACGCGGCGGCGGGCGAGGACGTGCGACACCAGGGCGGCAAGCTCTGAGGCGGCACGGGCCGATTCTTTACGCATTCGACGCAGAAGGGCAACCGGATCGTCGGAGAGTGTATATACGCATAAGGGAATACAATAACCCGCGCATATAGAAATCCATGACCGCCCTCGCCCCGATCCCCGCCGCCTCCCATAGTTCGGTCTCCCGCAGTATCGCCGATCTCCCGTTCTTTGACGTGGCGGTTTCCGACAAGACGCCGGGCGACCGGCTCAACGGGGAGTTCAAGAAGAATGCGAAGCTTCCGGGCATCCTGGTCCTGCATGATGGGGAGCTGGTGGGGACGATCTCCCGGTCGAGCTACTACCAGGTCCTGAGCGGACGGATGGGGCAGGAGATCTATGGCGTCCGCCCCGTGGAACGGATGCTGAAGCACATCAACCTGCCGCCGTTCGTGGTCGCGCCCGACGCCTCGGTCGCCGAGGTGGTGCGGAAGGGGCTGGAGCGGCCCCTCCACGTCTCCTACGACCCCGTGGTCTACCGGCATCCCGTCGCCGGCTACCGGATCGTCGACTTCCACGAGCTGATGCAGGCCCAGTCGGAACTCCTCGGGATGGCGATGGTCGAGGTCGAGGAGAAGAACAAGCAGGTCCACGACAGCATCCTCTACGCCGAGCGCATCCAGCGCTCGATGCTCTACAACCCCGACCGCCCCTTGCCGATCCACCTGGAGCACTTCGTTGTCTTCCGGCCTCGGGACATCGTCTCGGGCGACTTCTATTGGATTCGGGAGGCGAACGACCGCATCTACGTGGCGGTCGCCGACTGCACCGGCCACGGCGTCCCCGGCGCCTTCATGTCGCTGATCGGGCACGGCCACCTCAACGACATCGTCTCCCAGCGCGGCTACACCGATCCCGGAATCATCCTGGAGGAGCTGCACAAGGGGGTCCGCGACAGCCTGTGCCAGGAAACCGGGAACGACTCGGCCCACGACGGCATGGAGGTCGGCCTCTGCGTGGTCAATCCCGCCTCCGGGGAACTCCTCTTCGCCGGGGCGAACCGCCCGCTCTACAGTGTCGACGCTGCGGGCCAGTTCCACGAGCACAAGGGGGACCGGAAGCCGATCGGCGGAACCCAGAAGGAGGCCAAGCGCGAGTTCGCCACCCTCTCCCTCCGAATCGAGGACGGGACGACCTACTACCTCTGCTCCGACGGCGTGGGCGACCAGCCGAACCCTGAGGGGAAGAAGCTCGGGTCGCGCCGCGTCCGCGAGGCGCTGTATCAGTTGGCGAGCCGCAGCCTCGGCGAGCAGAAGGCCGCCTTCGAGAAGGTCCTCGACGACCACCAGGCCGGGGCGCCGCAGCGGGACGACATCGCCCTCCTGGGGTTCCATCTCAAGGGAAGTCGAAAATGAGCCGCTTCGCCTTCGGGGCCCAAGCCGAGACCCTCGCGGAGGAGCAGGACGTTCTGATCCAAGGGGAGAGCATGTTCCGCTACTACCAGAAGGTCCGGGACAGCCGGATCGTCTTCGCCTTCAAGGGGGCGATGCTCCAGGAGACGCTCGTCGAGATCGGCGACCTGGTTCGCGGCCCTATCGCCGCCGCCGAGGGGGCGGACGGCGGCGCGATGAGGCGGCTCTTCGCCATCGTCATCGAGATGACCCAGAACGTCCTCAACTACTCCCACGAGCGGGAGTTCCTGCCCCAGCAGGGTCGGGATGTGGGGGTGGGGATGATCGTGGTCCAGCAGACCGACGACCAGTTCATCGTCAGTTCCGGGAACATGATTCGGAACGACCGCGTGCCGGTCATCGAGGAGCGCTGCCGGTACGTCAACACCCTCGGCCCCGACGGGCTGCGAGCCTACTACAGCCAGGAGCGGAAGAAGGACCGCCCGGCCGACTCGAAGGGGGCCGGTCTGGGCTTCATCGACATTGCGAAGAAGTCCCAGAACCCGCTGACGTTCGCCTTCGTTCCCGTCGACGCCGACGCCTCATTTTTCTCCCTGTCCGCCAAGATCAACAAATTCAATCCCAAGGAGGTTCCCGATGGAAGCAGTGTGCATTGATCCGTCCGCCACGACGCCGAAAGTCACGTTTGTCCCCGAGAAGGGGCTTTTCGAGTTGTCGGGGCTGTCCTACCCGGAGAACTCGGTGGCGTTCTTCCTGCCTGTGAAGAAGCGTCTTCTGGAGATGCTGGCGATGTCGGACGGCCCCTTCACCGCGAACTTCCGTCTCGACTACTTCAACACCAGTTCGTCGAAGAGCATCCTGGAACTTCTGGAGATCCTCGATCGGCACCATCAGCACTACAAGAACGTGAAGGTGAACTGGCTCTACGCCGAGGACGACGAGGACATGCGGGACAACGGCCTCGACTACCGCACCGACCTCACCGTTCCGTTCGAGGTCCTGCCGGAGAGCCGCTGAAGAAGGGGGATGCCACGAGCGCCGAAGACGTGGTCCTCAAGATGGAGGGTCAGTTGGAGGAGATCGCCTCCAGCCACGACCATGTCCTGATCGACACATCGATCTTCCGGCACCGTACCGAGATCTTGGAGAGGGACACGGCCTACCTGTCGTTCCTGGAAGGGCTGGTCCGCCGTCACCCGAACATCACCCTCACCGAGGCGGTCCATGGGGAGATCGCGGGCGGGATCGACGACCACATCCTCGGGCGCCGGCTGGAACCGCTCCGGCAGAAAATCTACGACGTGTCCCGCGCGGCGGCCCTCCTTCGCCCCGGAAACTGGCCCGGCTACGAGCCCTACCTCAAAATGGCGCGGCGCCTGCGGGACCAGCGCGCCCTCGGGGTGGGGGACCTCTCCCCGACCGACGCCGAGGTCGTCGGACACCTCGCCTATGTGGGATTGCGGGACAGCGGCTCGGTCGCCCTCTGCACCAGCCACCGCCAGTTGCTCCTCTTCACCCGCCAGCACTTCGAGACGATCTGCCGCCGCTTCGGCCGCCCCGACACCCGCCAGCCCGACCTCCACCTCTATCTCCTGCGGGAACTCCAGCACGAGATCGAGACGTTCGTCTGAGGATTTTCGTTGCTCCATGCCCCCCCGGGCATATTCTGCCCCGCGCAGGAGCCATTTTGCAAAGCCGCCGCCTCACCCAGATCTACGCCTGCCTCACCGACGAGACGCGGCTGCGCATCCTCAGCCTCCTCAACGACGGCCCCCTCTGCGTCAACCATCTCCAGGAGATCATGGGGGTCCCCCAGGTCCAGATCTCCAAGCACCTGGGCTACCTCCGCACCCGGGGCATGGTGGAGGCCAAGCGCCACCGGAACATGATGATCTACCACCTCCCCCTGACCGCCGAGCCCGAGGTGGAGCAAAACCTAGTCTGCCTCCGCGATTGCGTCCGGGCGATCCCCATGTTCATCAAGGACAAGGAGAAGCTCTACCGCTTCCTCGCGAAGAACGGCTGGCTGACCGATATCGCCAACGGCTACGGAATCCGTCCGATCCAAGCTCTGAAAAAGGGAGATCGTCCTAGAGCGACAACCTTTTAATCTTTCGGGGGAAGGAAGATTGAACCCCGTCAGCTAACGCTTTTCACGGCCTGAGCGACCGTTCCGGCTGGGTGCTGGTACCACCCGGGATCGTCGTAGCTAGCCAGGCTTTCACGGACCTTGAGGACAGTGAACATGCCCCCCATCTCGATGGGCCCGAACGGTCCGGTGCCGGTCATCATGGGCAGAGTGTTTTTCGGTCCCTTCATCTGCATTTCGGCCATGTCACCCATGCCATCGCTGCCCATGTCCATGTAGCCGGGAACGAGCTTCTTGATCTTCTTCGTCACGGCATCCTGATCGACCCCCAGCAGATTGGGAATGTCGTGGCTCATCGCGTTCATCGCGTGGTGGGTCTTGTGGCAGTGGAGCGCCCAGTCGCCGGGGTTGTCGGCGACGAATTCCATCGTGCGCGTGGTGCCGGGGGCGACGTCGACGCTGGTCTCCGGCCACCACGCCGACTTCGGGATCTGTCCCCCATCGGTCTCCGTCACCCACCAGCGGTGGCCATGGATGTGGATGGGATGGTTGTCCATGCTCAGGTTGGCGATCCGGACGCGGACTTTCTGGTTCAGCTTCACGATCAGGGGGGCGGTTCCAGGGTAGACGCGGCTGTTGAAGGTGAAGTTGTTGAAATCGGTCATGATGCTGGGATTCGGCGTGAAGGTCCCCGGATTGACCGCCCACTCCATGAGGAAGATCGCGAAGTCCCGGTCCACCTTCGGCCCTCCCTTGGGATGGATGATGAAGAAGCCCATCATCCCCAGCGCCATCTGCACCATCTCGTCCGAATGGGGATGGTACATGTAAGTGCCGTGCTGCCGGAGGGTGAACTCGTAGGCATAGGTCTCGTCCGGCTCGATGTGCTTCTGGGTCAGGCCGCCGACGCCATCCATGCCGTTCGGGGTGAGGATGCCGTGCCAATGGACCGATGTCGATTCGGGCAGCTTGTTCGTGACCAGGATGCGGACCCGATCGCCCTCGACCGCCTCGATGGTCGGGCCGGGCGTCGAGCCATTGTAGCCCCAGCAATTCACCATCATGCCGGGAGCGAACTCCCGCTTCACCGGTTCGGCGACGAGGTGGAATTCCTTCACGCCGTCCTTCATCACCCAGGGTAGGGTCGAGCCGTTGGGGGTGACGACCGGCGTGTAGGAGCCGTCCCCGGCGACGGTCCCAGGCGTGTCGGCGGTGCCGGAGATCGCGGCGAGGGCCGACTGGACGCGCCCGAAGAAGGCGGTTCCGGCAGCGGCGATTCCGGTGCGGGCGAGAAGCTGGCGGCGGGATAGGCTCATGGGGTCTAGGGTTTCATGTTCATCGGCGCCGGGGCGGCGGAGGCGGCGGCGACCGGATCGGTTTGTTTCGCCTCGGCGGCGGCGGGGACAGGCAGGAAGCCGCCGACCGCCTTCTCCAACTCGGCTCGGGCCGTCCAATAGTCGCGCCACGTCTGGATGTAGGCGCGCTCGGCGCCGATTTCCTGCTGCTTGGCAAGCAGGAGGTCGTAGCTGCCTTTCAGCATGAAGTTGTATTGCTCCTGGGACAGCTTGAGGATGCTGACCCGCTGGGGGAGCAAGGTCTGGCGATAGGTGTCGGCGAGCTGCCGGCGGCCCTCCAGGATTTCCCGGTTTTCACGGATCTCGGAGCGGACATCGATGGCCAGCGCGGCCAAACGGTCTTGGGCTTGCCGGAGCTGGGCCTGAAGCGTGGCCACCCGGGCCTGTCCCTGATCGAAGATCGGAAGCTCGACGTCGATCGAGGGGCCGGTGACGCGGGAGCGGTCGGGATTCTTCTCCGTGTCCACGCCGATATCGATTCCGCCGGGAAAGAGGCGGGTTCCTTCGGTGATTCCGAGCGACTTTTGCAGCGCCTCGATCCGCTTCCGGGCGGCGGCGACGTCGAGCCGCTGAACCAAGGCCCGCTTCTCCAGGTCGGCGGCCGACAGGGGATCGGCAGGAATGGCGGGAAGTTGGGGGGAGACGGTCCAGCGGGGCAGTTCCTCGGTCCAACCCAGGAGCCGGTTCAGTTTCTCCCGGTCGCGGACGAGATCGATCCGGGTCTGCGTCACGTCGGCTTGGCTCTCAGTATAGACCGACTTTTGGTTCACCAGGTCGAGGTCGTTAATGTTGCCTGCCTCGTGCTGCTTCTCGGCCAGTTCGGCGGCCGTCTTGTCGATGTCGTTGACCAGTTCCAGCCGGGTCTGGAGTTGCTCGTCGGCCTGGACGGCGTAAAATGCCTCCTTCACCTCGGCGGCGAGGGAAAGAACCTCGTTCCCGACCTCCAATTCGGTCGCCTCCAGTTGGAGCGCGGCCATCTTCTTCCGCAGGGGAAGGATGAACAGTTGCAGGAAGTCGCCTGTCACGGAGAATTCCTGGTCGGCTCCCAGCGGCGAGACGTTCGGGAAGCGGACGATTGCGCTGAAGCTCGGGTTCGTCAGCAGCCCCGCCTGAACGAAGTCAGCCTGGGAGATGCCGATCTCCTCGAAGGTGGCCTGGAGGGAGGGATTGCCCAGCAGGGCAACCTGCACCGCCGCGTCGGCGGTCAGGGGACGGCTGAGGAGATCGCGCACCGCCTGCTCGGCTTGCCGGTCTTCCTGGGTGCCTCGGCTCCATTCGACGCGGTGGCCGGTGCGGTCCCGGATGGTGCCCTGGGCGTTGCCGAACGAGGCCGAAGGATCGACCGAGGCGCAGCCCGCGAGGGCGAGGGCGGGAAGGGAAAGGGCCAGGAGGCGGGGAAAGATCATTGCCATGGATAATAGTCGAGTCCGTAGACGAGGGTTCCGCCCAGATGACCCGCGACCGCCGTCGCGAGAGCCACGAGCCATAGGACGATCCGATAGGCCCAGACGCCGCGGCCCGTCGGCAGAACGCGAAGCTGAAGCAGCCCGGCGAGGCAGGAGCCGACGGCGACGCCGGTGCCCAGCCAGCGATGCCACGTCAGGATCGGCTTGAGATCCGGCTCGATGCTCATGGTGGCGGCGTCGGCCCAGCCGAGACCGGCGGCGATTACCGCCGCGACGGCGCCCAGCCCCAGCGAAAGGCCGGCGGCGAAGGAGAGCTTCTCGGAAGGTCCCCGCCAGGCGACGATCCCTTCGAGGAACGCCGCCAGGAGGAGCAGGGCAATCGGGAAATGGATGACGACGGGATGGAACGCGCCCAGCCACCGGAGGACTTCTCCAGAGGCGTGGGTATGTCCTCCGCCCGAGGAGGCAGTGTCGGCCATGTGGGCCAGGAAGGGCATAGCAAACGACGTTCCGCCGTTACACTCCCTTCATTCCGTCCATGGCGGACGGAGTCGGCGCGGCGGCTCCGCCCTTCTTCGCGGCGGCGTCATCGAGAACCTTCAGCGTCGGAGCGGGGTCCTTCTTGAACTTCCGCAGGCACGAGGGGCAGCAGAAGCGGACCAGCCGGGTGGTCTCCTTCCCGTCGGTCCCTTTCGCCGTGTAGAGGTAGTCGATGGCGGGACCCATGTCGCCGTCCAGCTTCTCGCCGGAGACCGGGCAGGTCGTCAGGGGATAGGTCTTCTTGAGTTCCTCGATCTGCTGCTTCTGCTCCGGCGTATAGGTTTCGGCCTGGACGGAGGGAGTCCAGAGGCTGACCACCAGCGTGGCGAGCAGGCCGAGGGTCGATCCGAGCAGGGTTTTCTTCATCTTCGTAAACATAAGTCTCCAGGGCACCAGGGGGTTCGAGCTGGTGTAGGGGATTAAACGAAAGAAGGTCGCCCACCCCTCACAAAATCTTTCGTGGTTTCGTCATGTGGCGGAGGGCTTCCCCGCCCTCCGCAGGCGAAGGCTGTTCCCCACGACCGAAAGGCTGCTGAGGGCCATCGCGGCACTGGCGATCATGGGACTGAGCAGGAGACCAAAGGCGGGGTAGAGCGCCCCGGCGGCGATCGGCACCCCCAGGCCGTTGTAGAGGAAGGCGAAGAGGAGGTTCTGGCGGATCGCCCGCATCGTCGCCCGGCTCAGGGCAATCGCGGTCGCAATGGCCCGGAGGTCGCCCTTGACCAGGGTGATCCCCGCGCTGTGCATGGCGACATCGGTCCCGGTCCCCATCGCGATGCCGACATCGGCGGCGGCGAGGGCGGGGGCGTCGTTCACTCCGTCGCCGGCCATCGCCACGACGCGGCCCTGGCTCCGCAGGGCGGCGATGCGGTCCTGCTTGTCCTTGGGGCTGACCTGGGCGACCACCTCGTCGATGCCCACCGTCTTCCCCACACGCTCGGCAGCGCCGCGATTGTCGCCGCTGAGCATGACCAGGCGCAGGCCCAGGCGGTGGAGGGAGGCGACGGCGTCAGGCGTCGTCTTCTTGACGGGATCCGTCAGGGCGACGAACCCGGCGAGAGAGTTCCCCGCCCCGATCCAGATGACGGTGTGGCCTTCCTGCTCCAGCCGTTCGGCCTCATCGAGAAAGGGTTGGTCGAGAGTGATCCCCGCCCCCTTCAGCAGCGCCGCCCGCCCCACCAGCATGGGGCGCCCGTCCGCCGCGCCGCGGACGCCCATTCCGGAAATGGCCTCGAATCGCTCGACGGGCTGGAGCGCCAGCGCCCGGTCTCGGGCGGCCCGGACGACCGCCCCGGCGAGGGGATGCTCGCTGGAGGCCTCCAGCGAGGCGG
This sequence comes from Verrucomicrobium sp., assembly GCA_028283855.1. Taxonomy (NCBI): domain Bacteria; kingdom Pseudomonadati; phylum Verrucomicrobiota; class Verrucomicrobiia; order Verrucomicrobiales; family Verrucomicrobiaceae; genus Verrucomicrobium; species Verrucomicrobium sp. The sequence continues at coordinate 26,478 of JAPWJX010000008.1, read as the reverse complement.
CGGTGGCGAGCACCTGGTCCTCGCTGAAACCAGGGGAGGCCTGGATGGTGGCGACCATGGGCCGCCCCTCCGTCAGCGTCCCGGTCTTATCGATGACCAGGGTATCGACCTTCTCCAGGATCTCCAGGGCCTCGGCATCCTTGATGAGGACGCCCGACAAGGCGCCGCGCCCGACGCCGACCATCACCGCCATGGGAGTGGCCAGCCCCAGAGCGCAGGGGCAAGCGATGATGAGGACGGCGACGGCATTCATCAGGGCGTAGCCGAGGGCGGGCGCCGGGCCGAACCGGAGCCAGACGAAGAAGGTGAGGACGGCGACGGCGATCACAGCGGGGACGAACCACGCCGAGACCGCGTCGGCGAGCCGCTGGATCGGCGCCCGGCTTCGTTGGGCCTGCGCGACCATCTGGACGATCTGGGCGAGCAGGGTCTCCCCGCCGACCTTCTCGGCCCGCATCAGGAAGCTGCCGCTGCCGTTGATCGTCCCGGCGGCGACGGTTCCCTCCGGCCCCTTGGCGACGGGGACCGGCTCGCCGGTCAGCATCGATTCGTCGACCGAGGAGCCTCCCTCGGTGACGCGGCCGTCGACGGGAACCTTTTCCCCCGGCCGGACACGAAGGATGTCGCCCGCCTCGACGGCGTCGAGGGACACCTCTTCTTCGGTGCCGTTGCGAAGGCGCCGGGCGGTCTTCGGGGCCAGGTTCAAGAGCGCCCGAATGGCGGCGCCGGTTCCGGCCCGCGCCTTAAATTCGATGACCTGTCCCAAGAGCACCAGGGTGGTGATCACGGCCGCGGCCTCGAAGTAGAGCGGAGGGGCGCCCCCTGTCGCGAGTGATCGGGGCAGGAGGCCGGGCGCCGCCAAGGCGACGAGGCTGAAGGCGTAGGCCGCCCCGGTCCCCAGGGCGATCAGGGTGAACATGTTGAGGCTACGGTGGAGGATCGAGTGGTACGCCCGGACGAAGAACGGCGCGCCGGCCCAGAGAGCCACCGGGGTGCCGAGCGCCCACTGGAACCATCCCGATACCAGAGGGGGAATCGAGCTGATCCCCGGAAGTATGGCTCCCATCGTCAAGACGAGGAGCGGGACGGTCAGGCCCGCCGCGATCCAGAACCGCCGAGTCATGTTTTGGAGTTCGGCGTTCTCCTCGGGTTCCTCCGGTTCCGACACGACCGATTCCAGGGCCATTCCGCACTTGGGACAACTGCCGGGATGGTCCTGTCGGACCTCGGGATGCATCGGGCAGGTATAGATCGCCTTCCCGGCGGGGCGGTGGGCCGGGTTGCGCTCCAGGGCCATGCCGCATTTCGGGCAGGTGCCGGGAGAGTCGGACTCCACTCCGGGGCACATCGGGCAAAAATAGGCCTTCGTCACCGCGGGAGGGGGCGAACCCGGCGTCTTGGGGTGGCGATGGCAGCAGGCATGCGCCTCATGGGATGAATCGGAAGGGGAGGGATGGCTCATGGTAGTCGCTCAGTGGCAGTTCCTGGATTCCTTCCCGCCGTCTTTCTTTTTGTTCTCCCCGTGGCCGTGCCCGCCCATCATGCCGAGACAGCAAACTAGCATGGGAACGGCAATGAGAAAGGGCGCGATCGCGCTCTTCCCGATGGCGGGGACGAAGGCGATCGCCAGCAGCGGCACGATGCAGCCGAGCATCATCAGGCTATGGCGTTTCATGGGTTTGCTCCTTTCGAGCATCCAATTAAACGGGCTACCAGGATCGACCCCTCACAAATTCGACCTGCAAGGAGACGAATCCCGAGAAGTCCCCGGGAAGCGGCTATGAGGGACGCTTCCGTCCGATGAATCGGCGGGATTTCGTGAGGGATGGTTTCAAAAATCACGTTTAACTGGATGTGAACGCCTCGACCTTCCGAACGGGAAAGAGCGCCAGGAGCATTCTTCTCCCGGCGCTCGGCCTGGGGCTGCCACTGACCTTGTTCGCGGCTCCCCTGGCGATCCGGGGGATCGACAGCGCTCCCTTGAAGGTATCGACCGTCGATCTCCGGCGAGAAGGAAAAGAACTCTGGGTTTCGGGATCCCTGTCGGGCGTCCCCGGCTACTGGGGAACCCCCGATCCCCGCCCGAATTCCCACGTCCATGTCCGCATCCTCGACTCCCGGGGAAAGATTCTGGCTGAGGACATTGACAGGATCGGGACCATTTACCGGCTTTCCGTGCCTCCGACGAAGGGAGGAGCAAGCGCCGTCGAGTACGTCGCCCGGTTTGACGCGCTGCCGCCCGGGGCGGCGGAGGTCGAAGTGATCTCCCATACCGATGGACACACCCACCCCGCCGCGAGATAATCGGCGCCACGCTTATGCAAGACCACGATCTCGACCGCCTCCTCCAGGAATTGGCTGCGCAGCCGAAGCCCGCCCTGCCGTCCGGCTTCCGGGATGGCATTTGGAGGCAGATTCGCCACCGGCAGGCCGCGCCGCCCCGTTCGTTCGGCTCCTGGCTGGACTGGGCGTTGGCCCCGCTGGTGAGGCCCCAGCCGATTTTCGCCGCCCTGGCGTTCTCCCTGATGGTCGGCCTCTTCTTGGGCATCGCGACCGGCTCCGGGATCCGGGTCTCGGGAGCCACCCGGGCGATGGAACTGGATGTCTTCGGCCTTCACGCGCCCGGCCTGCCGACAACGTTGCTGGAGGGGCGATGAATCGCGCCTGGGCATTCGGCATCCTGCTGCTGGCCGTGGCATTGGTGGCGTCGGGGAGCTGTCTTCTCACCGGCCAATACCTGAAGCACCGGCAGGCGGCGCCGGAGTTCAGCCATGCCTGGATTCACCACCAACTGGCCATCACCCCCGACCAGGACCGGAAGCTCGGGCCGATCGAGGCGGCCTTCACCGAGAAGCGCCGGCACTATGCCGAGCTGATCCGCCTCGCCAACCTGGAGCTGGCCCAGGCGGTCGCCGACGATCAGGCCGACTCCCCCCGCGTTCAGGTTGCCGTCGAAAAAATCCACGACGCGATGGGGGGCTTGCAAAATGCTACCCTGGACCATGTCTTCGAGATGAAGGCCGTCCTGACGCCCGAGCAATATGACAAGCTGATCCGCCTCACGTCCGAGGGGCTGCGCCGCCAACCCTGATCGAGGAACGTCATGGGGCAGGATCCAGACCTCCCTCTGGTTCAGGCTGTGCAAGCCGGCACCGAGCGGGCTTTCGACGCGCTGGTCGAGCGATACCAGGAGCGGATTTTTCATTTCGTCTGCCGTTCCGTGGCGAATCGCTCCGACGCCGAGGAGATCGCCCAGGAGGCGTTCGTCCGCGCCTATTTCCACCTTGCCACGTTTCGGCCGGACGCCCTCTTCTCGACCTGGCTCTTCCGCATCGCCGTGAACCTGTGCCGGGATCACCTGCGCCGACAGGGATCGTCCCGGGTGCTCCGGACCGAATCGGTATCGGCGAGCCGATCCAGTCCCGACGAGCCTCGCGACCGGGAGTTTCCCTCCCCCGGACCCGATCCCGCCGCCGCTGCCGTGCAGAGAGAAAACTTGGCGATCGTGGAGCGGGAGATCGCTGGTCTTCCCCCCGACTTGAAGTCCCCCTTGATCCTGACTGCCGTCGAGGGCCTGACGCAGGAGGAGGCAGGACGTCTTCTCGGACTGAGCGCCAAGGCAGTCGAGATGAAGGTCTACCGGGCCCGGAAGGTCTTATCGAAGCGGTTGGACCGTTAGAGGCTATCCGAGGTGGCTGGAAGCCAATTTCTTCCCCTTCGGGCGCATGGCGGAAAGGCCATGCAGAATGCCACACTCCTTCACTTGGCGGCGCGTGCGGCATTTCTTTCTCAAGCCGGTCAACTGTCCCTTTAGCTTCTGTAGCTCCTCGATCCGGGCATCGACGTGGGAGATGTGCTCGTCGAGGAGAAGATTGACCGAGTCGCAATCCGAGGCGGGCTTATCCATCAGGCGGAGAAGGGCGTGGACCTCCTCCTGCGACATATCCAGGGCGCGGCAGTTGCGGACGAAGCGCAGCCGGTCCAGGTGCCGCTGTCCGTAGACGCGGTAGTTGTTACCGGAGCGGTCCGACTTCGGAAGCAGGCCTGCCTTTTCGTAGTAGCGGACGGTTTCGACCGTGCATTGGGCGGCTTCGGCGAGTTCTCCGATCTTCATGGCGTGGGGAGGGCTTGACCCTGAAGTGGCTTCAGGGTGTTCCCTTAAGGTAGTCGGAAACCGAACCTTTGCACCCCCTTTCCATGAAGCCCCATTCCCACGATCACGACCATGACCACGGCGACCACGCCCACGCGGAGCCGGACGCCTGCGGCTGCGGCCACGACCATGCCCACGAGAAGGCGGCGGCCCCCCAGAGCATCGCCCTGAATGCGGAATCCGAGGGCAACCTGGAGACGACCCTACGCGTGGCGGGGATGGACTGCGCCGACGAGGTCGAGGCCCTGGAACAGGTCTTCCGCCCTGTGAAGGGCATCCGAGAGGTCCGGGTGAACCTGATGGGCGGCAAGGTGACCTTGCGCCACGACGAGTCGGTCACCTCGGACGATCTGATCAAGCTCGTCGCCAAGGCGGGCCTGAAGGGAAGCCGGGACGACGCCGAGGCGGGCGACGTGGACAGCCTGAAGCGTTACCACCAGATCGCCGTGGCGGTTTCCGGCCTCTTCACCGGCGTCGGTCTTCTCATCCATTGGACCAAGGTGACGCCCGAGTGGTCGGCGGACATCGCCTTCGGGGTCGCCATCGTCGCGGGCGGTTGGTTCGTCGTCCCCAAGGCGATCCGCGTCCTGGGCCGCCTCTCCCTGGACATGAACGTCCTCATGACCGTCGCCGTCGCGGGGGCGCTGGCGATCCACCAGTGGTCGGAAGGTGCGGCAGTCACCTTCCTCTTCGCCCTCTCCGAGCTTTTGGAGGCGTTCAGCCTTACCCGCGCCCGGAGGGCGGTCCAGTCGTTGATGAAACTGACCCCGGAGGTCGCCCTGCTCAAGAATGGGGACGCCTTCGAGGAGGTGCCCGTCGAGGAGGTGCCGGTGGGGGCGACCATCACCGTCAAGTCGGGTCAGCGCATTCCCCTCGACGGCAAGATCGTCGCCGGGGACTCGTCCGTGGACCAGGCCCCCATTACCGGGGAGTCGATGCCGGTTGCCAAGAAGGCGGGGGACGAGGTCTACGCGGGGACAATCAACGGGTCCGGCTCCCTAGACATCGAGACCACCAAGGCGTACCGCGACACGACCATCGCCAAGATCATCCATCTGGTCGAGGAGGCCCAATCCCAGAAGGCCCCCTCTCAGCGTTTCGTGGACCGGTTCGCCCGCATCTACACCCCTGCCGTCATGGTGGCGGCGCTGCTGGTGATCCTGATTCCCCCGCTCGCCTTCGGCGGGGAGTGGCTGACGTGGTTCTATCGCGGGCTGGTCCTCCTGGTGATTGCCTGCCCGTGCGCCCTGGTCATCTCCACCCCCGTCTCGGTCGTTTCCGGCCTGACGGCGATGGCGCGGCGCGGCGTCCTCATCAAGGGCGGGGCCGTCCTGGAAGCAGTCGGCAAGATCCGCGCCCTGGCGGTCGATAAGACCGGCACGATCACGGAAGGAAAGCCCCGCGTGACCCGGATCGTCCGCTGGAAGGCCGAAGACGACGCGCAGGTCGTTCGGATCGCCGCCGCCATCGACACCCACTCGGAGCATCCCTTGGCCCAGGCGGTCGTCGCCTACGCCACCGAACAAAAGATCGCGTTCCCTCGGGCGGAGCAGTACCAAGCCCAGAGCGGGCGCGGCGCCGAGGCCGTGGTGGAGGGACACCGCTATTTCGTGGGAAACCACCGCTTTACCCATGAGCTGGGCGTCTGCTCTCCCGACCTGGAAGAGAAGCTCGCGGAGATCGAGGGGGAGGCCCAGTCGGTCGTTATCGTCGGCCATCGGCCTCACGACGGTTGCCAGGGGGAAATCTTGGGCATCCTGGCGGTGGGCGACGCCATCCGTGAAAACGCCCGAGAAGCCATCGACATCCTGCACCGGGCAGGCGTCAACCCAGTGGTCATGCTGAGCGGCGACAACCAGCGCACCGCGTCGGCCATTGCCCGGCAGGCGGGCATCGACGAGGCCCACGGCGACCTCCTGCCCGATCAGAAGATCGAATACGTCAAAAAACTCATCGCCGCCCATCAGTTCGTCGGGATGGTGGGCGACGGGGTAAACGATGCCCCCGCCATGGCCGCCGCCACGGTCGGCATCGCGATGGGAGCCGCGGGGACCGACACCGCCATCGAAACCGCCGACATGGCCCTGATGCAGGACGACCTGACCAAGGTGGCCGAGGCGATCCGGTTGGGACGCCGCACCGTCCGAGTCATCCAGTTCAACATCGGCTTCGCCCTCGCTTTGAAAGCGGTCTTCCTCGTCCTGGCCGTCCTGGGCTACACCAGCCTCTGGCTGGCGATCCTGGCCGATACCGGGGCGACGCTGCTGGTCGTGATGAACGCGATGCGGCTCTTGAGGCCGTGACCGAGAGAGCCGACCGAATTGACATTTGATGTCCCCGGCCTAACCGTACCTACCATGCGCCGTCTCTTCGCCCGTTTCGCGCCCGCGCTGGCGCTGCTCATCCTGGCGGCCTTCGCTTGCCAGCTTGAGGTCGGCTACGCCGAGCAGATGGGCTGGGTGACGTGCGGCGAGCATTCCGGCGATTCTCCCGTTCAAGGGGATGACGGGGACGGCCACTGCTGCTGCCACCTCCATCCGGCTCCCGTCCACGTTTCGACGTCGGTTCTTGTCGAGGGCGCCCCTCTGTCCGGCGAGCAATCTTTCCGACTAAGCGATTTGGCGATGCCGGAAGAGCTTTTCCAGGCCATCGACCAGCCGCCCAAGATCGCCTGATTCGCGAGGGAGTTCCTCCCTCGTTCCTCCATCGGTCCCGTTCCTGAAAAGGGCGGGCCTTGCACTTAGCTGCCGCACGCCTTGCGTCGCGGTCTACCAGGAATCAGGCATGAAGAGTCGTTTTGAAAAGAGTTGGAGAAGGGGATGGCTCCTCGCGGTCGCGCTGGCCGCCCTCGCTGTCCCGCTACGGGCCGCGCCGCTGTCGGTCAAGCTGATCGAGTCGAACGCTGGAAAGGTCGCCTCTGCCACCGTGAAGCGGTACGGGGAACAGGTCTACGTCACCGGATTGGTTTATTGGGACGGCAATCCCGCGACCGGCGCCCATGTCCACGTCGAGTGGCACGACCGGAGGGGGAGCATCCTCGCCGCGAAAACGGAAGGGGTGAACGTCACGGGACGCCCGTTCCAGATGAACACCATTCCCTTCACGGTGGGGTTTCCGGCCTCCCGACTCTTGGGCGCGAAGGCGGTGCAGGTCTCCTATTCGAGCAGCCCCCACGTCTTCTGTTCCAAATGAAAGCCATGAAATTGTATTGGATCGCCGGGACCGTCCTGGTCCTGACTTCCTGGACCGCCCGCGCGGAGCCGCCGGGCGCCTGGACCATCGACCAGTTGGCGGCCCGGGGCATGGCGGCCAACGCCGAGCTTCGCTCCTTCGAGGCCGAGGTCGCCGCCGCCAAGGGGAAACGCACCCAGGCCGGACTCTGGAAGAATCCCGAGTTCACGGGAGAATACGGCAGTCGCCGCGTCACCGGCGATGGCGGGAATCTCGCCGAGGGATTCACCCGCAGTGTCACCGTCACGCAAACCTTCGAGTTCCCCGGGAAGGGATCGCTGCGGAAGGCGATTGCCGACAAGGACGTGGAGCTGGCCGACCTGGGGCTGCGGCAGTTTCGCAGTTCCCTGGCCGGGCAAATCCGCAGCTTGGCCTATCAATACCTGGCGGCCTCCGCCGAAGCCGACGCGGCGGAGGAAATCCGGGAACGCTCCGACGGCCTGGTGAAGCTCCTGGGCCAGCGGGCGACGGCGGGGGTGCCGCAGTTGCTGGAATTGCGGGTCATCGAGGCGGGCCTGATCGACCTGCGGAAGTCGGCCCGGGAATTCGCCCAGAGCCGCGACGAGGCCGCCATCGAGCTGAACCGGCTCTTGGGTTTTCCCGCGAGCCAGCCGGTGCGGATCGCGTCGGTCCTCGCATTCCCGGAGGCAAAGGTCGACGCCGACAAGTGGGTCCTGGCCGGGCTGGCGGGCAACCTCCAACTCCGTTCCCGGACTGCTGAACTGGAAAAGGCGGTGCGGACCGTCTCCGCCGCCAAGCTCGACGCCGCTCCGGACTTCTCGGTCGGGCCGTTCTTCAGCCAGGATAAGGCGGGGGACAACGAGGAAAACCTCGGTGTCAGCCTGTCGATGACCCTTCCCCTATGGAACTGGAACCAGGGCAATGTCGCCGCCGCCAAGGCTCGCAGGGATCAAACGGACGCCCTCCTCGCCGACGCCCGGCGCAAGGTGGAGGCCGAAATCCTCCGCCGCATCCGGTCCTACCAGCGAACGCAGGCCCAACTCGACGGAACGACGGAGCGGACCCTTGCCGACCTGCGCGAGGCGTCCGACCTGGCGGATCGGCAATACCGTACCGGCGCCATCGGGGTGCAGTTGTTCTTGGATTCCCAACGGGGATTCCTGGCCGCCCAACAAACTCGGCAGGAGGCAATGGTGCAGGCATGGCGCGACCTGCTCGATCTGGAGCTGCTCACGGGCGGAACGATGGAGGCCAAATGAGAAACGTGATCTGGAAACGTACTTTATCGGCGCTAGCGGCGTTGGCCCTGGCGGCCTGCGGCAAGCCCGCCGGTCTGCAAGAAACCGCGACTACCGAGGACAAGGCCCCCGCCGCCGAGGAAGGCGCCGCCTATGAGGAGGAGAAGGGCCTTTCGCTGAGCGAGGCGTCCCGTCAGAGCTTGGGAGTCGCCTTTGCCACCGCCGAATTGCGCCCCGTCCGGGCGGAAACCACGGTGACTGCCCAAGTCTATCGGGCCGCCTCGGAACCGCTCCGCCACTTCGGAAAGGAGAAGCCGGGCAACGCCTACGCCACTGTCTGGGTCGATCCCGCGTCCGTCCCGGCCAAGGCTGGGCAGCGCATCCGGGTTGGCCTTGCCGAAGCGGAAGGTGAAGCCGGGGGGACGATCTGGCGGATCGCCAACGCCTCCCTTGCCGCCACGGGGAAGGAGGAGTTGCTGCTGGAGATTCCCGACCCGGCAGGCCGCCTCGCCGTGGGGGACTTCCTTCCGGTGCGGATCGAGCCGGGTGAGGCGTCCAAGCCGGTCGTGACCGTCCCCCGGTCGGCGGTGCTTCATGCCGCTGCCGGAACGTCGGCCTACCTCGAACGGGACGGGCGGCTCCTGCGCGTCCCTGTCGTCGTCGGCAACGAGGCCGACGGCTGGATCGAAATCAAGGACGGCCTCGCGGAGGGTGACAAGGTCGCCTCCGCCGGGGTCGATTCCCTTTACCTCATCGAACTGCGGTTCACGAAAGGCGGCGGACACGCCGACTGAAAATTATGATCGATAAGATTCTCGAATTCTCCCTGCGGCAACGCATTTTCGTCGTCCTGGGGACGCTCGGGTTGGTGGCGGTGGGCTGCTGGTCCGCCGCCCATCTTCCCATCGACGCGGTGCCGGACATCACCAACGTCCAGGTGCAGGTCAACACGGCGGTCACGTCCCTCGCCCCCGAGGAAGTGGAAAAGCTCGTGACCTACCCCATCGAGATCGAGATGGGAGGCATCCAGGGCCTGGAGGAAGTGCGGTCTCTCTCCAAGTTCGGTTTGTCCCAGGTCACGCTGATCTTCCAGGAGGGCACCGACCTCTATCGCGCCCGCCAGCTTGTCTCGGAGCGGTTGCAGAACCTGGGGGACCTGCCCCCCGGCGTGTCCCCCAAGCTGGCCCCGATCACCACCGGTCTCGGGGAAATCTACCACTACGCCGTCCGCTACCAGGCCGACGCCAAGGAGACCCCCGCGGCCGCCTACGAGCGGCTGCTCCAACTGAAGCTGGCCCAGGACTATCTGGTGAAGCCCGCGCTCCGCAGCGTTCCCGGCGTCACGGAAGTGAACACCTCGGGCGGCTACGAGAAGCAGATCGTCGTCATGCCCGATCCCCGGAAGCTGGCGAGCGTCGGCATGACGATGAACGAGCTGGCCGCGTTGGTCGCGGAGAACACTCAGAACGCGGGGGGAGGAGTCGTCGAGAAGGGAGGCGAGAGCATCACCGTGCGCTCGGTGGGCCGGGTGCAGTCGGCTGGAGAGATCGCCGACATCCCCCTGAAGTTCCGCGCCGGACCCATGGCCATGACCGTGGGCGACGTGGCCGAGGTCGCCATCGGGTCCGGGGTCCGTACCGGCTCGGCCACCCTCGACGGCGAGGAGGCGGTGCTGGGATCGGCCCTGATGCTGATCGGGGAGAACAGCCGGTTGGTTTCGCAGAGGGTGGACGCGAAGATCCGGGAGGTCGGCGCCAAGCTCCCCCCCGGCATCGAGGTCGCGAAACTCTACGACCGCACCGACCTGGTCAACCGAACCATCTCGACGGTGGAACGGAACCTCTTCGAGGGCGCGGTGCTGGTGGTCGCCGTCCTCATCGGGATGCTGGGCAACTGGCGGGCGGCGCTCATCGTCGCCCTGGCGATCCCGCTGTCGCTGCTCTTCGCCATCACGGGAATGGTCCGGTTCGGCGTCTCGGGGAACCTGATGAGTCTGGGAGCGGTCGATTTCGGTCTGATCGTCGACGGGGCCGTCTTCATGGCCGAGAATATCGTCCGCCTTCTGGCCCATCGGCAGCACCAGTTGGGGCGCCTGCTCACCAAGGAGGAACGCCTGCATATCATTCTCGCCGCCTGCAAGCAGGTCGGAACCCCCACCGTGATCGGAGTGGCGATCATCACTATCGTCTATATCCCTCTCCTGACCCTGACGGGGACCGAGGGAAAGATGTTCGTCCCGATGGCGATGACGGTCATCTTCGCGCTGATCGGCGGCCTGTTGCTGGCGCTGACCCTGGTGCCCGCCTTCGGTTCGTTCTTCCTGACCGGCAAGATTACGGAAAAGGACAATCGCCTCATCGGATGGGCCAAGCGGGCCCATGCCCCGGTACTGGATAAGGCGCTTCGGTGGCGCTGGCCGCTGGTGGGGACGACGCTGGCGATCTTCGTCCTTTCGGTCTGGGTCTTCACCCGGCTGGGCGCGGTGTTCGTTCCCCGGCTGGACGAGGGGTCCATTGCCCTCCAGATGGTGCGGACCACCAGTATCGGGTTGTCCGCTTCGCTCGACATGGAGAAGGCGACGGAGAAGCGCATCCTGGAGAAGTTCCCCGAGGTGACGCACATCTTCTCCCGCGTCGGCACGTCGGAGGTGGCGACCGACCCCATGGGGGTGAACACCGGGGACTCGTACGTCATGCTCAAGCCGGAGGACCAATGGCGGAAGGTAGACGGCCACCGGCTCACCAAGGACGGGCTGATCGAGGCGATCAGCAAGGAGGTGAACCAGAACTTTCCCGGCCAGGCGTATCTCTTCTCGCAGCCCATCGAACTGCGGTTCAACGAACTGCTCTCCGGCAGCCGCGCCGACATCGCGATCAAGGTCTTCGGCGACGACTACGACGTGCTGGAGAAGGTGTCCGGGCAAATCCGGGAGATCGTGGAGAAGATTCCCGGGGCGGAGGACGTGGAGTTCGACGCGGTCGGCAAGGCGCCGGTCTTCGAGGTTTCCATGAACCGGGACGCCATGAAGCGTTACAACGTCCACGCCGACGAGGTGAACAAGCTGATCGGCACCGCCTTCGCCGGGGAGGAGGCGGGCGTCATCGTGGACGGCAACCGCCGCTATCCCATCGTCGTGCGCCTGCCCGAGGCGGAACGCCAGAAGTTCGACGCCGTGGCCCAGATGCCGGTGCGGACCCAGGACGGCGGCCTCGTCGGCCTGGGACAGATCGCCAGGACCGGCATGACCGAGAGCGTCAACACGATCACCAGGGAGGCGTCCCAGCGGCGCATGGCCATCGTGATCAACCTCCGAGGACGGGACGTGGAGAGCTTCGTGAACGAGGCCCGGCGGAAGATCAAGGAGCAGGTCCAGGTGCCCGAGGGCTACTTCGTCGAGTTCGGGGGGGCGTTCCAGAACCTCCAGGCGGCGAAGGCCCGGCTTGCGGTAGTGGTCCCCACGGCCCTGTTGTTGATCTTCCTTATCATCTTTCTGTCGTTCCGCAGCCTGCGCCAGGCTGCGATCATCTACACCGGCATCCCGTTGGCGGCGTCGGGGGGCATCTTCGCCCTCTGGGCCACCGGCCTGCCGTTCTCGGTCTCGGCAGGGGTGGGCTTTATCGCCTTGTCCGGCGTAGCCGTTCTCAACGGCGTGGTGCTGCTCAGCTTCTTCAACCAACTCCGGGAAGAGGGCCGTTCCATTCGCGACGCCGTCCAGGAAGGCTCCCTGACCCGGCTGCGCCCCGTCCTGATGACCTCCTTGGTCGCGGGCCTGGGTTTCGTGCCGATGGCGTTGGCCCACGGCGCCGGGGCCGAGGTTCAGCGTCCCCTGGCGACCGTGGTCATCGGGGGCATCGTGATGGCGACGTTCTTGACCCTGGTTCTGCTTCCCACCCTCTACGCCTGGGTGGAGGAAGCATCGCAACGAATCGTGAGGAGGGAAAAAGAGGCCGTCCCACCGGAGGGATGATTTCCGGCAAGGGTTTCCCTCATCTCCGGTGTTTCTCCCTATGAGAGGCGATTGGAATAACCCCCGCCTCCATATAGGAACTAAAAACATGAAGCAGATTCACAAGTGGACCCTGGCAGTGATGGCCGTCGCGGTCGTCGGATTTTCCCAGATGCAGGCGTCCGCCGCCGACACGAGCAAAGGCCCCCGCATCGGGAGCATTCCGGAAGCCGTGGCCTCGGCGCCCCGGCAGGAAGCGGCCCTCCGCTGCCCCTCTATGGCGCTGGTCTCGGTGGAGCAGACCCACGACCTTGACAGCAAGGGACATGCGACGATCACGCAGCCGGGCTTCGCCTACGCGGGCAAGAACTGCGTGACCCACCTCCAGCGCGACAGCGGCAAGCAGGTCTCGACGGTGTCGAGCTGCCCCAGCATGGCCCTCGCTGACTGCAACGCCCGGTAATCCCTCCCGGAGCCCAAGACAAGCCGCCCGGATCTGAAAAATCCGGGCGGTTTCTTTTTTTAAAAATTTTCGAGGGTTTCGGCCCTCTACGGTGTTTTAGATGCTGAACAGGCACGTTTTCAACCCCCCGTGCCACCCCTGGAGAGACGACATCATGAAAAATTGGATCGCATTGACCACCTGGTTCCTGGCCCTGGGAGCCATCGCTTTCACCCCCCTGACCGCCCAGGCCGCCAACAGCCCCGAAGACCAGAAAACCATCGACCAGTTGGTGAAGACCTACCCCCTAGACACCTGCCCGGTCTCGGGAAGCAAGCTGGGTGAGATGGGGAAGCCCATCGACTATCTCTACAAGACCAAGGTGGACGGGAAGGACAGTGTCCGACTGGTCCGCTTCTGTTGCCCGGCCTGCCCCGCCAAGTTCAACGCCGATCCCCAGAAGTATCTGTCGATCATCGATGCCGCCGCGAAGAATCATTCGCCGGTCGCCGCTGCCAAGCCAGCGGCCACCTCGACATCGGGGTGCTCGATGGGCGCGGGCTGTTCCATGTAGGGAACCGCGCTCGCCCGTCCCCGATGTCCCTGCTAAGAAAAGGGTTTGGCCGTGGCGCGGTGTTCGTCGGAATGGAGACTCAATATGAAACACGACGATAACCTCAACGACCTCCTGAAGGCGTGGCAGCCCCCCGTCGATCTGCCCAAGAACTTCCAATCGGAAGTCTGGGACCGGATCGCGGCAGAGGAGGACAACCGCCAATCCCTCTGGTGGAGGAAGGCCGTCCGCTGGCTGATGGAGGGAGGGGTTCGCCCCCGTGTCGCCGTTCCGGCGGCGGCGGGGCTGCTCCTCGTCGCCGTGGTCGCGGGCCAAATCCAGTCCGAGGTCGCGAGTTCCCGCGAGATGGACCGCCTGGGTACCCGGTATGCCTTCTCCATTGACCCCGTCGCCAAAGCCCAGATGCGCCAAGGTCCATGAGACGGCCCTTGGTCCTTCTCCTTCTGCTCTTGGCCGCCGTCCTGGCGACGTGGGCCGTCAGCTACCGGGCTGGGATGCACGCGACCCATGCCCTGGCCTCGTCCCAAGACGCGGAGCTGGAGTGGCTGCGCCACGAATTCCGACTGGACGACCGGCAGTTCGCCGAGGTCCAGCGTCTGCACGAGGAATACGACCCTGTCTGCGATCGCCTCTGTACTCGGATGATGACGGCGCAGACCAACCTCCGCGTCCAGATCGCCAAGAGCCAATCCGTGACCCCGGAGGTCATCCAGGCCCTCCAAGACGTTTCCTCCTTAAGGCAGGAGTGCCAGGCGGCGATGCTTCAGCAGATCTACCGAGTGGGCCAAGTCATGAGCCCGGACCAGCGGCAACGCTACCTGGAGAAGATGGAGCCGCACGTCCTGCGCCCGGAAATGCGGAATGCGGAAGCGGCGCCTTCCCGCTAAAGCCATGCCGGGGAACGCGAAGAGGCCGACAACGCGGCAATGCGGCGCCTGGAGGCAGGCGACGACCTGGCGTTGAAGGAGATCATGGACCGCTGGCAGCGTCCGCTCGTCCATTACCTCTTCCGGCAACTGGGACGGGAGCACGATGCTGTTTCCCTCGCCCAGGAGGCGTTCGTGAAGGTCTACGAACAGCGCGGGCGGTATCGCCCCACGGGCAAGTTCTCCACCTGGCTCTTCACGATTGCGACCAACCTCTACCGCAACCACGTCCGTTGGCTGGTCCGGCACCCGACCGTTCCTCTCGTCTCCCCGGATGCCGAGGTCGAAGGGGAGGAATCGGGACCGGGGCGCGTGGAGCCGGTTGAGCCCGGGATGAACCCCGCCGAAGCCACCGTCGCCCGCGAAAGGGCGGCGGCAGTCCAAGCGGCGATCTCCTCGCTGCCCGACGATCTGCGGACCGCCGTGCTGCTGTTCGAGTACGAAAACCTCGGCTATGAGGAAATCGCCCGCATCGAGCGGTGCAGCGCCAAGGCCGTGGAGACGAGGCTTTACCGGGCAAGGCAGCTTTTACGGGAACGGCTGACTTCCTTTTTGACGGCGGGCGAGAAGAGCGGTTGAGCAAGGGGATGAAAGCTGCTATAAAACCCCCGATGTCGTGGCGCTCCTCCCTCTCCTCCGGCTGGGCCAAGGGGCTGACGCTTTCCGCCGCGTTCGTCCTCCTGTTGGTCACCCTGACCTCGGGCTACTCCGCCGGGGTGTGTTCCATGGGGAAAGAGTGCCACGGGGATTGCTGTCCCTGCCCGCAGGGCATGTGCGTCGCCGACACAACGCATCACGATGTCGTCGCCGCACCGGGCGCAGTCCCTTCGTTCCGTTCGATTGCCCTGGCTCCTTTCCTCGCGGTGCCCTGGCATCCTTCCGTCGCGGCGGCGGGTTTCCCGGCGCTTCGCTTCGCCGCGCTCCGTTCCGACCCCGGAAGAATCCCGCCAGGGCCTTCCCGTTCCGTACTGAGCGTCTGGCTCATTTGAGCCCTTTTGCTCTCGCTAAGGGAGCGTCCCCCGGCTTTCGACGCCTCAACCGGCGCCGAAATCCCCTGCACGGAGAAGGTCTAGCCTCCTCCCTTCACTTCAACCGCTCGGTACCCCCATGAATCATCCATTTTCGATCCAGCACACTAACCCGGAAACACCCCAGCCCCTCGGGAGGCGCCGCTTCATCGCCGGCATGGCGGGAGCCTTGCTTCTGGCCGGCTGTTCGAAGGCCGCCGTCACGTCGGACTCGAAGGCCTCGAACGTCGATTACTACACCTGCACGATGCACCCGAGCGTCCGGTCGCAAGACCCCAAGGGCAAGTGTCCCATCTGCGGCATGGACCTGGTGCCGGTCATGAAGCAGGGGACCGACGCGGCGGGAACGGCAACCGCGGCGACCGCCGCCGCCACCGCGGTAGCACCGGAAACGAATGCCTTCGACATCCCGCCGGAACGGCTCCAGGCGATCGGGGCCAGCTCCGGGGTCGTCGAGCGACGCGAAATGCAGCGTCCCCTCAACGCTCCTGCCACGGTCGTCATTGCCGAATCGGGCCTGCGGGACATCAACGTGAAGTCGGGCGGCTACATCGTGAAGCTGTACGCCGACTACGTCGGCAAGCCGGTCACCGAAGGGCAGCCCCTGATGACGGTCCTGGTTGAGGGCTGGATCGACGCCCAGCTGGACTACATCAAAGCCTACCGCTCCTACGCCCGGACCTCTGAGGGGGGAATGAACCGCAACAGCCTCCTGGCGTTCGATGCCATCGACCGGATGCGGAAGCGGCTCCGGGTCTGGGACATGTCGGACGCCCAGATCGCCGACTTGGAGAAATTCGCCCTGGAAATGAACGAGACCGATTTGCGGAGCGGAAAGGGCCTGAAGGGAACCTTCGACGTCCTCTCGCCCGTCAGCGGCCACGTCATGGAAAAGACCGCCATCGAGGGGATGCGCTTCGAAGCAGGGCAGTCCCTCCTGAAAGTGGTCGATCTTTCGACCGTCTGGGTGCAGGCCGACTTCCCCGAAGACCAGGCGCGGTACGTGAGCCCCGGCCAGGAGTTCCAGATCCGCTTCCCGTCTCGTCCCGGCCAGTCGTTGACGGCTCAGGTCGATTTCATCAATCCCCATCTCATGGAAGAGACCCGGCGGCAGACCGTTCGCTTCGTCGTGTCCAATCCGGGACATCAGTTGAGTCCCGGCATGTACGCCTCGGTGGAAGGAAACCAGATGATCGGCACCAAGCTGGCGGTCCCCGCCAGCGCGGTCATCCCCACGGGCCGGCGCTACGTCGTCTTCCTCGACCACGGCGGCGGGAAGCTGGAACCCAAGTTCGTCGATCTCGGCGAGAAATACGGCGACTTTTATGAAGTCCTTTCCGGCTTGGCCGAGAACGACCGGGTCATCACCAGCGCCAACTTCCTGATCGACGCGGAGAGCCGGGTCCAGGGCGCTCTGAAGACCTGGGGCGAGAGCCAGACATCCGACGCGGCACAGCATTAGAAAAGGCTGTCATGATCGAGAAAATTACCGACTGGAGCGGCAAGAACCGTTTCCTGGTCATCATCCTGATCTTCCTCGGAGCGGTCTGGGGCGTCACGGCTCTCCGCCAGACCGCCCTCGACGCGATCCCCGACCTCTCCGACGTCCAGGTCATCATCTACACCGATTGGGAGGGCCGCAGCCCCTCGCTGGTCGAGGACCAGATCACCTATCCGATCTCGAGCAAGTTCATCTCGGCGCCGAAGGTCAAGTTCGTGCGCGGCGAGTCGATGTTCGGAAAGTCGTTCGTCTACGTCATCTTCGAGGACGGCACCGACATCTACTGGGCGCGTTCCCGGGTCATCGAATACTTGAACTCGGTGCGCGGTTCGCTGCCGGACGGGGTGAACCCGACCATCGGTCCCGACGCCACCGGCGTCGGCTGGGTCTACGAGTACGCCCTGGTCGATGAAACCGGGCAAAACAACCTGGCGCAGCTCCGCAGCTTCCAGGATTGGACCCTCCGTTACGCGCTCGCCAGCGTGAAGGGGGTATCGGAGGTCGCCACCGTGGGCGGCTTCGTGAAGCAGTATCAGGTCAACCTTGACCCAAACAAGCTTCTCTCCTACCACGTCACCCTCAACGATGTCACCGACGCCGTCCGCAAGAGCAACCAGGACGTAGGCGGCAAGACTCTCGAAGTCTCGACGACCGAGTACTATGTCCGGGGCCGGGGCTACCTCAAATCGACCCAGGACATCGAAAAGATCGCGGTGAAGACTGATGCCGGAGGCACTCCCATCCTGGTCAACCAGCTGGGGACGGTCACCCTGGGACCCGACCTGCGGTACGGCGCCGCCGAGCTGGATGGGAAGGGAGAAACCGTGGGCGGCGTGATCGTGATGCGCTACGGGGAGAATGCCTTGCGGGTGATCGACGGGGTGAAGCAGAAATTGAAGCAGCTGGCGCCGTCGTTCCCTCCGGGCGTCAAGGTCATCCCGGTCTATGACCGCTCCAAGCTGATCCATCGCTCGGTCGACACCCTGCGGGAGAAGCTGATCGAGGAAAGCCTCATCGTCAGCCTGGTCTGCATCGTCTTCCTCTGGCACTTCCGCAGCGCCTTGGTGGCGATCGTCATGCTGCCGTTGGCGATCCTCCTGTCGTTCATTCCGTTCCAGCACCTCCACCTCACCGCGAACATCATGTCGCTGGGCGGCATCGCCATCGCCATCGGCGCGATGGTCGACGCGGCGATCATCATGATCGAGAACGCCCACAAGTTCCTGGAGCGGGCACGGGAGGAGAACCACGGAAAGGAACTGACAAACAGCCAGCGGGTCGAGGCCATCCTCGCCGCCGCCCGGCTGGTGGGGCGGCCCCTCTTCTTCTCGCTGCTGGTCATCACCGTCTCGTTCGTGCCGGTCTTCTCGCTGGAGGAGCAGGCGGGACGTCTCTTCAAGCCGCTGGCCTACACGAAGACGTTCGCCATGTTCTTCGCGGCGCTCCTTTCCATCACGCTGGTCCCGGTCCTGATGGTCTGGTTCATCCGCGGACGGATCACTCCCGAGTCGGAGAACCCGGTGAACCGGTTCCTGATCTGGATCTACCGGCCGTTGGTCGACTGGGTGCTCCGTTTCCCCAAGACGACGATCGCGTTGTCGGTGCTGGCCCTAGCCCTGACGGCTGTCCCGGTCGTGAAGCTGGGCTCCGAGTTCATGCCTCCCCTCAATGAGGGGGATCTCCTCTACATGCCGACGGCCATCCCCGGCATCGCCATCGACGAGGCGGTCAAGGTATTGCAGGGCCAGGACCGCATCCTGAAGAGCTTTCCCGAGGTCGAGACGGTCTTTGGGAAGGCGGGACAAGCCGAAACCTCGACCGATCCCGCGCCCCTCTCGATGTTCGAAACGACGGTTCAGCTCAAGCCAAAGGAGGAGTGGCCCAAGGGAATGACCTGGGACAAGCTCGTCGAGGAGATCAACCAGAAGACGAAGACCCCCGGCATGGCGAATGTCTTCTGGATGCCGATCCAGACCCGGACGCAGATGCTGACGACCGGATTCCGCTCCAATCTGGGGATCAAGGTCTTCGGGAAGGACCTGGATGGGATCAACGGCGTCGCCACCAGCATCGAGAAAGCCCTCAGCGACCTTCCGCAGACCCGCAGCGCCTTTGCCGAAAGAACCACCGGGGGCCGCTACCTCGACATTGCGGCCGACCGGGACGCCATCGCCCGGTACGGGTTAAAGATCGACGACGTGAACACCGTGATCGAGTCGGCGATCGGCGGAAACACGATCTCCCAGACCGTCGAAGGGCGGGAGCGGTATCCGATCAGCGTCCGTTTCGCGCGAGATTTCCGGGACAGCGTCGAGGCGATCAAGCAGATCCCCGTGCCAACCCCGTCCGGTGCCCAAGTTCCTTTGTCGGCGGTCGCCAGCGTCGGCTTTGAAAGCGGCCCCCCGGAGGTGCGAAGCGAGAACGGGCAGCTCGTCGGCTTTGTCTTCGTCGACACGACGGCCAGCGACATCGATGGCTACGTCAAGGCCGCCGAGCAGCGGATCGGCGAGAGGGTGACGTTTCCGCCCGGCACCTACATCGAATGGGCCGGGTCGTTCCAGTCCCTCCAGCAGGCCAAGCAGACGCTGCTCTTCGTCGTCCCGATGACCCTGCTCATCATCTTCGTCCTCATCTACCTGAACACCCGGTCGGCGGTCCAGACGAGCATCGTCATGCTCTCGGTGCCGTTCTCGCTGATCGGGGCCTTCTGGCTGATCTACCTCCTGGGCTACAACCTGAGCGTAGCGGTCTGGGTCGGCCTGATCGCCCTGGCGGGTATCGACGCCGAGACCGGCGTGGTGATGCTCCTCTATCTGGACCAGGCCTATGACGAGCGGAAGACGCGCGGGCAGATGAACTCGATGGCTGACCTCTTCGCGGCCGTCAAGGAAGGGGCGGTCCAGCGCATTCGGCCCAAGATGATGACGGTCTGTGCCATTCTCTTCGGCCTCCTCCCGATCCTGTGGAGCACCGGGACCGGTGCCGACGTGATGAAGCGGATCGCCGTTCCCATGGTCGGCGGCGTCCTCACCTCGGCGATCCTCAACCTTCTTCTCTACCCCGTCATTTACGTTATGTGGAAGGGAAAGGGCTTTTCTTCGGATTATCTTCAGCGACGCTCAAACGAGACCCAAAAAGCGCCCAAAAAACCGGAAAATGGAAAGTTATCCTGAGAGCAGCAAGGTTCGAGTCCTAGGGAAGAGTGTGCTTGACTATGCCTTTGAATAAGCGATCAAACAATGGCTGGCAACCGCTAGAATCGCCTCGCGAAGGGCAGGGGACAAGCGGGGCCACGCGACGGCCAAGACGTGAAGGTTGGCATCGTTCGGAAGAGGGGTGTCTATGCGGGTGTCTGGCGTCGTAAGTGCTTGGAACGACAACGGTTTTGTTGCCGGTTCAAATCCTAGCCCCGCAACCCATTTCCGATAGTCGAAACAGCCGCCGGAGCCAAGGAAAGGCCCGGCGGCTTTTTCGTGCTTGGATGGCATGGTCTGCCCGCGAGAGCGAAGGGCTCGGGAATATCTTCGTCTTGAATCAGGCGGAAGGGCTCGTCATAGGCGCATTTGAGTTGGCCTTTGATTTCATTAGGCGCTTTCCCTGATTTTGATCTTATGAACGTGGCGATTACGCGCCGATCCGTGCTTCGATGCGGCGGCCCAGGCGGATGCCGGGGCGTTCCAGGAAGCGGAAGAGAAGGTGGCAGACGGGATAGGTCACGGCCAGGACCAGCGCAAAAAGCTCCAGAGTCCCCACGCATCCCTTCAGGGCCAGGCCGCTCTTTTCCAAAAGCCGCAGGGTGACCGGATGGATCAGGTAAAGCGCGTATGACCAGTCCGCGAGGGAGCGCGTTAGCCGGTTGGCGCAGGCGTTTTCGATCTTTGCATACACGGAAAGGTGTGGACGTAGCCGGAAAAGCGCCGCCAGCAAGAGGACGAGCCCCATCGCCAGACGGAGATGAAGGAAGGGAAGGGCGACGAGGCAGGCGATTCCTCCCGCATAAAACCAAACGTATTCTTTTCCCGCCGCCTTTCCCTTTATCACGCGCGCAAGGAACATGCCGCCGCCGAAAAGGGCTAGCATGAGGGGAAGGAAGGAGGGCATGTTGAAGTGGCCCCAAGGCTTGCCGGGCAGGTGCGGATAAGCGCCGATCAGGAGGTTCGCCATGCAGGTGAGGAGGGCCATGGCGAAAAAGCCGCCTCCCGACCAGGCGGTGAGGAAGAGGAGCGGAAAGACGAGGTAGAACTGCATCTCCAGTCCCAGGCTCCAGTCCAAAAGGGTGATGCTGTCGCAGTGCGCGGGGGAAAGGCCGAAGAGGAAGGACAGGCGCAGCAGGAGGTCGGCGGCGCTAAAGGGAAATAGGAGCAGGCAGAGCAGGAGCGCCGCGTAATAGAGGGGGACGATGCGGAAGAAGCGCCGGACGTAGAAGCGGCCCACATCCCGTGGCAGAGAGGCCTTTTTGAAATCGTGCAGGAAAGCCATGAGGAACCCGGAGATGACGACGAAGACGTCGACGGCGAAGGGACCCGCGCCTCCGGTGTAAAACCATCCGGTCGCCGCCACGCAGTGCACCGCCACCACGGCCAGCGAGGCGGCTGCGCGCAGGGCGTCGATTGCGGGAAGATGGCTCTTGGAGGGATGGCCGCTTTGCATGGGGCGCTTTGATAAGGAGTAGGTTCAAATCCTAGCCCCGCAACCCATTTCCGATCGTACGAAAAAAGCCCGGCTTAACGCCGGGCTTTTTTGTTTTCCGCGCCTGCGGCTTAGAAGATGCGCAGGCCCACTTCCGCCGGGGCGGCCAGGAGGGACTCGATCTCGTCGTCCAGACGGATGAGGGTCAGGGACATGCCCGCCATTTCCAGGGCCGTGCAGTAGTTGCCCACGTAGTTGCGGACCACGGTGAAGCCCTTCTTCTGGCAGAGCTGTGCCGCGCGCCGGTAAAGGACGTAGAGCTCGCTCAGGGGGGTGCCCCCCAGGCCGTTGATCATGAGGCCCACCTTGTCGCCGGACTTGAAGGGAAGGTCGGAGGAGACCGCCTCGAAGATCTCGTCGACGAACTGGTCGGCGGGCCGCAGCTTTTCCCGGCGCCGTCCGGGCTCGCCGTGGATGCCCACGCCGATCTCCACCTCGTCGTCGGCCAGCTCGAAGATCGGCTTCCCCTTGGCCGGCGGGGTGCAGCCGGTCAGGGCCATGCCCATGCTGCGGACGGAATCGTTGACCTTCTTGCCGATCTCCGTGATCTGCTCCAGGGAACGGCCCTGCTCGGAGGCGGCGCCGCAGGCCTTGATGACAAAGAAGTTCCCCGCCACGCCGCGGCGGCCCACGGTGTAGGTGCTGTTTTCCACGGAGACGTCGTCGTTGACGAAGACGGTCGAGATCTTGATCCCCTCCGCCTCCGCCATTTCCCGGGCCATGTCCCAGCACATGCGGTCGCCCTGGTAGTTGTTGATGAGGTGGAGGACGCCCTTGGGGGAGTTCAGCAGGCGGGTGCAGGCCAGCACGTATTCCATGGGCGGCGCGGCGAAGACGTTGCCCGGGCACGCGCCGTCGAGCATCCCCTTGCCGACGACCATGACGTGGGCGGGCTCGTGCCCGCTGCCGGAGCCCTGGATGACGGAGACGCGCTTGGGATCGGGGGCGTCGGCGCGGTAGATGATGTTGTGCTCGGGAACCCACTTCAGGGTCTTGGGGTTGGCCAGGGCCAGGCCTTCCAGCATCTCGCGGACGAAGTTGGCGGGATCGTTGACGAATTTCTTCATGCCGTGGGAGGCGGAGGCCTGGACGGACGTGGGGGCGTTGGCGGTCATAGTTTTTTTGGGGTTACGGGGTTTATCGGGTTGCGGGTGTGAAGGCTTCGGTGAGGGCTTTGAGGACGGTGCCGACGGCGACGATGCCGGGGTCGAGGGTGCCGCTGCTGCGGTCGCCGGTGAAGGACTGGCGGCCGCGCTTGGCGGTCCAGGGGCGGCTCTTTTCCGCCATGGACTGGGCGGCTTCGGCGGCCCGGGCCAGGAGGCCGGCGGTGTCGGCGTCCGGGTTGGCGGCCTCGGATTCCAGCAGCTGGGCCACGGGCTCCAGGGCGTCGAGGATGGTCTTGTCCCCCAGGGAGGCGCCGCCGCGCGCCATGATGCCCTCGATGGCGCGGCGGAGCATGAGGGCGGCGTCCTCCAGGGAGAGCTCCTTCTTCTCCCGCGCCACGGCGGAGGCGCGGATGAAGGCGGTGCCCCAGATGGGGCCGGAGCAGCCGCCCACGTTGCTGGTGATGAGGACGCCGACGCGCCCCAGGAAGGCGCCCACGGTGGAGCGGTCGAGGTTCGGCCACTCCTTGAGCACCACGCGGAAGCCGGTGGCCAGGGAGGTGCCGAAGTCGCCGTCGCCGCAGAGGCCGTCGAGTTCGGAGAAGTAGCTTTCGTTGGCGATGGCCGTCTCGGCGATGACCTGCACGGCCCGTTCCACGTCGGAGAGGGGGATGGTTTTCATGAATGGATGGGGGTTGGGGTGAAGTGGCGTTCCAGGTCGGCCAGGGAGACGCGGCGGCCGGGGGGATCGCCCAGGTCCGGGTAGACGGCGGCCGCGCCGGTGAAGTCCTCCTCCGCCGTGTAGGCGCTCTGGGTGACGACGCATTTCATGCCCGCGCCCAGGGCGGCCAGGAGGCCGTTGCGGCTGTCCTCCACGACGAGGCAGCGCTGCGGGTCGAGGGAAAGCTCCCGCGCGGCGTATTGGTAGATGGCGGGGTCGGGCTTTTTCTTAGCCACGATGTCCCCGGCGAAGATGCCGGCGAAGCGCGCCTCCCGCTGGGGGCCCAGGAGCCGGCGGACCACCTCCCGCACGGCCCGCTCCGCGGAGGTGGAGCAGACGGCCAGGACGACGCCGGCGGCGTAGGCCTCGTCCACGATGCGGCAGATGCCGGGGCGCACGGGCAGCTCGCCGGAGGAGATGGTCTGCATGAAGAAGTCGGTCTTCAGCGCGTGGAGGCGGCCGATGAAGGCGTCCCGCTCCGCGGGGGGGACGGGCCAGCCCGCCTCGTCGAAGTAGGCGCGCATCCGTTCCTTGCCCCCGCCGATGAGGAGGAGCCGCCCGTAGAGGGCCGTGTCCCACGTCACGGCGAGGCCTTCCGCGGCGAAGGCGCGGTTGAAGGCCACGCGGTGGCCGTCGCGCTCCGTGTCGGCCAGGACGCCGTCGCAGTCGAAAATGAGGGCTTCCATGGGGTCTCCCTGGGTTCAGGCCTTGACCTCCGCCGCGCGCCCGGCGCCGCCGAACTGGCGGATCTTTTCCAGCACCAGCTCCTTCATGGCGGCGTATTGGGCCTCCAGGACCTTGAGCGGCTCGTATTCCTCCGGGTGCCTTTGGTGGTGCTCCACGAAGCTGTCGATGAAGACGTGCTTCAGGTTGGTGGAGATGTTCACCTTGGAGCAGCCCAGGCGGATGGCGCGCTGGATGATGACGTCCGGCAGGCCGGTGCCGCCGTGCAGGGCGAAGGGGAGGGGCGTGCCGGCGTTGATCTGGGTGAGGACGTCCCATTCGATGCTCGGCTCGCTCTTGTACACGCCGTGGGCGGTCCCGATGGCGGGGGCGAAGACGGCCAGGCCGGGGGCCTCCCGGCAGAACTCGAGCGCCTGGGCCGCGTCGGCGTGGCGGCCGTGGTCGGCCACGATGTCCTCCTCCACGCCGCCGATCTCGCCGACCTCCGCCTCCACCCCCACGTCGCGGCGGGCGGCCTTTTCCAGCACCTGCTTGGTGAGGGTGAGGTTCTCGATGAAGGGCTTGTCGGAGGCGTCGATCATTACGTCGGTCCAGCCGGTCTCGATGCACCGCTCCAGCAGCTTCAGGTCCTTGCCGTGGTCCAGGTGGAGGGAGACGGGGACGGAGACCGCCCCGGCCAGCTCGCGGGCCCAGCCGACGATCGCCTCGTGCCCGTAGTATTTCACGGTCTTGGCGGAGGTCTGGACGATGACGGGGGCCTCGGCCTCCGCGGCGGCCTGGATGATGGCCTTCATGGAGGCGTAGTCGACGGGGTTGAAGGCGGCCACGGCCCAGCCGCCTTGCCGGGCGACCGCCAGGACCCGTTTCATGCTCAGGAGGGGCATAGGAAGGGGAAGGTGAGGGGTTGTTTCTTCGATCCGCCGCGACCGGAGGACTCCGGCCCGGCCTGCATGATGAACCCTACTCCTCCCGGGGCGCCGCGGAAACCGCGGGCGTCGGTCAAACTGTTGACAAGAGCGATGACGACTTTTTCGCCCGGGACGGCGCGGCGGACCGCAGCGTCTCCCCTTCCGCCCAGGAGCCCTCCACCATGAAGAGGGAGGGGCGCTCCGGCACGCCGCGCTCGCCCCGATGGAGCATGTCGACGAGGAGGTCGACGGCCATGACGCCGACCTGGAAGGAATTCTTCTTCATCCCGGAGATGCCGGGGGCGTTTTCCTCCATGGAATGGAAGGCGACGCCGAGATCCCGCGGCACGCGGTAGCCGGCCTTGCGCACGGCGTGAAGGACGGCGGGCAGCTTGGTGACAATCACGTCGGGCCGATGCTGCCGGACCCAGCCCAGGAATTCCCCCTCGTCCCATCCCTCCAGCAGGAGGGGCGGAAGCCGGTCCTGGCCCGCCAGGTCCTGCTGCTTGATGAGGTAGGCGGCCAGCCAGTTGTGGTCGACGCGCTCGTCATGCGCGCGCAGGTCGACCAGGCCGATGCGCCCGTAGCGGCGCCGGACCAGTTCCTCGAAGAGGATGCCCATGCTGCGGTATTCGTGATTGGCGGCCAAGTGGAGCCGGGGATGGACGAGGGAGTGGCCGAAGGTGACGGCGGCGAAGTGCTCCCAGGCCAGGTTCAGGCTGGTCCGCTCCTCCTGCGGCGGCAGGAGGATGCCGGGAATGCCGCGCGTCCAGAGGATCTTGCTCATGCGGCGGGGCGTCATGCTGGGGGCGGCCAGCCAGAAAGGCTCCAGCCGGTAGCCGCGCTCCGCGGCGCGGCGGGAGGCGCCCTCGAAGTAATCGACGTTGCAGGGGGAGCCGCGCCAGCCGTCCTCCGTGTGGTAGTTGGTCAGCCAGGCCAGGACGGCCTGCTCCGGCCGGGGGCGCTTTCGCTCCCGGTAGGCGCAGAGGGCGGAAAGGGCGGCGTCCGGCGCGTAGCCCAGGTCCTCGGCGATCTTGCGGATGCGGACCCGCGTCTCGCTGGGAATGCGGGGATGGTCGTGCAGGGCCAGGGAAACCGTGGAGTAATGGCAGCCCGCCGCCTGCGCGATGTCCCGGATGGTGGGACGGCCCGGGTTGGAGAAGGGGGAGGCTTCCATGGGACGACTCACTCTCAATCGGCCGCACGGCGCGGGCCGACGCTCCCTATCCTAATTCATATCGAAATAATTGCAATCCAAGCCAACCTCGCAGGAGGTTATAATTGGATTCAGGCCGCGTCAGCCTGGAAGCCGGTATCGGTCCCTTCCCGGAAAGTGACGTAGGCACGCCGCCAGGGCTGGTCGTCGATCAGTT
>JAPWJX010000007.1 GCA_028283855.1 Verrucomicrobium sp. | reverse complement strand
TCGCCCTCGGCGGCGTACGCGCCGTCGATATAGATATAACAGACCCCGGGCCCCGACTGGTTCAGAGTCGTGATGTTCCCCCCGGTTTGGACGAAGACCGGCCCGGTCTGGGTGAGAGTGATTGTGTCGACGCGAGTGAAATCGCCTCCCATTTCGTAGAAATACGTGATCGCAGCGCGGGCCGGGGAAAAGGGCAGTGCGAGAAGACCGAAAAGGAGGATGGCGATTTTCATGGCGAACTAGGGTTGGGGGAGGGGAGGCAGACCATCGGTATCGCGTGTCCGGGCGGGGAACGGCGACCGGATGCGGATCCGCCCTTCGTCCTCCTGGCTCATCCAGATGAATTCCTGGGGCAGCGAGGCGCTGGCGATCGTCACCCCGGGCAGGATCGTGATCCCCGGTGCCGGGAACGGCGTCTCCGGCTCCCGGATCGCCACCGAGACGCGGAAGGGCGGGACGATCTGACCGGTCGACTCCGCGGAGGGCGTCGCCGACTTCCTGAACATCTCCTTCACGCCGTCGAACCAGGAACTGCCGTCCCTCGAGGGCGTCTTGGGCGTGACGGGGGCCGCTTTGAGTCCATCGACCTGCTTTTGGAGGGCATCCACTTGCTGCTTTAGCGCGTCGTTCTCAGCCGCGGTCGCGGCCCCCTTCTGCGCCATTTCCTGGAGGCGCTGCAGCTGGGCCGACATCTTCGTGCCGATGACGGCGAGTTTGCGGCTCTGGTCCCGCTGCTGGACCAGCTGCGTCTCGAACTCGGCGGTGTAGGGGTTCGGCACCGAGGCCGGGTCGCTCGCCGCGGTCACCGGCCCCAGGTTCGCCACCATCGTCCCGGCGGGGCGGAGGTTCCACGTCTCGTCCTGCTCCACCACGTCGACGCGGTGCCCCTGGTGGCGGATCCGAGGGTTGTTCGGGTCGACGTAGTCGTTCACCAGGTAGGTATGGAGGCGGCTCGCCTCCCGGAGGTTGGCGGCCGAGTCGGCGGGAACGGAGTTCCCCCAGGCGTCCTCCGGGTAGATCACCGGCTGGTTGGTGACCACCTTGGTGTGGGCGCACCCGGCGAGGAGCGTGGCGGCGAGGAGGAGGAACGGTCGCTTCATGGATGGGAGGGGGTGAGGGGTTGGGCCGCCGGACGGGCGGCGGAGTCGGAAAGGGCGGGATTCGACCCGGCGGCGAGCGTCGCCCCGGCCCGGGCCTGGCTCGCGTCGAGCGTCTGCGTGACGTAGAGGTAGAAATCGGTCCCCGCGGGCACCCGGACGAAGATGCCGTCCCGCCGTACCGCCTCGGCGATCTGCTGGGCGTAGAGGCTGGCGGCGTTCTGCGCCCCCTGAGCTAGGGCTTGGGTCAGGCCGTTGTTCTGCTGGACGATGACGGTGCCGTTCGCGGTGAGTGCCGACTGGACTTCGTTCTGGGCGAGGGATTGAGCGGCCCCGGCGGCGAATTGCGCGATCAGCTCCTTGATCTCGGCCAGGTTGTCGGTCTTGATCGTCTCGCCGCGCAGCCCCGCCGACCCGTCGGTGATCCCCCAAGTGCGGCCATCCGGCGACGGATCGTGGTCGAGGGCCAGGCCGCTCACCGGCAGCTCCACCTCTCGGTCGTCCTCCTGCCAGACCAGCACCCAGCGGTTCTGGGAGCCGATTCGCTCCTCCGAACTATTGAGCTGGGCCATGCCATGGACCTCGGCCCCGGCGGGGACGACCAGCTGGTGCGTCACCGAGTAGACGTCCTCGAGGACCGTCCCCAGGATCGGCGTCTGGATCCGATTGGAATCGACCGTGATGACCAGCTTGCAGCGGATCAGGCGCCCGTAGGCAGCGTAGGCCGCTCCCAGCTGCGGCCGGTCCGAGATCGGGAAGGCCAGGAACGACGTGGGAAGATTCCCCGAGCGGTGCGGCTGGGTGGTCGCCGCCGCCCGGCGCGGGGCCGGGGCATGGAAGACCGGGATGCCGTTGTCCAGGGTCGTCACGGTCGATTGCGACGCCTGGGCATTCTGGGCGGGACCGTTCTTCACTGTGTCGGTCCGGGGATGGCGGGCTTTCCAGTAGAGGACGCCCCCCAGGACCAGCCCGAAGGCGATCCCCGCCAGGACGAACCGGCCGAACTGGCCCTTCCAGAGGAATTCGAGGCGGTGGACGTTCATTTGGTGCGGGCGGGGCGGAACACGCCGCTCTGCGACGGAGATTGCGGGGAGACCGCCTGGGCCGGGGCGGGCGCCAACGGCGGCGCCTGGGTGTCGATCGTCGGCTCCGCCGGGACGGGGAGGGGAGTGGGCTCCGGCGGGAAGACCCGGGGGACCAGGACGGTGAAGTCGTTCCGGGCCGGGTCCAGCTCGGCCCGCCCTCCGTCTGGCGATCCGGTGATGGCAAAGTAGGCGGGAACGACCGACCGGGGTGGCATCACCCCGGCCGCGTCCACGATGGAGGCGTTGTACAATTTGTCGGCGACGCGGACCGAGAGCTGCTGCGGCTTGTAGTAGATCTCCCGGCCGGTCTGGTTCTCGAGGAGGATGCGGAAGACCAGCGTGTCCTCGGCGTCGAACCGGAACACCTCGTCGAGGAGGACGCGGAAGTCGCTGTAGCTGATCACCCGGGCCGGGCGGACCCGGGTCACGTCGTCGAGCCGTTCCGGATAATATTTCGCCAGGACCGGGTAGGCCTTCGCCTTCGTCAGACAATCGACCAGCCGGTCGGGGGAGACCGGTTCCGCCCGGCGCTGGGACGCCGTCGTCCCGGCGATGAACTGGACCGTGTAGAGGGGATGGGCGTCATCGGCCCGGAGAAAGAGCTGGTAGACCTTTCCATCGAGGAAGACCGAGAGGGTGTCCCGGGCGTTCGACCGCAGCGCCCGCACCGTGCAGTACGACGCCCCCCGGTGGGTGATGAGGACGAAGTCGATCCGCTCGTCGGACGAGAAGTCGGGTACCTGCTGCCCCGCCTCGACGAACGCGATCCGCGCCGCCGCGTAGTTCTGCGGCGGGACCGGGAACAGCAGCGTCGTCACCCCCTCCCGCACCGCGACGGGAATCTGGTAGGGGGCCCGCTCGTCGAGCGGGAAGACCCGGAGAAACCGGCCCCCGCTGTCCTGGGCGAAGGCGGCGGCGGCGAGGGCGATGTAAAGAACGAGCGAAGCGATCCGTCTCATGGGATTCTCTCCAGGGTGAAATCGTTGGCGACCAGCGGGAACATGCCGTTGGTCAGGAAGTCGTCGTTGGCGACGAGGGTGATGGAAACCTTGAGTGTGAACGGCTCGGTGAAGGCGGCGCCGTTCATCGTCCCGTTCTGGAGGATCTGGCACCAGGCGACCGCCCGGCTGATCCGCTTCCCGTCCTGGGACGGCTCCTGGACAACCTGGATCTTCCCGCACTTGACCGACTGGAAGATCGCGTTGTCCCGGAACGTCCCTGCGGTGTCGGCGAAGAGCTTTTTCGCCTTCTTCCTGCCGGACTCGGTGAAGATCGCCGTCCAGAGCTGGGGATCGTCCGGCCCGCCCGGATTCCGGGAGAGCAATGCCAGGCAGACGTTCTTGGCCGCCTCGTCGTAGACCGTCTGGGACGTCCAGAAGTCGTTGAGCCGGCTGAAATGCCAGGTTCCGGCCGGGTCGACCACGGCAAGCCCCAGGTCGGGTTTCGCCAGATGGAAGGCGACCAGGGGCCCGGCCACCGCCAGCGTCCAGCCGACCGCAGCGAAGCCGAGGGCCAGCCGCAGCGACTGGGAGCGGAAGACGACCTTGTCGATCGGATCGGGGCTGCGGGATGGGGTAGGAGAGGGGTCCATAGGAAATCAGGTGTAGTCCTCGTCGAGCCGCCCGAGCGTCCGATGCGCCTCGGCCTGGCGGTGGGCCAGCTCGTTCCGGGAGCGACGACGGGGGCCCGGGCCTCCCTCGTCATAGGAGGCGACGATTTCGGCCTGGCGCTGTTCGGGGCCGGGGTTCGGCCGGCGGGGAACTCCAGTCGACGTGGTTGTGCCGCCGGGGGCGCCGCCCGTCTCGACGGAGCGGGTAAGGGTCTGGGTGAAGCCGCCGTCGCCGCCAGGGGGCGTGGGCCGGGGCCGGACTGGGGTGTTCCCACCCTCGTCGCCGCCTTCGTCGTCCCGGCGGCGCCGAGTGCGGGAGGTCCTCGCCGACGTCGAATCGTCCCCGTCGTCTCGGCTGGCGGCTTGCCGAGCGTTCCGCTGCGCGATGATCCGGGTCGCCGCCACGCTGCCCATCCCGAAGCCGGTCAGGGCCATCTCGATCCCGGCCTTCGCCCCGGTCGTCAACGGGGAACTTCCCTTCAGGACGGCGGCGATCAGGATCGGAACCGCGAGATAGAGGGCCAGAGCCACGAGAACGAGTGCGGCCAGGGCTCCCAGGAAGACCGGAAGATAGCCCAGGGAGATCGTGGTTCCGGCGGCGAATCCTCCGGCGGTCACTCCCCCGACGAAAAGCTGGTTGGCGGCGTCGGCCAGGAAGATGTCGACCAGGGCGATCCCCAGGTGCCAAGCGGCGACGCCGAACGAGGTGATGAGGAAGGTGATCCCCGCCCCCTGGGTCCAGGGAACCGCGAGGGCGCCGAGCAGAACGGGGGAGATCGCGATCAGGCCGTCGAACGCCCAGGCCTGGACCCAATCGAGGAACCAGATCGAGACCTGTCCGATTCGCTTGAACATCTGGCAGAACAGGATGGCGATCTTCTCCGCGACCTGGTCCCAGGCCGGCTTCTCGAACTTGGCCTGGAAGATCTGTTTCCAGCTCGGGCCGCCATTGTCCGGCGCGCTCGCCGTCGTGTTCTGGCGCAGCTGCTTGAACCCGTCCGCCACGGTCGTCAGCGCGGCCGGATACCCGTTGATGAAGACGACGATCACCAGGATCCCGATGAGCGTCATCAGAACCTCGTGGAAGTTTCCCCAATGCTTCAGCACCGAGAGGAGCAGCCCTGTCGTGCAGAGGAGGTAGGCGATCGGCACCAGCGCCGTCCGGATCTGCATCGCCTGGTCGTAGCCGAGGGTGCTCATGCCGCCCTCCCGACTTGATCCAGGCGTCGGAAGAGGTACCATTCCGGCATGAAGAAACCGCTTCTTTGGCTCTTCATCGGCTCGCTCTTCCTCACCGCCTGCAGCCCGCCCGTGCCCCGCTCCGAGGCCGAGCTCCACGCTTGGGCCGTGGCGTGGTACCAGAAGAACAACGGGCCCGGCCGCGACCTCGCCCCGATCCAGGTCAAGGCCGCCGACGCCTTCGCCAAGACGGCCGCCGCCACCGAAAAGAAGGACGGACGCCGCATGGACGACGACCAGCTCGCGGGGTTGCTGTCCGACGTCGCCGCCGACATCGCGCTAAGGCCGCCCGGAAGTTGACGAGACAGGCGCATCCTAGGGGGTCTGGTTGACGATCCCCGAGAGGATCGCGTCGGCGTTCTGATCGGAGGTCGGTTGGGCCTGCTCGAAGTCGGCGTTCAACTCGTCCTGCTTCGCCTGCTTCTGCTTCTCGGCGTCCTGGCTGTTCGCCTCGTGTTGCGCCGCCCGCTGGTCGCTGGCATCGCGGATCGTCTGATCGTTTTCCCGCAGCTGGGTCGAGAGGGCGTTGATCCGGGCCGTCTTCTCGCTCTGCTCCGCCGTGGTGTTGGCGGCGGTGTTCATCACCGTCTGGAGCTGGGTGAGGAGGCTCTGCCGCTGGGAGCGGGCGCTCTGGAGGATGTTCTGGAAGTTTCCGAACTCCTGCTCGTAGGCGTCGAATTTGTTGTACGCGGTCGGGTCGCGGGAGATCGTCGCGCCGTTGGGCGTCGCGGTGGGGATCGGCTGGAAGACGCCGCTGCCCGTATTGGAGAGGCTACGAGTGCCGTTCACCCCCTCCGCGATGGTCGGGATCGACTGGAAGAGGTTGTTCTGCGTCAGTGCCGGGACGCCGAGGCCGGTTGACCCCGACGAGAAGCCGATCGCCGCCGCGGGTGAGCCGGTGATCGTCAACATCTGCTGGCCCTGGTTCTGGAGCGTTTGGAGCTGGGTGAGCTGCTGGTTCAGCGTGTCCAGTTGGGTCGCCATCTGCTTGAGGAAGTTGTTGTTTCCCTGCTGGATGAGCGCCTGGGCGACCGCGTCGTTGACCGCGTATTGGGCGCGGCCCGGGGCGGCGGCCAGGACGAGGGCGAGGAGGGGAATCAGGAGGAGTCGAAACTTCATGGCGTTCTCAGGTTCAGTTGAGGACCGGCAGGACGCGGGTGTGCGGCACCTGCTTGACGGGGGCGTTCGGATCCTCGTCGACGGGGATCTCGAGGTAAGACATCCCCTGGGTCGCGTCGGACGAGTCCGGCTTCTTCGCCCGCTCCTTCGCCCAATAGAGCTCCTTCACGGAGTCCGACTGGCCGCGGTCGTAGTTCGCCTTCGCCTTGGTGTCAGCGCCCTTCTTCGCCGCGCCCTGGGCCAGCTCCGAGATCGCCAGGCCGCCGACCGCCCCGCCCGCTGTCGCATAGGGGTTTCCTTTCGTCGCCAGGCTGCCGATCGCCGCCCCGGCACCGGCGCCGCCGACGTCGTAGAGCAGGCCCGACGGGATGCTGGTGCAGCCGCCGAAGAGAAGCGGCAGGACGGCGAGGCCGGCGATCGACAGGAAAGTTCTCATGCGGAAGCCTCCAGGGGGGTGGGCACGGCGGGAGCGGGCGCCTCCGGCGGCGGGTTCTTCGCGACGGTGATCGTCCCGCAAAGGGGACGGTCGGCGTCCATGTGGTAGTAGAGGAACTGCGAGTAGGCGTACCCGATGTGCTCGGGGAGGGGGTAGGAAGCGACCGCCTCGGCGGCGGCCTCGGGCAGCTCGAGCTCTCGGGCGATCGAATCGACCAGCTTGGGCGACCGTTGGCGCCCCAGGAGCGCCTGCTTGATGTTGCCGAAGACGACCTTGCGGACCTTCTCCTTGTCGAGCTGGGCGTCGTTCTGGAAGGCGAAGCAGGCCCAGCAGTTGTACTTGCGGAGCTGGGCCGCCATCTCCTCCATCATCGCCGCGCCGTCCGGGATGTCGGCGACGCGGGCTGCCTCCTCGATGAGGCCGCGCTTCAGGAGTTTCCGGGGTAGCGTCATGACGTGCTTCCGGCAGCCGTTCGAGATCAGGTAGTAGGCCGCCGTCTTCATCGGCGACTCGCCACTGCCGAGCAGGGACAGCTCGAAATGGGTGATCGGGTCGGTCAGGGAGATGTTCGAGACGCCGTCGAAGAGCTTCCCCTTCGATCCCTCGTCCCGGGTCCAGTCGGAGAGCTGCTCGGCGAGGTCCTGGACGACCCGCCGGTCGTGCTCGGGGAGGGGAGTCCGCCGCATCATCTCGACCAGGACCGAGTGGGTCGGCATCTCCTCCGGCTTGAGATAGGCGAAGACGCAGTTGCGGACCACTTCCTCGGTGGCAGGGGTCTTGAGGAACCGCGTTACTTCGTCCTGATCGAGGCCATGGATCGTCTCGATCCACTTCTCCGCGTTCGTCTCCTGGTGGGCATCGACCCAGGCGTCGAGGAACGACGATCCCGCCTCCATCCCCTGGTGCCAGCGAGTCACGGCAAGAGCCTCCCCGGCGATGGCAACGAGCTGGTCGGGCCGGGACCGGGCCCACTCCTCGAAGAAATCGGTGTAAAGCTGGTCGATGTACCGGGCGAACAGGGCCACCCGCAGCCGCTGGGTGTCCTCGTTCGCCGAGGTGCCCACCATGTAGGCGCAGAGCGCGGCCGCTTCCGACTTCTGGCTCTTGGCGAGGGGCAGGCCCTGGGTGTCGAGGTAGTTGAGGGTGTCCTCCCCGTCGGGCCGGATCACTTTCGTCCGATACCCGAGCGCCTTAACGAACGGGGCGTAGCCGAACCCCTCCTCGACGATGAACGTGTAGGCGTAGCGGTGGTGCCCCTGGCCGAGGAACGTCTCCAGGAGGGTCGTCTTCCCGGAGCCGGTCATCCCCAGGAAGAGGCAGTGCTGCGGCTGGCCGGCGATGTTGGTCTTGATCCCGACCACCGAGCGGTTCGGGCCGGGGTGCAGGACCTCGGCCCCCTGGAGGTGCCCCGTAAACGTCGACGAGAACGGCAGCATCGCGGCGAGGTCGATGTCCTCGTAGTACTTGGCGTGGGCGGTGTACTTCCCGAAGGTCCACCCCGGCCAGGTCTGGAACCAGAGCTGCTTGTTCGTCGAGAAAGTGAGCGGCTCGTGCTCCTTGCAGCCGTCGAGCCGGTTGATGACGGTGCGGAGGATCTGGGTCTTGTTCGCCAGCTCCTCGGGGGTGGTCGCCCAGATGCGGACGACGAAGTCGGCGTCGTAGGGATGGACCGTTCCCCGCTTGATCGCCTTGATCCGCTCCTCGATCATCGTCATTGCCTCGAGGAACTCGGGGTCGCGGGTCGAAGCGTAGTCGCCCCGGACCCGGCGGAGCTTCTCCTGCTCGGCGCGGACGATCTTATCCTTGTCGGCGGGATAGAGGTTGGTCGTGATCGAGTAGTCGAGGAGGTCGGTCTGCGTGAGGAGGAGGATCGTGTTCGGGTCAGTCCCATCCGGCAGCCGGCGCAGCGTCAGGAGGTTCCAGAACAGTCCCCCGTAGCGGAACCCGTAGGTCGGGAGGTAGGCGCCGCCCCATTCCATCGCCCCGCGCAGCCAGTTCTCCTGGAGGGAGTCGTCGGGCTTGAACTCGGACAGGCAGTCGTAGCCCTTGCGGAGGGCGTGGGCGGGATTGAGATAGTGGAGGCCCTG
Organism: Verrucomicrobium sp.; assembly: GCA_028283855.1. Taxonomy (NCBI): domain Bacteria; kingdom Pseudomonadati; phylum Verrucomicrobiota; class Verrucomicrobiia; order Verrucomicrobiales; family Verrucomicrobiaceae; genus Verrucomicrobium; species Verrucomicrobium sp. The sequence continues at coordinate 10,677 of JAPWJX010000007.1, read as the reverse complement.
GCGGAAGTGCCCCGCGTCGTCGAGCGCCGTGAATCGGACGTTGCTGGGGGCGAAGAGGTGGCCCAGCCCGGTCTGGAAGAGCTGGAACTCCCGCTGGTACTCGCCGAGCAGCTTTCGATAGAACTCCTTCCGGTGCCGCGACGACGAGAAGAACGGCGGCTTGGCAGTGATCCTCTTAGAGACGTAGAGGTGGAGGTGCTCCCGGCGCAGTTCCCGCCGCTCCATCGCGTCGTGGAACTTGAGGAAGGTGGCGGTGCGGATCTGCCGGGGGTAGGGGTCGTGGCAGTCGCTCTCGGTCTCCCGGGCGTACTCGACCAGCTCCTCCTGATAGTTGGAATCGACCGACCAGCAGAGCTGCATCCGGTACTGGCCGCCCAGACTGTGGAGGAGGCGCCGGACCTGGGCGTGGAAGTCGGTGTTGAACTGGTCGGAGGCGTTCGCCCGGTCCGGGCACTCCACGACGAACCCCTTGCTCACCACCGTGGGAACGAACGGGTCCAGCCCCTGGCCGAAGACGACCAGGCCGTCCTTGAGGAAGCCGTTGGGGCACTCAGCGGCGAACATCGTCCCTCCAGAACGGCTTGGGTTGCTTGGGCCAATCGGGCGACCAGGAGGTCCCGTTGAGCTTGGTGTCGAGCAGATCGAGGTCGTAGCGGGGCGGCTTGCCCTGCCGGAAGCCGAAGACCCAGACGCCGCCCAGGACGGCGGGCAGGGCCCCCAGGCCGACCACCATCACGGGAGGCCAGCCCTTGCTCATCCCCTCGGACACGATGGAGATGCCGAGCAGGAGGGCGCCGAGGAGGATGAAGACGTTGTTCCCCTCGAATCCCCAGGTCTTGCCTGCGGAGTCGTCGGCGTTGTTGACGCGGTGGTAGGGCAGGGCCATGATCAGTTCCCCAGGACGAGCCAATCGACGAGGTAGAGGGCGACCGAAAGCCCCGCCAGGAGCCAGGTCTGCCACGGCAGCTTGCGGGTGTCGGACGCTTCGTCCTGGTGTAGGAAGGCGAACGCCGCCGCGCCGATCAGCAGCGCGGTGGACAGGACCGTGAGGCTGCGGAAGTAGACAACGACCGCGACCAGGACGAGGACGACGAGCATCAGCAGGGTGGTCTTCGGGTTCATGGCTCAGTTCGAGGGGGTGATGTCGATCGGGGTGTCCCCGGTGGCGAAGAGCGCCTTGACGATGAGGGAGGCGACCGCCGCGATGAGCGCGCCCATGACCGCCCACTTCGCGGCCTCCGACTGGCCCTTCTGGACGTTCCAGGAGGCCGCGATGATCATCGCGAAGGCGCCCAGGTAGGCGATGCGGGCCAGGATGCCCATACCCTTGCCGATGGCGTTGTCCAGGCTGCTGGCCTGGGCGAGGAAGAAGCTCCCGTGAAGGAGGGCGGCGCCGAGGACGAAATTCATGGGAAAACTTCACCATGAATCCTGGCGCAGCCGGTAATGCCTACGGAGAGCCTATACGCCGTCTTTGTGCTGCCTATATGCCGACGGCAGGCGCAGCAGGGGATTTGAGGGTCGGATTCGAGACGATTCCGACGGAAAAAATGGAAGCAGGCGGGAGGCTCGTTTAGCGCCGAATTTTCCCGACGGATATCACCCGGGAGCGATACGAAAAAACGAAGCTGCCGAGAGCGAGGCGCGAAGGCGAATGCTTGGGTAGAAGTCCTCGCCTTGCGAAGGTCGCTGACGAAGGAGCGCCTTAGCCTGAAGGCTACTGAGTCTTCTTATCCTTGGCAACTGACGGCATCCCATCTTGATCGCCCGTAGGGGCGACCGAGGCGAATGCTTCACTGATATGCTTCACGGCGAGAAGCATGTTCGGTGATCCCGTGATGACGCCGTTGAGAATCGCCACCTCGAAGATCTCCTCGCGGGTGCAGCCGGCATGCAGCGCGCCGAGGACGTGCGTCCGAAAGAACCCCTCGCATCGACCGAATCCTACGAGGCTGGCCAGGACGACCAAAGCCTTCGTTTTCGAGTCGAGCACCTTCCGCGCAAGAACCTCTGCCATCGTGAACTCCACAAAATATGAGGCGGCGTCCGGGCAGGCTCGCGCCAACTCGTTGATCGATTCGTCCGCATAGATCGGATCGATCTTACGCAGTTCCTCCATGCCCCGTTGGTATTGTTGGGTCATATTGGCTTCGCTAGGGAGTTGATAGAGTATATTTCTGAACGAAAGGCTGGAGGGCGCCGGCCCAAATGACGTAGCCCTTCGCGGTCGGGTGCAGGTAATCGGGCATCATGTCCGGGGAGATCGTTCCGTCCGGCTCCGCCAGCTTCGGGCCGATGTCCACGAACGAGACCCGCTTCCCGTCGTCGAGACCGGCGAGGAGCTTGTTCACGTCCGCCGCCTTCGCGCATGGGGTCGGAGGGCGTCTTCCCCCGAGGGAAGATCGCCATGAGGACGACGTGGGCGTGGGGACACCGCTTCTCGTACTCGGCAACGACGGCCTTCACTCCCTCGGCGATCTGCTCGACGGTGTTCCGGCCCAGGTTGTTCGTGCCGATCATCAGGACGACGAGCTTGGGATCGAGACCGTCCACCTGGTCCTTTCCGACCGACAGCAACCTTGCCATAATGCGGTTATGGCGAGTTTCTTGGGAAGCTTACGTTAAACTCCTCTGATACCAATTGCGGCTGGCGGTGCAGAAGCGACAGACGGAGAGCATGACGGGCACCTCGACGAGGACGCCCACCGCCGTTGCCAAAGCAGCGGGGGAGGAAGCTCCGAAGAGGGTGATGGCCACCGCCACGGCGAGTTCAAAGAAGTTGCTGGCCCCGATGAGGGAACCGGGCGTGGCGATGTCGTGCCGGACACCGAAGCGGCGCATCAGCCAATAGGTCAGGCCGGAGTTGAAATAGACCTGGATCAGAATCGGAACGGCCAGAAGGAGGACAGCGACCCAGTGGGCGAGGAGGTTCTGTGCCTGGAAGGCGAAGATAAGGACCAGCGTCGCCAGGAGAGCGACGATCGTCACAGGGCGAAACTTCGGCAGAAAGGTCTGCTCGAACCACGGATGACCTTTGGACTTGATGAGCAATTCGCGGCTAATCCAGCCCGCCGCGAGAGGGATCACGATGAAGACGATCACCGAGATCAGGAGAACGTGGCTGGGGATGACGACGCCGGTAACGCCCACGAGGAACATCACGATTGGTGCGAAGGCGAAGACCATGACCAAATCATTGATCGCAACCTGGGCCAGGGTATAGGCGCCGTCACCATCGGTCAGGTAGCTCCAGACGAAGACCATTGCAGTGCAGGGCGCCGCTGCGAGGATGATGAGGCCGGCGACGTAGTTCTTGGCCGTTTCCGGGTCGATCCAGCCGAGGCCGGCCGAGAAGATCCCTTTGATGAAGATCCAGCCGAGCAACGCCATACTGAACGGTTTGACCAGCCAGTTGACGAAGAGCGTGATGAACAGCCCCTTCGGCTTGCCGAAAACGTCCCGCACCCCGCCGAAGTCGATCTTCAACATCATGGGATAGATCATCAGCCAAATCAGCACGGCGATCGCGATGTTGACGTGAGATCCGGTGCCGAATTCCCAGGAGCTAACCGCCTGGGTGGCCCCAGGGAGGAGCTTCCCGAGAGCCACGCCAACGACCATGCAGAGGAATACCCATAGGGAGAGATTCCTCTCGAAGAACTCCAGTTGCTTGACGGATGCTTTGCTCATAATCGTGGCGGGCAGAATGATTTCTTGGTTTAGCAGCACTTGCTGCCGGAGCAGCAGGAACCTTCGTCGTCGCCCTTGGCGGCCTTGGCCGCCGGCTCGGGACGGGCGCAGTCGCCGCCGCGCTCTTCCAGCTTGCACTGGAGGACGGGGGGACGAAGGGAGACGGTGACGTCCTTGTCGGTCGTCTCGATCTTGTCGACGTGGAAGACGACCGGGGGGAACTCGTCGTTGCCGTACTCGATGCGGAGTTCGGTGTCGTGGTTGACGGTGATCTTCTCCTCGACCTTCTTGAGGATGCCGGTGACCTTGCCGGTTTCCATGGCCCGCTCGGCGTCGGGATCGTCGGAGAGCCAGAGCTGGAGGATCGTCTCCTCCCAGTGGTGGGCCATGTTCCCGCAGTCGACGGTCTCGAAGATCGCCGTCTTCACTTCGGAGACGTGGTACGACGGGTGGACCAGGCCGCCTTGGTGGTCCTTGAAGCGGAGAAGCTTCTTGGGGTGCTTGGCGATGAGGGCGAGGAATTCGGACGTTTGCATGGTGGTGTCGGGGTTACTTGGTTTTCAACGTATCACGCCGACCGTCGGCGTAGGCCTCAAAAATGCGGCGGATTTCGTCCCGGACCCGGCGGAAGACGGCGAGGATTTCCTCATCGGTGCCGGTGGCATGGGCGGGGTCGTCGAAGCCGTAGTGGTGGCGGCTGACCTGGCCGGGGAACATCGGGCAGGCTTGATCGGCGTTGCCGCAGACCGTGATGACGATGTCGACCTTCTTCCCGAGGAACTCGCTCATGTTCTTCGAGGTGTGATGGGAGATGTCGATGTCGATCTCCTTCATGACCTGGATCGCCTTCTCGTGGACGTAACCGGCGGGCTTGGAGCCGGCGCTGTGGACCTCGAAGAGGTCGCCCGCGTAGTTGCGGAGGATGCCTTCGGCGAGATGGCTACGGCAGGAGTTGCCGGTGCAGAGGATCAGGACGGACGGTTTGCTCATATCAGGCGACGGGGGTGCTGAGGGGTTCCTTGCCGCCGATTTCCTTGGTCAGTTCCGCGAGACGCAGGCGGTCGAGCTTCTCGAAGGGAAGGGAGCAGAGCAGTTCGATCCGGCGCTGGATCTGGAACGCGACGCTCTTGAAGAACTGGTAGCGCTCCTCGGAGGGGCCGTCGAACCCGGCCGGATCGGGGGAGCCCCAATGGGCGATGATCGGCTGGCCGGGCCAGATCGGGCACGACTCGCGGGCATTGTCGCAGACGGTGATGACGAAGTCGAACTTCACGTCCTTGAACTCCTCCCACGACTTGCTCCGGGCGGTGCTGGCGTCGATATGGTACATCTCCTCCAGGACTTTGAGCGTCAGGGGATGGACTATGCCACGGGGATGGGCGCCCGCGCTGTACGACTCGAACCGGTCGCGGCCGATCCGCTTGATGAGGAACTCGCCGAAGACGCTCCGGGCCGAATTGCCCGTGCAGAGGAAGAGGATCTTGAAGGGCTTGGTGGTTTCCATGGGACTCCTGGTGGGGGTTAGTTGGAAAGGGAAGCGAGGTAACGCTCGGCGTCGATGGCGGCGGCGCAGCCCATCCCCGCGGCGGTGATCGCCTGCCGGTAGACCGAGTCGGCGCAGTCGCCCGCGCCGAAGACGCCCGGGATGTTGGTCCGGCTGCCGTCCCGGAGCTTGAGGTAGCCCGCCTCGGTCAGGTCGAGCTGGCCCTCGAAGAGCTTGGTATTGGGGACATGGCCGACGGCGACAAAGACCCCGGCGCAGTCCACGAGGCGGCTCTCGCCGGTCACAGTGTCCTTGAGGCGAATGCCGGCGACGGAGCCATTGCCGACGACCTCCTCGACGGCCGAGTTCCAGGCCATCTTGATCTTGGGATCGGCTAGGACGCGCTCGGCCATGATCTTGGAGGCCCGGAGGGTGTCTCGGCGGTGGACGAGATGGACCTCGGAGCCGAACCGCGTCAGGTAGCTCGCCTCCTGGCAGGCCGAGTCGCCACCGCCGACCACGACCAGCGGCTTGTTCCGGAAGATCGGGAGGGCGCCGTCGCAGGTGGCGCAGAAGGTGACGCCCTTGTTCTCCAGTTCCTTTTCTCCGGGGACGCTGAGGTGGCGGTGGCCCGCCCCGGTGGCGACGATGAGGGACTTCGTCTCGATGACCTCCCCGTCGACGGTGAGCTTGAAGGGGGAGCCGGACAGGTCGGCCTTCTCGACGTGGGACATGAACTGAACCCGGGCGCCGAAGCGGACGGCCTGCTCCTGCATCGCGCCCATGAGGGCGTTCCCGTCGATTCCCTGGGGGAAGCCGGGGTAGTTCTCGACGACCGTGGTGGTGGTGAGGAGGCCGCCCGGCTGGATGCCCGTGATGAGGAGGGGGTTCAGGTTGGCCCGGGCCGTGTAGACGGCGGCGGTCCAGCCGGCGCAGCCGGAACCGATGATGACGACGTTTTCGAGGGCCATGGCTAAATATATAGATATGCGCGTAAGCGCATACAAGGTTTATATTTCAAGGTTGGTTCAAGTCCCAGGCGGTCAGGGGATTATTCCCCGCTGGGGAGAGGGATTTCCCTCCGGGAATTCCGGAAGAGGGGGAGCGGCGGGACGAGCGGCTCGCGTTTCTGCCGGGACGAGGGCAGGGCCGTGGCGGCGCTATGGCCGGTCATCAAGGCACGGAGCGCGCCGACGCTGTCGCGGAGGTCGTCGGTCTGGGCCTGGAGCTGCTGGGCCGCCCCCGCCATCTCCTCGGCCTGGGAGGCATTGCCCTGGGTGACCGTGTCCATCTGCTGGAGGGCGGCGGTGACGTTGCGGAGTCCCTGGTGCTGCTCCGACGAGGCGGCGGCGATGTCCTGGACCACCTTATTCGTCTCGCTCGCCTTGGTGACGATCTCCTGGAGGCGGCGGCTGGCTTCCTCGGTCTGGAGGGCGATCTCCCGGAGGCCCTTCTCGACCTTCCCGCTGGTTTCGAAGCCCCGGTTGCTCCGCTGGACCGAGTCCTCGATGAGGACGGAGGTTTCCTTGGCCGCCTCGGCGCAACGGCCGGCCAGGCTGCGGACCTCCTCGGCGACGACGGCGAAGCCCATCCCGGCCTCTCCAGCCCGGGCCGCCTCGACGGCGGCGTTGAGGGCGAGGAGGTTGGTCTGGAAGGCAATCTCGTCGATGGTCTTGATGATCTTCCCGATCTCGGCCCCCGACGCCTGGATGTCGGACATCGCGGTCCGCATCTCCCCGACCGATTCCTGGGCGTGCTCGATCGCGCCGTCGATCTTGCCGATCTCCTCGGCCCCGCTCTCCGCGGTCTTGGCGGTGTCGAGGGCGAGGTCCTTCGCCTGGGCGGCCCCGGTGGCGTTCCGCTGGGTCATGCTCTGGATCTGCTCCAGGGCGGCGCTGACCTGCTCCAGGGAGGCGGCTTGCTGGCTGGTCCCCGCGGCCAGGGTCTGGCTGGAGGAACGGACGGCGCGGCTGGCCTCCTCGGTCTGATGGGAGGAATCCTCGATCTGGCGGCTGACCGACCGGACCGACCGGACGATCTGGCGGACCAGGACAATGCTCAGGAGGGTGCCCAGGACGATCGAGATGACGACGCTGGCCAGCGTCACGATCTGGGCCGAGCCGAGGGCGCCGACCGACTCGTTCGCCACCCGGATCGTCCGGTCCTGGCCGGCGGTGGAGACGGCCTCGATCTCGGCCAGGATGCCGGTGGTCGTCTCGGTGAGCTGGTCGTGCAGGGTCGCCGCCTTGGTGACGGCGTCGAGGGCGGTCTTGGCGCTGTCGACGTAGTCGGATTGGACCTGGCGCAGGTCGTCGAGGATCGCGTGGTCGTCGGGGGCCAGGCTCGGCTGGGCCAGGAGGTCGGCCAGCGTCTGCTTGAAGGCGGGAGCCTTCTCCAGTTGATTCTGGAGGAGCTTGGCCTCCCGATGCGCCTGAAGGACCAGGAGGGCGTTTTGAAGCTGCTGGGAGCCGTCCCAAAGGGCATAGAGCGACTGGAGCCGCCCCTGAAGCGCCCCGAGGTCGCCCTTGGCGGGCTGGCCGCCATGGGGGAGACGGGCGATTTCCTTCTGGATCAGGATTCCGAAGTTGGCGATGAGCTGGCTCCCCTGCGCCTCGGCGCCCTGCCCCGCGTACTCCCGCATATGGTAGCTGTCGCCGGTCTGCGTCGCCAGGTCTTTCCAAGCGGGGACCTTCCCGGCTAGGCCCTTGACGAGGGTGTTCAGCCGGTCGAGGTCAGGATGGTCGGCGGCGGTCTTCTGGGCCTCCTTCAGGGTGGCCTCGAATTTCCCGAAGGCGTCCATCGCGGCGTCGAAATCGGCCTTCTGGCCGGTCATGGCGTACTGTCCCATCTTCAGGGCGAAGGCGTTGGTTTGCAGGTGGAGCTGGGAGGCGACGCGGCTCTCCGCCATGTATTCGTGGGCCAGCTTTCCGGCGAGACTGCCGACCGGGGCCATCCGGAAGAAGATCACCGCATTGAGGATCAGGCCGACCGCGACGACCGAGGCGAACGCCCACCGCAGCTTGTCGGGCAGGGAAATGCCGGGCATTGACTTCATGAATTTCTCCGCGAATTGTTGTCCCATGTCGGATCTCGCGCTTCTTGCCCGCCAACACAAGGCCCTCGGCGAGCCGTCCCGCCTTCGTATCGTCCGGCTCCTGAAGGAAGGGTCGCTGTGCGTCTGCGAGATCGAGGCCCTCCTCGACCTTCCGCAATACGGCGTCTCCCGGCATCTGGCCGTACTGCGCCAGGCCGGAATGGTCGAAGGCTGGCGCGAGGGGACGTGGATGCACTACCGCCTCGCCGACAAATTGCCGCTGGGGTGGCGCAAGGCGCTCCTGGCTCACGCCGCCATGTGGGACGCCGATAAGACGGTGAAGAAGGACCTGCAACGGCTGGCCAAGCTGCGCCAAAGCGGCTGCGGTTGAGCGTCGCGGTCGTTCCTCGGGCCGGTTCCATTCGGCGCGAGCTTATATGTGCATTTTGACATGCCCATGGAGGCTTTGTGCCATCGCGGCGTACCTTAATGAGGTGCCGCTTTTCTCGTCATTTACGGCAGAGCCTTCAGCCAGATCAAATGCTCTACGGCTCAGGCATTGACATGGGCTGACCCTGCTTTATCCTCCTAGCAGGCGATGGATTTCCGCCTGACCTGAAAGCAGGTCGAACCGCCTGGCTCTCGGGCTGATGATTCCTACCGGAAACGGAGGAATCATGTACCACGACCTTATCGCCCCGAGCGCCCGCCGCTCTCCCGCCAACCCCAGCGCTTGGCATTGTCGTGCCTTCATTTCCCGTCCCTCGTCCCCGACCGGAAACACCCACCCCTAAAGGCACCATGGCAAATACCCTGAAACACATCGCCGCGCTCGAAATCCTGGATTCCCGAGGCAACCCCACCCTCTCCGTCACCGTCACGCTCGATGACGGCACCACGGCCAATGCCGCCGTTCCCTCCGGCGCGTCCACCGGCAGCCGCGAGGCGGTGGAGCTGCGGGACGGCTTCCCGGCCCGCTACGGCGGGAAAGGCGTCCAGCGGGCCGTCTCCAACGTGCATGACATTCTGGCTCCGGCCTTAACGGGCCTCCCCGTCTCCGACCAGGCGAAGATCGACCGGACGATGTGCGACCTGGACGGCACCCCCAACAAGGGCCACCTCGGGGCCAACGCCATTCTCGGCGTCTCCCTGGCCGTGGCCCGTGCCGCCGCCGTGTCGTCCGGGGTGCCTCTCTACGTCCATTTGGGAAGGCTCGCGGGCCGGTCCGACGATGGCCTCTGGATCTTGCCTGCACCGATGATGAACGTCCTCAACGGCGGGCGCCATGCGGCCAACCGGCTCGATTTCCAGGAGTACATGATCTTCCCGCTGGGGGCGCCCACCTTCGCCGAGGCGCTGCGCTACGGGGCCGAGGTCTTCCACGCGCTCAAGGCGTTCCTGGGCGAGCAGGGATTCGCCACGGCGGTCGGCGACGAGGGGGGCTTCGCGCCCGACCTCCGCAACAACGCCGTTGCGGTCGATATGATTGCGCAGGCGATCCGCCGGGCGGGTTACGAGCCGGGCCGCGAGGTGTCCATCGCCCTCGATCCGGCAGCCAGCGAGTTCTACGAGAGCGGAGAATACGTCTTCACCAAGTCGGGCAAGACACCGACCACCCGCGAAAACCTCCTGGAACTCTACATGGACGTGGTGGATCGCTACCCCATCGCCTCCATCGAGGATGGCATGGCCGAGGACGACGACCTGGGATGGTTGGAAATCACGAGTAAGCTAGGCCGCCGTATCCAGTTGGTCGGCGACGATAATTTCGTGACCAACCCGGCGATCTTCCGGGAGGGAATCAAGAAGGGGACCGCCAATGCGATCCTCATCAAGCCGAACCAGATCGGCACCCTGACCGAGACGCTGGAGACGGTCGCCTTGGCGAAGGAGGCGGGCTACGGCGCGGTCATCTCCCACCGCTCCGGGGAGACGGAGGACACCTTTATCGCTGACTTCGCCGTGGCGACCGGGGTGGGCCAGATCAAGACCGGCTCCCTCTGCCGCTCGGAGCGCGTCGCCAAATACAACCGGCTCCTCGCCATCGAACGGGAACTGGGCGACCGCGCCCGCTACGCCGGAGCCTCCACCCTGGGCCGGAGAAAGTAGATGGAGGAACCGGCGCTGGCCTTCCTGCGGGCGCTCCTCATCACGGCGCTGATCGCGTTGACCCTGGCGGCCTTCCCCGGCTTCCGGCCCGAGTGCCAACCGTTCGGGCGGCGTTTTTTCCTGGTTCTTCGTGCGTTACGCTTTTCTCTATTATTGCATGATCTTGGGTATCCGCCTGATGGTCGCCGCTCTCCACCACGGAACCCCCTGGAACGAACCCCGATGATGCCTATTGCCTGGGCCGGAAGCTGATCACCTTCCAGGTGACGTTCACCGAGTTTTTTATCGCCGCCACCGTCTTCGCCTCGGTGGCGCAGCAGCAGGGATGGCGCAGCGCTGCGCTGGGGGCGTGCCTATACGG
>JAPWJX010000006.1 GCA_028283855.1 Verrucomicrobium sp. | reverse complement strand
ATTCATGGCCGCTATTTCTTCATCCGAAAGGCTTCCCGTTCAAGCAAAAGGAGAAGATAGGGAAGTCTACGGGTAGTCGGACCGCCCCGATGTGCTAAGGTGGGGGCGGATGAATCCGGCCGCCGAACCGATCCCCGTCGAGGTGCTCCCCCCGGAGGAGCCCGCCGTCCCGGCCGGGCGGAAGACTTTCTACCACCCGGCCAGCGGCCTGGCCATTTTGGGCGTCGATATCCTGGCCTTTGGGTCGGAGGCGGCCACGGGCTTCCTCGACACGCCGCTCATGTGCGTCCTGGCTTTCTTTTCCTCCCTGGCGCTGGTCTACCTGATCCAGACGCGCTGGGCGGGGAACGGCCGGGCCGCCGCGTGGGGAAAGGCCCTTCTGGGCGCCTTCCTGGCCGGTCTCCCTTTTTCCATCGCGGGCACCCTCTTCGGCGCGGCCATCCTGGCGCTGGCCGGGCTGCCCCATCCCAAGGCGCTGCTCCGCTCCTGGCTTTGGCGCCGCGTGGCCGGCCGCTCCCACTCTTGAAAACCAAAGAAACTCCCCCGGCTCCCCGCGTCCTATTGGCCGACGATTCCGGCCTGAACCTCCTCGTCGCCCAGGCCTTCCTGGAAGGTTTCGGCGTCGAGTGCGACATCGTCCGCGACGGCACCGCCGCGCTGGCCAAGGCGCTGGAGGCGGACTACGCCGCCATCCTCCTGGACATCCAGATGCCCGGCCTGGACGGCTGCGAGGTGGCCCGGCGTCTCCGCGCCCGGGAAGAGGAGGAGAAGATCCGCCGCGTCCCCATCGTGGCCGTGACCGCCTACACCCGGGAGGGCGACCTGGCCCGCTTCCGGGAGGCGGGGATCGACGACTTCCTGGCCAAGCCCTTCGAGCCCAGCCAGCTCAAGGCGAAGCTGCGGACGATCCTGCCAGCTTGAACTCCTCCGCGAAGAGCGCGTAGGAGCGGGCGCGCGCGGCGGGATCGTGCGTCCACGTCAGGATCGCCGCCTCGTCCAGCTTCCAGGCGGCGGCCATCTCCCGCAGCCGCCGGCCCACCCGCGCCGGGGTGCCGATCAGGGCGCCTTCCCGCAGCCGCTCCAGATATTCCTCCTCCTGCCGCGTCCGGGGCTCGGCGGCGGCCTCCTCTGGGGAAACCAGGGGGCCGAAGACGCCCCGGTCCCGGTTCAGCCGCCACCGCTCCCGCGTGCGGAAAAGGTGGCGCGCTTTTTCCTCCGTCTCCGCCGCCAGCGCCCAGACGCAGACGGAGGCGTACGGCCGGGGATGCCGCGCGCTGGGCTGGTAGAGCCGGTGATAGTCCTCGAAAGCCTCTTCCGCCCCGCGCCCTTCCGAAATGAAGTGGGCCAGGCAGAAGGGAAGGCCGAAGCGGGCGGCCAGCCGCGCCCCGTCCGTCGTGCTGCCCAGCATCCAGACCTCCGGGGTAAAGGGGCCTTCCGGCAGCGCCTTCACGCCGTGGAAGGGATGGTCCTTCGCCAGGGGCAATCCGGCGACCCAGTTCAATAGGTCGTCCATCTGCGCGGGGAAGGCGTCTCCCGCGCCGGGAAAATCGGGATTGAGCGCGCGGGCCGTCTTCATATCCCCGCCGGGCGCGCGGCCCACGCCCAGGTCGATCCGGCCGGGAGCGATCGCCTCCAGCACGCGGAACTGCTCCGCCACTTTCAGGGAGGAATAGTGGGGCAAAAGGACTCCGGCGCTGCCCACCCGGATCCGCCGCGTGGTGGCGGCGATCGCCGCGATGAGGACCTCCGGGGCCGACCCGGCGATGCTGTCCAGGTTATGATGCTCGGAAACCCAGAAGCGCCGGTAACCCAGTTCCTCGCAGCGGCGCGCCATCTCGATCGTCTCCCGGATCGACACGTCCTGCCCGCGTCCGGCGACGGCGATCGATTGGTCCAGGACGGAAAGGGAGAGATCGGCCATCCATCCAGCGTAGCCGTCCCCGGCCGTCGCGCAATTTGCAGGACGCGAAAAAATCGTTTCCCCTGCGGATAAGAGAGGGGAGAGCCGCGGCACGCATCCTGCGGCCCCAAAGGGATGAACACGTTAACCGCGAATGAACGCAAAGTCGTCTACACCGCCGAAGTCGTGAACCAAGGCGGCCGGGAGGGGACCGCCGAGTCGGAAAACGGCGGCCTGCGCGTCTCTCTGGTGCCTCCGTCCGCATCGGAGGACGGGCATGAGGGAACCAACCCGGAGCAACTCTACGCCGCCGCCTACGGAGCCTGCTTCCACGCCGCGTTGGACAACGCCGCGGAAAGGGCGGGCTTCCCGATCAAAGGCTCCACCCTGACCGCCCGCGTGACCCTCTACGAGGACCACCAGGGCGGCTACGAATTGGGCGTCGAGCTGCGCGCCAGCCTGCCCGGAATCCCGGAGGCGCAGGCGGAGCGGCTGCTCCACCAGGCCCATACGACCTGCCCGTATTCCAAGGCGGTGCGGGGCAACGTCGACGTCCGCCTGACCCTGGATTAGGTTTACAAAAACGGGGGGCTTCCCTTGGATAGCCCCCCATGTTTGGGCTTTCTAGGCAACGGGGCGTCCTGGCGGTTTTGTTTGTTGCCCTGGGGATCCTTGCCTTGGCGCGCTTTTGGGGCATGGGGCTTTTCTTCTGGGACTCCGTGACGTGCCAGATAAGCGGCCTGCGGTGGCTGTCGGGGGATTGGAGGTTCTGCCTTGAGAACGGGTGGGAACAAATGCAGGGGATGGGGCGCTTTCACGCCGCCTTTCAGCTGGCTTACAACGCGGTTTTTGGCGCCGCCAGCTTCCTCCTTAGCCCGGATGCCAACGCGTGGTGGCCGCTCTTCGGCGCCGTGGGGTTCCTTTCCTTGGCCCTTTTCAGCTGGGGAGTGGGGGTTTACCTGAATTCGGCCCGGATCGGCGGACTGGTCTTCGTGGCGATCATGTCCGGCGTCACCGTGAACCTGGACGGGCACCTCTTTGACACCTGGCCCAGTTTGGAAGTTTGTTTTGCCTTCTGGGGCGCGGGCCTGGCCTGCGAGCGGGAGGCGGCACCTTCCCGGGCATGGGCCGCCCTGTTTTATTTCCTGGCCATCTGCCTGGGGAACGAGGAGATGGTGCTATTCGTGCTGGGGCTGGCGGGCGGGCGCGTCCTTGCCTTCCGCCGGACGAAAGGGCGGAAGGACCTGGCCAAGGAATGCGCCGCGCCGGTTCTGGGCGGCCTCCTCTTCGTCCTCTGTTTCCTGGCGTTCCGGCATTGGTTCCCGCCCACCTATGAGGGATCCGTCCTTTCCCTACAGCAGCCGTGGCACTCCTTTTTGGCGTGGCGCAATATCTCGCTCTCCGAACTCCCGGCGTACGATTTTTTCCGTTTGCTGGTCAGGCACGGCGGGCACTTCGCTTCCTTTATCTTGAGCTTCGCGTGGCACCCCGGCTGGATGGCCGTCCTCCTGGGCTTCACGGCGCTGTGCGTGGCGGCGGGCCGGTATTTACTGCGTTGGGAGGAGGGGGAGGGCGAGGCGCCCCCGGAGAGGCGCACGGCCCTGGCCTGGGGGCTGCTGCTGGGCGTGCTGGTGAGCAACGTGCCGCTGGCCTTCACCTCCAAATACCGGGAGTGGTACCGGTCCGCCCACCACGGATTTTACTACACCTACAGCTTCTACGGGTACGCCGCGCTCTGCGTGCTGGCGGTCCTGCTCTTTTGGAAAATCAGGCACGGGGCGCGCGTCCCGCAGCGATGGAAAAAGATGGCGCCGGCCCTGCTTTTGGCCTTCCTCGCCTTGAACGCCGTGAGCAGCACTTTCAGCTCGCGTTACTACTTGGCGAAGATCGTCCGCCTTCGGGGGTATTGGTCCCTGTTTGAAAGCCTGGTGAGCCATGAGGCCGAAATTTTTCCTGACAACCGCGTTTGCCACGTCGTCGCCCCCCAATTCGCCATACTGCCGGGCATGACGTGGCTGAACGCCTATTGGGAAGCGAAGGCGTCCCTCTGCGCCCGGCGCAAGGGCCTGCCTCCTCCCGGAAAGATCGATTTCATCGAAAAGCCGCCGGAGCGGCGGCAGCCGGGGGAAAGTTACTACCTCCTGCATATCGACGATTCCTTATCCGACCCCTTCCAGGGCCGCGCCGTCCTGTGGCTGGCTCCCTTGCCCCCGGGATTCCCCGGCCAGGCCGTGCGGGGGCCGGTTTGGCTTTTCGCCGATCCCATGGGCGGAAGCGGGGTGAATCGCCGCGCTTATCCGCAGGCGGCGGGCGGCTTTCGGGAAACGGAACTTTCCCCGGGCGGAAAGACGATCCGTCTGGACGATTTCACGGGTGATCCCGCACAGTGGGCTTTTCATTCCTAAACATTATGAAGGCAGTGATCTTAGCGGGCGGCCTCGGCACCCGGTTGGCGGAAGAGACGGCGACCCGGCCCAAGCCGATGGTGGAGATCGGCGGCAGGCCGATCCTCTGGCACATCATGAAGACCTACTCCGCCCACGGCATTCACGACTTCGTGATCTGCGCGGGTTACAAGGGGTACATGATCAAGGAGTATTTCTCCAACTACTTCCTGCACATGTCCGACGTCACCTTCGACATGCGGCACAACAAGATGGAAGTCCATGAGCGCCGGGCGGAGCCCTGGC
The DNA here is from genome assembly GCA_028283855.1 of Verrucomicrobium sp. Taxonomy (NCBI): domain Bacteria; kingdom Pseudomonadati; phylum Verrucomicrobiota; class Verrucomicrobiia; order Verrucomicrobiales; family Verrucomicrobiaceae; genus Verrucomicrobium; species Verrucomicrobium sp. The sequence continues at coordinate 7,102 of JAPWJX010000006.1, read as the reverse complement.
AGGTCACCATCGTCGACACCGGGGAGGAAACCCTGACCGGCGGCCGCCTGCGCCGCGTCCGCGAATACGTGGGGGACGAGACTTTCTGCTTCACCTACGGCGACGGCGTGGGCGACGTCGACATCACCGCCCTGGTGGCCTTTCACAAAAAGCAGAAAACGCATGCCACCCTGACCGCCGTGCAGCCTCCGGGCCGCTTCGGCGCGCTGGAGATCGGCGGGGACGCCCGCATCGCCTCCTTCCGGGAGAAACCCCACGGGGACGGCAACTGGATCAACGGCGGCTACTTCGTCCTGGAGCCGGGAGTCTTTTCCCACCTTCACGACGACAAGGACATCTGGGAGCGCCGCCCGCTGGAGGAGCTGGCCGGAGCGGGCCAGCTCTCCGCCTACAAGCACGGCGGCTTCTGGCAGCCCATGGACACCATGCGCGACAAGGTCCACCTGGAAGAACTATGGGCCTCCGGCGCCGCGCCGTGGAAAAAGTGGTAGAATCCGGCCATGGCCTTCGCTGACGTCTACCGCGGCCGCCGCGTCCTGGTCACCGGGCACACCGGGTTCAAGGGCGCCTGGCTTTCCGAGTGGCTCCTGGGCCTCGGCGCCCAGGTGGAGGGCCTGGCCCTCCCGCCGCCGACGGAGCCCGCCCTCTTCGACCAGCTCGGCTTGCCCAAGCGGATGAAGCACCGCGTGGGAGACATCCGGGACCAGGCCTTGGTGGAGGCCGCCGTGAGGGAGGCCGCTCCCGATTTCATCTTCCATTTGGCCGCGCAGCCGCTGGTCCGCTACTCCTATCAGGAGCCGGTGGAGACGTACGCCGTCAACGTCCTGGGCACCGCCCATCTCCTGGAAGCCGTCCGCAAGGCGGGCCGCCCCTGCACCGTCGTCGCCGTGACGACGGACAAATGCTACGAGAACCGCGAGTGGGTCCACAGCTACCGGGAAGAAGACCCCATGGGCGGCTGGGACCCTTACAGCTCCTCCAAGGGAGCCGCCGAACTGGTCATCGCCGCTTACCGCCGCTCCTTCTTCTCCGCGCCCGATTCCCCCGTCCGCCTGGCCTCCGGCCGCGCGGGCAACGTCATCGGGGGAGGGGACTGGGTGGCCAGCCGCATCGTCCCCGATTCGGTGAAAGCCCTGGCCGCGGGGCGCCCCATCTCCGTCCGCAACCGCCATGCCACCCGGCCCTGGCAGCACGTCCTGGAGCCCTTGGGCGGCTACCTGTGGCTTGGCGCGTGCCTGGCCAAGCCGGAGCTGGCCCTCCTGCCGCAGCACGTCCGGGAAAGCTTCAACTTCGGTCCCGGCCTCGATTCCAACCACCCCGTGTCCGAGCTGGTGGAGGAAATCCTGCGCCACTGGCCGGGCCGGTGGGAAGACGGGACCGATCCCGCCGCCCCGCACGAGGCCTCCCTCCTGAACCTGGCCATCGACAAGGCCCGGCACGTTCTGGGCTGGCGGCCCGTCTGGGCCTTCGGCCCCACGGTGGAAAAGACGATCTCCTGGTATCGCCAGGCCCAGGAGGGGAGGTTTGATGCCTTGGCCTTCACCCGCCAGCAAATCGCGGCTTACGAGGCCGATGCCCGCGCGCAGGGCTTGGCTTGGGCGAAGGTTTCCGGTTAGCTGGCTGGCCCATGTCCCGTTCCGCCGCTGAAATCAAGGCCGAGATCCTCCGGCTGACCCGCGAATATTCCGCCCTGGCCCACAAGGCGCAGCGTCCCGGCGTGGAAAACGCCGCGCCGTTCCATCCCGGCCAGACCACCGTCCCCTACGCGGGCCGCGTCTTCGACGAGGACGAGGTGGAGGCCGCCGTCGGCGCGACGCTCGACTTCTGGCTCACCCTGGGGCCGGAGGGGGAGGCCTTCGAAAAGGAGCTGGCGGGCTATCTGGGCGTCAAATACTCCCTCTTGGTCAACTCCGGCTCCTCCGCCAACCTCGTCGCCTTCGCCACCCTGACCAGCCACAAGCTGCCGCCCGCGCGCCGCGTCCGCCCGGGGGACGAGGTCATCACCGTCGCCGCCGGGTTCCCCACCACCGTCGCCCCCATCCTGCAGAACGGTGCGGTCCCCGTCTTCCTGGACAACGATCCGGCCACCGGCAACCTCCGCATCGAGCGGCTGGAAGAGGCCTTCACTCCCGGCAAGACAAAGGCCGTCATGATCGCCCACACCCTGGGCAACCCCTTCGACCTCGGCGCCGTCCTCGAATTCTGCCGCAAGCACGAGCTGTGGCTGATCGAGGACAACTGCGACGCCCTGGGCTGCACCTACTCCATGCCGATCGAGCGGGCCAAAGCCCTGGGCTTCACGGAGAACTCCCCCGGCATCCCGGCGGACGGCACCCACATCACCCGCTACACCGGCACCTGGGGGGACATCTCCACCCAGTCCTTCTACCCGCCGCACCACCTCACGATGGGGGAGGGCGGCGCGGTCAGCATCGTCTCCCGGCCGCCGCTAAAGACCTACGCGGAAAGCTTCCGCGATTGGGGCCGCGACTGCTGGTGCCCCAGCGGCAAGGACAACACCTGCCAGAAACGTTTCGGCTGGCAGCTGGGCGAGCTGCCGGAGGGCTACGACCACAAGTACATCTACAGCCACTTCGGCTACAACCTGAAGCCCCTGGACCCGCAGGCCGCCATCGGCCGCCGCCAGCTGAAGAAGCTCCCCGCCTTCGTCGAGGCGCGGAAGCGGAACTGGGAGCGCCTGCGCGCGGGCCTGGCCGATTGCGCCGACGTCTTTGACTTCTCCCTGCCCACCCACGCCACCGGCTGGACGCCGGAGGGCTTCACCTGGGACGCCACCGGCTGCCGGACCGATTGCTCCTGGTTCGGCTTCATGATCCGGATCAAGTCCGGCGCCCCCTTCACCCACACCGACCTGGCCCGCCATCTGGACGAGAAAAAGATCGGCAACCGGATGCTCTTCGGCGGCAACCTGCTGCGGCAGCCCGCCTTCGTCCAGCTGCGCAAAGACCGTCCGGAGGCCTTCCGCGTCGTCGGGGAAATGACCGGCGCGGACGAGATCATGCGCTCCGCCCTCTTCCTGGGCACCTACCCGGGCCTGAGCGAGGCGATGCTCGACTACGAGATCGAGACGGTCCGCGCCTTCGTGAAGAAGCGGTAGGGCCGGATCAGGCCACCGCCGCCTTGCCGCGCTGCTCGGCGTCCAGGACGGCGGCCCATTCGGCCATCCGGGCCACGCCCTTTGCCTTGTCGACGCGCGGCTTCCATCCCAGAAGGCGCTCCGCCTTGGAGGAATCGGCCACGAAGAAGCGCTGGTCGCTATGCCGCCAGGGCAGCATCTCGTAGCGCAGCTTGATCTTCAGCATCTCCTCCAGCATCAGGAAAAGCTCCAGGAGGGAGCTGCTGTTCTCGATGCCGCCGCCAATGTTGAAAGCCTGGCCCTTGGCCTTGTCCATGTGCTCGGCGGCGGCCAGGTAGGCGTCCACGGCGTCGTCCACGTAGAGGAGGTCGCGGACCTGCTTGCCGTTGCCCGCGATGGTGAACGGCGCGCGTTCCGGGTCGTTTTGCGTGGCGATGGCCTGCTGGCAAAACCAGCCCACCCACCCCTGGTCGAAGGTGGCGTATTGGCGGCCGCCGTAAATGGTGGAGTGGCGGAAGACCGCCGTGTTCAGGCCGTAGACGCGGGAATAATCCAGCATGTATTGGTCCGCCGTCCCCTTCGAGCAGCCGTAGGGCGTCTGGAAGTCGAGGGGGGCGCTTTCGTCGACCCCGCGCGGGTGGCCGGGGGCGGCGTAGCGCAGCGCCTCCTCCGCCAGGGGCACGGTGTGCAGCTCCCCGTAAACCTTGTTGGTGGAGGCGTAGACGACCTTCGCGTCCGGGGCGTGGCGGCGGACCGCCTCCAGCAGGTTGAAAGAGCCCATGGCGTTCGTCTCGAAGTCGAGGCGCGGATCGTTGATGGAGGTGGTCATGGCCACCTGCCCGGCCAGGTGGAAGACGGCCTCCGGCTTCGTCCGCTGGAGCACGGCGTCCACGCCCTCCGCCTGGCGCAGGTCCAGTTTGACGAAGTCGATGTCCCCCAGGCCGCGGAGCCACTCCAGGTTGGAGGCGCCTCCGGACCGGCCCAGGTGGTCGCAGACCGTCACGGACGCCCCGCGCTCCAGCAGGCGGGCTACCAAGTTGCTCCCCACAAAACCACAACCACCCGTCACGATGCATTTCATGTGCTTAAGCCCTTTCCATTTTGGCGTTGGCCTTCCAGGCGCCCATCGCCTTCCGTTTTAGCTGATGCAGCCGGGCCAGCGTCGTCAAATAGCTGGCGGCAAAGGCCAGCAGATTGCGCTTCGTCTTTCCTTCCTTGCGCTTTTCGAAGTTGAACGGGATCTCCTTCACGCGATAGCCGTCGGCGGAGAAGCTGAGCTTCACCAGGATTTCCTCCACGATGTCGAAGTTCCGGCAGTCCAGCTCCAGGGCTTTCAGGTCCTGCCCCCGGTAGAGGCGAAAGCTGTTGGAAACATCCGCGCAACGCAGGCCCAGGACCCACCGGTAGACCACGTTGACGACCAGGCTCATGAAGATGAGGATGGCCGAGTTTTCCGTATGCCCGCCCGGGATATAGCGGGAGGCGATGACCAGTTCCGCGTTCTTCCTTTCCGGCCAAAGCTTGGAGATGAATCCGGGATTGTGGGAGCCGTCCGCGTCCATGAAGACGACCCACTCCCCGGCGGCCTCGTCAATGCCGGTCTTCACCGCGTCCCCGTAAGAGGAGCCGCCCCGCCGGGGCACATAGCGGACGCCCTGGGCGGCGCAGACGGCGGGCGTGCCGTCGCGCGGCGTTTCGGCGTCGACGACCAGAATCTCCCCGTCGACCTGCAGGCCGGCCAGGGCCTCCTTCAGCCGGGGCAGGAGGTGGACCAGGTTGCTCTCCTCCTCGTAGGCGGGAAGTACGATGGAAAGAGAAACGGGATTCATGTTCATTGTTCTCGGGGTTGTACGACCTGGAGGTCGGGGAACGACTCTCGGGCCAATTGCCAGACAGCATGGGCCAAATTATGACGCGGAGACCACTTTAATTCCTCCCGCGCGGCGGAAATGTCCGCCACCAGGCAGGGGGACTCGAAGCGGCCGGGCGGCCGCTCGCCGAAGCGGAGGTCGGCGGAGACCCCCAGCTCCCCCATGACGCGCTCGATCACGGAGCGCAGCGATTCCAGGCGCCCGGAGCCCAGGTTGCAGACGCGCGGACTGCCCGGCTCCGGGCTGCCCGCCTCCGCCGCCAGGATCAGGCCGTGGGCGATGTCCCGCACGGAGCAAAAATCCCGCAGCTGGCTGCCGGAAGAGAGAGACATCGGCTGCCCGGCGGCGGCGGCCCGCAGGATGGAGGGGAAGAGGCGGGTCCGGTCGTCGTTCGGTCCGGTGAAGGAAAAAGGCCGCAGCACCGTCAGCGGCACCTTGAACTCCAATGCGGCGGAGCGAACCAGCAGATCGGCGGCGGCTTTCGTCGCGCCGTAGGGGTGGAGTGTGCCCAGCGGATCGTCCTCCCGCAGCGGGCGCTCCTGCGGCTGGTAAGCCAGGCCGGTGCTGACGAAGACGTAATGGCATCCCGGCACGGCGGCGGCGATCTCGCAGAGCGCGATGCTCGCGTTGACGTTCACGCGGACCAGCTCGGGCAGGCTGGGGCGGTCTGTTTCCATTCCCGTCGCCGCGCAATGAACGAGGCAGGTGGGGCGGAAGTCGCGGATATGGGCGGCGGCCTCCGGCCCATCGAGGGTTTCAGCGAGCGCCTCCTGGATGTTGGCCGTCGGAGGGAGGGTCTTGGAGCCGGGCCGCCTCAGGGCCAGGATCCGCATGCCGGGCCGGTTTGCCGCCTCCCGCAAAAAGCTTCCGCCGAGCGTGCCGGTACCCCCTGTCAAAATCACCCGATGCTCGGTTGCCATGTTCTTTTGCTTCCTAATAGGCCTGAGAAGCCCGTCGTTTTAATGGTTTTGCCTTCGCAAGCCCACCTTTTTGTCTCGGGGAAGCCCCTAAACCCCTGAAGAACATAAGTATTGTGCGGCGAAAGGGGTATCCGCTAAGGGGTAGGCAGCATGAAGCCATCTTCGTCCGCCGCGCGGTTCTCTTTCCCCTATCTGCAGGTCCTGATCCTGTCTCTCATCTTCACGGTCCTCTACATCATGTCGGTGGGGCAGGACTGGGAGTATTCCTCCATCGTCAAGCAGGGGACCTTCCATGTGCACGCGCCGGTCCTTTTCCGCTTCCTCATCCCGTTCATTCTTTGCCACGTCTACATCCCGCACCACGTCCTGGACACCAATCCCTTCCGCTTCGGGGCCGCGCTCGTGTCGGTGATTCCCTGCTTCGTCCTGCTGCGCCCCTACGCGGAGCGCCTGGCCGGGCGCGTCCTGGAGCCGCGCCTCCTCAACATCGTGTTCTTCACGATATTGTCCATGCACTACACGGGCGCCCGCATTCTCAACTGCTATTACGTCTACGACTTTCCCGCCATCGGCTTCTACATGATCATTTTCCTGATGCTCACGTCGGCCAATTTGCGGACGGTCGGCCTCGGCGTGGCGCTGGCGGTCGTCTTTTCCCTGAGCCGGGAAACCGTCATCTTCGCGACCTTTCACGCCGCGGCCTTCCACTTCGTCCGCCAGCAGCCCTATTTTTCCCGGAAATTCTTCCGCGCGGTGTGGCCCACCGCCCTTGCCTGCCTGCTCATCGGTCTGGTGCACCTGCTGCAGCTCCATCTTTGGCACTACTCCGTCGCCACCAGCGTGGCATCGCACACCGACGGCGATTTCCGCTTCGTCTACTTCGCCAAGCGCATCCTCTCCGACCGGGAGGTCCAGGTCCAGCTGCTCTACTTCGGCTGCGGCATCCTCCTTTGGCTGCCGTGCATCTTTTTCCGGCTGAACAAGCTGGAGAAATTCCTCCTCCTGGCGACCATTCCCGGCCTGATCATGCTCGAATATGCCGGAAACATGGTTGAGCTCCGGATCTACAACGAGTTCGTTCCCTTCATCACCTTCCTTTTCTTCAAGTATCTCCTGCTTGGGGACAGGGAGCCTGAGGCCGCGCAAGGCGACAAAAAGATAGGCTTCTGACCGGGGCGGGGTTCTAGAAAAGCCCGGCGGCCTTTTGATGAAGC
>JAPWJX010000005.1 GCA_028283855.1 Verrucomicrobium sp. | reverse complement strand
GTCGCGGCCAAGGCCGGGGTGCCCATCCTGCCCGTCCGCCTCTTCGGCTCCTACGAGGCACTGCCCATGGGCGGGAAAAAACTCAACCGCCACCCCCTGCGCGTCTCCATCGGCAAGCCCTTCACCCCGCCCTATGAGGAACTCGCGGCCAAAGGGAAGGAAGGCTACGCCGAGCTGGCCCATCTGATCATGGCGGAAATCGCCAAGATCTCATGAGGGGCCTGCTCCTCATCGCCCTCCTCCTGGCCGCCTGCTCCAGCGCCCCCGGCCCCGCCATGCGCAAGGGCCCGGGCGAAGGCTGGACCCCGCTGCCCACCGATAACGCCGCCTCCTTCCAGGCCTTAGACGCCGCCCTGGGAAAGAAAATCGACATCGGCGACTTCCACGCCTATTCCGACGGCCAGGGCAGCCTGAAAGTGACCTGCCAGATCCGCAACCTCACGGAGCGGCCCCTGACCGTCCAGGTCCGCGTCCGCTTCCTGGGAGAGGAAAACGCCGTCCTCTACGAGTCCCCCTGGCAAAGCGTCGTCCTGCCCATGGACAAATTCATCCCCTTTGACGCCACCAACGGGGACGGGGCCCAGCGGGCCGTCGTGGAGATGCGTTTACCGGTTGATGATTAAGGCTTGCGGGGTTTTGCGGAACGCGTAGGATCGCCCTTCCGGCTGGATCAGGTTCCAGCCCGCAGGACGCCGGTCCTATCTCTTTCATCTCCCTCCGGCGCGCGGGCGGCCTTTTCCCCAAAAGCCGGAAAATGAACGCAAAAAGGGGAGGAAAGACATATCCATGGCAGCAATGTTGGAACTGTTGGCTAAGTCGATGAAGACCTTCGAGGAAGGCAGCATCGTCAAGGGCCGCATCATCGAGAAGCGCAGCAAGGAAATCCTGGTCGATATCGGCTACAAGTCCGAAGGGGTCATCTCCCTCAACGAATTTGAAGAACCCGCCGAGCTGAACGTCGGCGACGAGGTCGAAGTCCTGCTCGAAGAGCTGGAGAACGAGGACGGCACCGTCGTCCTCTCCAAGGAAAAGGCCTCCCAGAAGCAGAACTGGGACAAGATCCTGAAGACCTACAACGAAGGCGGCGTCATCACCGGCAAGGTGAAGGCCGCGGTCAAGGGCGGCCTGATGCTCAACGTGGGCGTCGAGGCATTCCTCCCCTCCTCCCAGGTGGACGTCATCGCGCCGAAGAACCTGCGCGAATACGAAGGCAAGAGCCTGACCTGCAAGATCGTCAAGATCAACGAAGAGCGCAAGAACGTCGTCCTCTCCCGCCGCGAGATCGTCGAGGCGGAGCGCGCCGAGAAGCGCTCCAAGTTCCTGGAGAGCGTCAAGAAGAACAGCCTGGTCAACGGCACGGTGAAGAACATCACCGAGTTCGGCGCCTTCATCGACCTGGACGGCATCGACGGCCTGCTCCACATCACCGACATGAGCTGGAGCCGCCTGACCCATCCTTCCGAGCTGCTGCGCGTCGGCCAGGAGCTGGAAGTCATGGTCATCGACGTCGACCGCGAGAAGGAGCGCGTCTCCCTCGGCCTCAAGCAGAAGAGCGACAACCCCTGGGACAAGATCGCCGACAAGTTCCCCATCCAGAGCAAGGTCAAGGGCAAGGTCACGAACCTGGCCCCCTACGGCGCCTTCGTGGAACTGGAACCCGGCATCGAAGGCCTGGTCCACGTCTCCGAGCTCTCCTGGACCAAGCGCGTGGCGCGTCCGGCGGACGTGCTCACCGTCGGCCAGGAGCTGGAAGCGGTGGTCCTGGACGTCAACAAGGACGACCAGAAGATCTCCCTCTCCGTCCGCGCGCTCGACCCGAACCCGTGGGAAGAGGTTTCCCTCAAGTACCCGGCCGGCATGACCGTGAAGGGCACCGTCCGCAGCTTCACCGCCTACGGCGCCTTCGTGGAGCTGGACGAGGGCATCGACGGCTTCATCCACGTCAACGACCTCTGCTGGACCCGCAAGATCAACCACCCCTCCGAAATGCTCAAGAAGGGCGACGAGATCGAGGCCAAGGTCATCGAGATCGACAAGACCAACCAGCGCATCTCCCTCGGCCTTAAGCAGCTGGGTGACGATCCCTGGAAGTCCATCGAAGAGCGTTACAAGGTCGGCGAGACCGTCAGCGGCAAGGTCACCAAGGTCGCCAGCTTCGGCGCCTTCGTCCAGCTGGCCGACGACATCGACGGCCTGGTGCACATCTCCCAGATCAGCAACGAGCGCGTTGCCAAGGTCAAGGACGTGCTCAAGATCGGCCAGGACGTCACGGCCCGCATCATCCGCATCGACAAGGCGGAGCGCCGCATCGGCCTCTCCTTGAAGACCATGGACTACAGCGACGAACAGTTCGAGAAGGAGCGCGAGCGCCTGGACACCATCCGTCCCGGCGAGGACCTCGGCTCCCTCGAGGACGCCTTCGCCCAGGCGCAGGAAGACTACCGCCCCGGCGAGAGCAAGAAGTAAGGCTCGTCCTTTCGGACCATCCCCAAAAGGGCGGGCGGATCATCCGCCCGCCCTTTTTTCTTTATCCCCCCTTTCATGACCCAAGACCCCCTCGCCGCCCTCACCCGCGGCACCGAACACGTCCACTCCAAGGAGGAGCTGGCCAAGAAGCTGGCCCTGGGCCGCCCCCTGCGGGTGAAATTCGGCGTCGACCCGACCGCGCCGGACATCCACCTGGGCCACACCGTGCCGCTCCTGAAGCTGCGCGCGTTCCAGGACCTCGGCCACCACGCCGTCCTCATCATCGGCGACTTCACCGCTTCCATCGGCGACCCCACGGGCCGCGATTCCACCCGCCCGGAACTTTCCCGGGAAGCCATCGCCGCCAACGCCGCCACCTACCAGGACCAGGCCTTCAAGGTCCTGGACCCCGCCAAGACGGAGGTGGTCTACAACGGCACCTGGTTCAACAAGATGACCGCCGTCGACCTACTCCAGCTCCAGCGGCGCGGCAGCGCCACCCAGATGCTTCAGCGGCGCGACTTCCAGGAGCGCCGGGAGGCGGGCAAGCCCATCGCCATGCACGAGCTGACCTACCCCCTCCTCCAAGGCTGGGACTCCGTGGAGGTCCGCGCCGACGTGGAGCTGGGCGGCAGCGAGCAGCTTTTCAACCTCCTCATCGGCCGCGACATGCAGGAGCAGACCGGCCAGCCGCCGCAGGTCGTCCTGACCCTGCCCCTTCTGGAAGGGACAGACGGGGTGAACAAGATGAGCAAATCGCTGGGCAACTACATCGCCGTCAACGACACGCCCGCCGACATGTTCGGAAAGGTGATGGGCATCTCCGACGAGCTGATGGCCCGCTGGTACCCGATCCTCCTGGGCGAGGAGCTGGACAAGTCCCTGCATCCCATGGAAGCCAAAAAACAGCTGGCCGCCCGCCTCGTCACCCGCTTCCACAACGGGGAAGCCGCCCGCCAGGCGCGCGAGGGGTTTGAGAAGGTTTTCTCCCAGCACCAGCTGCCGGACGAGATCCCGTCCTTCACCCTTTCCGAGAACAAGCTCCCGCTGGCGAAGCTCCTGCAGGAGATCAAGGCCGCCTCCAGCGGCAGCGAGGCGCGCCGCCTCATCACCCAGGGCGGCGTCACCGTGGCGGGAGAGAAAGTCGTCGACCCCATGGCCCCGATCGATTGCTCCACCGAGACGGTGGTGAAGTGCGGCAAGCGCTTCTTCGCCAAGGTGAAGGCGTAGCCGTCAAAGACGGCACAAAAAAAGGCGCTCCGGTATCCGGAGCGCCTTTTTCTTTGCTAAGGAATCCCTTACTTCAGCTTGGCCAGGGTCTCTTTGACCGCGGCGAAGTTCGGCAGGTCCTTGGGCGTGGGGGTCTGCTCGCTGTAGGCGATGGTTCCCTCCTTGTCGACGACGAAGGCCGCGCGGGCCGAGGTGTCGCCGATGCCGGCCAGGTTGCGGAAGACGACGTCGTAGGCCTTGGCCGTTTCCTTGTTCAGGTCGCTCAGGAGGGGGAAGGCGATCTTCTCCTTCTGCGCGAAGATTTCCTGGGTGAACGGGCTGTCCACGCTGATGCCGAGGACCTGGGCGTTGACGTCCTTGTAGGACGCCAGGCCGGAGGAGAGGTCGCACAGCTCCTGCGTGCAGACGCTGGTGAAGGCCAGCGGGAAGAAGACCAGCACCACGTTCTGCTTTCCGGCAAAGTCGGAAAGGCGGACGTCCACGAGGCCCTCGGCCGTCTTCGTCTTGAGGACGAAGTCCGGGGCCTTGCTGCCGACGGGAAGAGGCATGGCTACCGGTTCCTTAGTTGGCGGCCGTGGCGGCGCGTTCCTTGAGGGCGGCCTTGCGGCTGAGCTTCACGCGGTTGCGGTCGTCCACGCCGATGCACTTGACCCAGACTTCCTCGCCCATCTTCACGGCGTCCTCGGTGCGGCGCACGTTCGTGTCGGAAAGCTCGGAGATGTGGACCAGGCCTTCGCGGCCGGGCATGATCTCGACGAAGCAGCCGAATTCCTTGATGCCGGTAACGCGGCCGCGGTAGAGCTTGCCCACCTCGACCTCGCCGGTCAGGTCGCTGATCATCTGCTGGGCCACTTCCATGCCCTCGGCGTTGTTGCAGTAGATCATGACGGTGCCGTCGTCCTCGATGTTGATTTCGGCGCCGCTTTCCGCGGTGATGCTCTTGATGGTCTTGCCGCCGGGCCCGATGAGGAGGCCGATCTTGTCCGGGTCGATGCGCAGGGTGTGGATGCGCGGAGCGTACTTGGACAGCTCCTTCGGCCCCTTGATGACGGTGTCCATGAAGGCCAGGATCTTGGTGCGGGAGGTCTTCGCGCGGGCCACGGCGTCCTTCAGGAGGGAGAGCGGGATGCCGGGGAGCTTGAGGTCCAGCTGGAAGCCGGTGACGCCGGTGCCGGTGCCGCAGAGCTTGAAGTCCATGTCGCCGAAGTGGTCTTCGCTGCCGATGATGTCGTCGAGCAGGAGGTGCTTCACCATCTGGTCGTTCTGGAACTCGGTGACGAGGCCGACGGAGATGCCGGCGACGGGGGCCTTCAGGGGCACGCCCGCGTCCAGGAGGGCCAGGACGCCGCCGCAGACGGAGGCCATGGAGGTGGAGCCGTTGGACTCCATCACCTCGGAGCTGACGCGGATGGCGTAGGGGAAGTCGCTCTCGCTGGGGAGGGCGGCCAGGATGGAGCGCTCGGCGAGCGCGCCGTGGCCGATCTCGCGGCGGTTCAGGCCGCCGACGCGGCCCGTCTCGCCCACGCTGAACGGCGGGAAGTTGTAGTGGAGGATGAAGCGCTTGCTGGTCTCGCCGCCGGTGTAGCCGTCGAGCTCCTGGGCTTCGCTGACGGAGGCCAGGGTGGCCAGACAGACGGCCTGGGTCTCGCCGCGGGCGAAGAGGGAGGAACCGTGGGAGCGCGGCAGGATGCCGGTCTCGCCGGAGAGCTGGCGGATGTCATTGGCGCCGCGCCCGTCGGCGCGCTTGCCGCCTTCCAGGACGCTCTTGCGGAAGGCCTTCTTCTGCAGGTAGTCGAAGGCGGAGCTGATCTCAAAGTCGGTGGCCGTGGGATGGGCTTCCAGGATCTTGGCTTTCACCTCGGCCTTGAGGGCGTCGACGTTCTTCTGGCGCTCGACCTTGCGGGGGGTGTAGATGGCCCCTTCGATGCGGTCGCCCGCGACGGAGTAGGCGATTTCCAGCAGTTCCTGGCCGACGGTGAAGAGGGGCACCTGGCGCTTGGCCTTGCCGGCCTTGGCGGCCAGTTCCTTCTGCAGGGAGACGACGGCCTGGATTTCCTTCTGGGCGAATTCCAGGGCGGCGTTGAACTCTTCCTCGGGCAGCTCTTCGGCGCTGCCTTCGATCATGAGGACTTCCTTCTCCGTGCCGACGTAGACGAGGTCCAGGTCGCTCATGGAGCGCTGCTCATGGGTGGGGTTGATGACGAGCTTGCCGTCGACGCGGCCGACGCGCGTGGCGCCGATGGGGCCGGCGAAGGGAATGTCGGAGACCATGAGGGCGGCGGAGGCGCCGTTGATGCTCAGGATGTCGGGGTCATTCACGCCGTCCGCGGAGAGGAGGGTGGTGATGATCTGGGTGTCGTAGAGGTAGCCCTTCGGGAAGAGGGGGCGGAGCGGGCGGTCCGTCATGCGGCAGGTGAGGATTTCCTTCTCGGAGGGGCGGCCCTCACGGCGGAAGTAGCCGCCGGGGATGCGGCCGACGGCGGCGGCGCGCTCGCGGTATTCGACGGTCAGGGGGAAGAAGTCCTGGCCCTGCTTGATGGTGGTGGCGGAGACGGCCGTGACGATGACCATGGTCTCGCCGTAGGTGACGGTGACGGCGCCGTCGGCCAGTTTGGCGAGCTTGCCGGTTTCGAAGGTGATCTGATTGGCCCCGAACTGGGTCGAGAGGCGGGTTGCGGTATCCATATGTATTATTTCCTTATTTTTGTATGAGTGGATGCGGGCCTGGGCACGGGGAGCGTGACCGATCCGCAGAGAGAAGTGACTTAAACTGAGCGGAGCGCCCCCCAAGGGCGCCACGCGCGCTGTCTGTAAACGAAAACGCCAGTCCCGAAGGACTGGCGCGACGGTTACTTGCGCAGGCTCAGCTTGGCCAGCACCTGCTTATAACGGGACGGATTGGTCCCGTTAAGGTAATCGAGCAGCTTGCGCCGGCGATTGACCATGCGAAGGAGGCCACGGCGGGAGCTGTGATCCTTCTTAAACTGCTGAAGGTGGGAGGTCAGGTCGTTGATACGGTGGGTGAGGAGGGCGATCTGCACGTCGGCCGACCCGGTGTCGGACTCGTGGAGCTTCAACTCATTGACCACAGCGGTCTTTTCGTTCTTTTCCATATTCTTTGTGTGAGGGGGCTAGCGTAGAGAAGCCAACCGCCGTGACAAGCAGAATTTTGCCTACTTGGCCCCCCTCCCCCAAAGGACGACGGGGATGGTCTTCAGAAGGATGCGGAGGTCCCCCCAGAAGCTCCAGTGGTCGATGTATTCCAGATCCAGGCGCACCCAATCAGAGAAGTCCTTGATCTCGTTGCGCCCGGCAATCTGCCAGAGGCAGGTTAGCCCCGGTTTGACGCTCAACCGGCGGCGCTGGGTGTAGTCGCTGAATTTTTCGGTTTCCCGGACCGGCAAGGGCCGGGGGCCGACGAGGCTCATTTCCCCCCTCAAGACATTCCAGAGCTGGGGAAACTCGTCCAAGCTTGTGCGGCGGAGCCACTTGCCCAATGGAGTTACCCGGGGATCGTTGCTCATTTTAAAGACGGGCCCCCCCATTTCGTTGAAGGCGGCCAGTTCTTCCTGCTTCTGTTCCGCCGTGTTCACCATCGTACGGAACTTATACATGACGAAGGGTCTGCCATGGCGCCCGCTCCGCATTTGCGTGAACAGGACGGGGGAACCGTAACTAACCCGGATGGCCAAGGCGATCAGGAGGAGGAAAGGCCCGGTAATCAACAGGAGGAGAAAGGCCCCGCAACGGTCCATCATTCCCTTGAGGAGGAGTTGCCAGGCGGCGTTCGGGGCGGTGCGGAAGACGATGAGGGGCTGTCCCAGGAATTCGTCGAATTCCCGGCGGGCCAGCGTGGTGGTGATGAAGTCGGCGGAGACCCAGGACTCGATCCCCTCGGACTCGCAGACTTTCATGGCGCCGTTGATCTCGGAAAGGATGGCCGGATTGATCTCAAAGAGGACGATCTCAATGCTGTGCCGGTGGAGGGCCTCCATGAACTGGCTGGAGGTGTCCTGATGGAGGTCGATCTCGGCATAGATGGCCAGATTGTGGTCCGGGTGAGTCTCGATCATTTTCCGCCAGTGGGCCCGCTGGCTGGTGGAGCCGCAGAGCATGATCCGCTTGGCTCGAACGAGGCCCTGGCGAACGTACCAAAGCCGGAAGGCGGCGTCCCGGACCATCATGAGGCAGACGGCCACCGGAATGAAGAGAAGGAGAACGCCGCGGCTGACGTTCTCCGCCGGGATGCGCAGGAAGACGATGACGCCCAGGAGCAGAAGCCAGAGGTAGAAGACGGCCCGCACCACGCGGCCCAGGACGACCCACCGGCTTTGCGGAAACGGGATGCGGTAAAAGTCCTGCACTTCCAGGAGGAGCGGCCCGGCGGGCAGGATGATGCCCAGGAGCCACAGGTAGTTTCCCAGCGGGCCCAGCTCCCACGTCGGCTCCATGCCGGAGATGTTCGGCAGATGAAGGCGGAGCCAATGGGCCAGGGCCAGCGCGCCGGTCAGGACGGCGGCGTCGATGCACTGGAGGATCTGGTAGTAGAACTGCTGGCGCTTGCGCAGCATAAGAGCCTTAAGCGGAAGCCGGAGCGGGTTCCTGGGAACGCCACCAGGCGTAAGTCTGCGCCAGCCCCTCGTCCAGGGAGGTGCGGGGCTTCCAGCCCAGACCGCGGATCTTGGCCGAATCGATCAGCTTGCGCGGCGTTCCGTCCGGACGGCTCCGATCCCAGACGATCTTCCCCTTAAAGCCGACCAAGGCGGCGATTTTTTCCGCCAGTTCCTTGATGGGGAGATCCTCCCCGTAGCCGACGTTGAGGATCTCCGGACTCTCGTAATTCTGGAGGAGGAAGAGGCAGGCCTCCGCCAGGTCGTCCGCGAAGAGGAATTCCCGCAGGGGCGCGCCGCTGCCCCAGACGACGACTTCGGCATCGCCCCGGCGCGCGGCTTCGTCAAAGCGGCGCAGGAGGGCGGGCAGGACGTGGGAGTTTTCCGGGTGGAAGTTGTCGCCGATGCCGTAGAGGTTCGTCGGCATGGCGGAGATGAACTTGGCCCCGTATTGGCGGGCGTAGGCCTGGCAAAGGGAGATGCCGGCGATTTTGGCGATGGCGTAGGGGGCGTTGGTCGGCTCCAGGTGGCCGCCCAGGAGCGATTCTTCCGCGATGGGCTGCTCCGCCATCTTCGGATAGATGCAGGAGCTGCCCAGGAAGAGGAGCTTCTTTACCCCCGCCTCGTAGGCGCCGCGGATCAGGTTGATCTCGATCTCCAGGTTATCGACGAGGAACTCGACCGGGTAGCGGGAGTTGGCCCCGATGCCGCCGACTTTTGCCGCCGCGACGATGACGTACTCCGGCCTCGCCTCTTTGTAGAAACGGTCCACGGCCTGCCGGTCCTGAAGATCGACCTCCTGCCGCGTCCGGGTGACGAGGTTCCGGAATCCGTGATTTTGAAAGACCCGGCAGCAAGCCGAGCCGACCAAGCCGCGATGCCCGGCGATAAAAATGCGCGAATCGCTGTTCAAGCTCCTTCAGGAATATCAAAAGGGGCCTCTGGCCAAAAGGAGGAAATGCAGTTACAAATTTGGCCCCTCATGCAGGTCCCCTCCCTTTCTCCGCGCGCCCATGTCTGGCTCCTGGTGGCGGCGGGCATTCTCCTCCTGGTCCTGGGCAGCGCGGAGCTGCCCCTTATTGACCGGGATGAGCCCCGCTTTGCCGAGGCGACGCGGGAGATGCTCCAACGCCATTCCTGGCTGGTGCCGACCTTCAACGGGCACGAACGGTTCGACAAACCCCCCCTCACCTACTGGGTGATGTCCGTTTTCTACCAGCTGGGCGGGGTGACGGAACTGATGGCCCGCCTCCACTCGATCCTTTCCGCCATTGTCCTGGCGCTCTTTCTCTATGCCACGGGAGCGCGGTGGTTCACGGCGGCGGCCGGGTTCGTCGCGGGCTTCGCCTTTCTGACCTCCTTCCAGGTCCTCCTCCACGGACGGCTCTCCGTGGCCGACATGCCGATGGTGCTGGCAGTGGCTGTGGCCCAGGTGGCTCTCTTCGACCTGCTGGATACGGCGGAGAACGGCACGCGCAAGCGGCTCCTCCTCTACGGCTCGCTGGCTGTCGGCTTCCTGGCCAAGGGGCCGATCACCCTGGCCGTGCCGGTCGTGACGGCGCTCCTTTACCGCTTCGTCTTCTGGCGGCGGCCCCTGCCTTGGCGAAACCTGCGGCTGGTCCGGGGCCTCTTGGGCCTGCTGGCCCTCACCGCGCTATGGGGCGTCCCCTGCCTGCTGGTCACCGACGGGCGGTGGTGGCATGTGGGCATCGGGGAACATGTGGTGGCGCGCGGCATGGAGCCGCTCAACAGCCGCCATTACTTCCTGCCCTACTATCTGGTCACCTCCCTGCTCAGCTTCTTCCCGTGGATCGCCTTCGCCGGGGCGGCGGCGGTCGCCGCGCGGCGGCATTGGAATGCGCGGAACGCCTTCCTGGTCGCCTGGCTGGTGGCTCCCTATCTCATCTTCACCGCCTACGCCACGCAGCTGCCCCACTACATCCTGCCCGCTTTCCCCGCCTTTTTCCTCCTCCTGGCCCAGGCGCCCGGGCTGCACGGGCCGCTGCCGCGCTGGGCCCGCGTCTTTGCCGGAGGCGTCCTGGCTCTCTGGGGAATAATTCTCCTGGCTCTGGGCGCCGTGATCGTCGCCGCGCCGTGGACACCGGAGCTGCGCCACCTGCGCGCAGCCCTGCTGGGCCTCTGGACCGTGCTGGGCGGGCTCATGTTCCTGGCCCTGCTCTGGCGGGGGAATCTCTTCCGCCTGGCCTGGGTACCCGTGCTCGCCGTCTCCGCCGGGTTCCTCATCCTGGGCACCTCCCTTCGGCCGCTCCTGCCCGCCCTGGCCGTGGCGGAGGCTTCCGCCACCCTTCCCGCCGACGCCGCGTGCCTGGCCTACGGCTTTACCGAGGGGAGCCTCATTTTCTATACCGGCCGCCGCTGGGCCTTCCCGGAAAATCCCGCCGCGCTGAACGGGCCGGGGCCGCTACTTTCCGTGGCGCTGGAGCGGGAAATCGGCATCGGGCCTGCGCTGGAGGCGATCTGGAAGCGCCGGGAGCCAAAGGTCCGCGTCTTGCCGCCGGTCCTCACCGGACCGGTGCGGGAGGCGTCCGGCATCGACTTCGCCCGCGCCAGCTGGGTGACGATCGCCTACTCCGTCAAGGAGTGAGGACGGTGTCCCGCGGGGGGCGGGAATCGTCCGGCAACGGGAAGTCGGTATTGTAGTGGAGGCCGCGGCTCTCCTGCCGGGAGAGGGCCGAATCGACGATGAGGGAGGCCACCAAAACCAGGTTGCGCAGTTCCAGAAGATCGGCCGTCACGTTGTAATTCCAGAAGTATTCCCTTACCTCTTCCGTCAGGTTGCGGAGGCGCGCTCCGGCGCGGCGCAGCCGCTTGGTGGTGCGCACGATGCCGACGTAGTCCCACATGAGCTGGCGGATCTCCCGCCAGTTGTGGGTGACGACGACCAGTTCGTCCGGATCGGAGGCGGAGCCGCTTTCCCATTCCGGCAGAGGGGGCACCTCGGCAGGCTTGCCCTCATTCTCCATGGCCAAGGCCGCGCCGTGGGCGACGACCAGCGCCTCCAAGAGGGAGTTGCTGGCCAGGCGGTTGGCCCCGTGCAGGCCGGTGCAGGCGGTCTCCCCGGCGACCCAAAGGCCCGGCAGGGAGGTCCGCCCGTCGATGCCGCTCTGCACGCCGCCGCATTGGTAATGCGCGGCGGGGACGACGGGGATCGGCTCCTTCGTGATGTCGATGCCGAAGGAGAAGCACTTCTCGTAGATGAAGGGGAAGCGTTCCTTCACCCAATCGGCCCCCTTGTGGGTGATGTCCAGGTAGACGCAGGGCAGGCCGCTGCGCTTGATCTCCGCGTCGATGGCGCGGGCCACGATGTCGCGCGGGGCCAGCTCCGCCATCGGGTGCGTTCCTTCCATGAAACGGCGGCCCCTGGCGTCGCGCAGGAGGCCGCCCTCCCCGCGCACCGCCTCGCTGACGAGGAAGTTCTTCGCCTGCGGGTGGAAGAGGCAGGTGGGATGGAACTGGACGAATTCCATGTCGGCCACCGGCACGCCGGCGCGAAAGGCCATGGCGACGCCGTCGCCGGTGGCGATGTCCGGGTTGGTGGTATAGAGATAGACTTTTCCGCAGCCGCCCGTGGCCAGGACGACGTGACCCGCGCCGAAGGTCTCCACCTCCCCGCTCTGGTTGTCCAAGGCGTAGACGCCCAGGCAGCGGTCCGGTCCGCCGAAGCCGAGCTTGCGCCGGGTGATGAGGTCGATGCCGGTGAAGTTCTCGAATATCCGGATGTTCGGCTCCGCCGCGACGGCAGCCAAAAGCGTCCGCTCGATCTCCCGGCCCGTGACGTCCTTGGCGTGGAGGATGCGCCGCTTGGAATGGCCGCCTTCCTTCCCCAAGTCGAACTCCCCGCGGACGCCGTTGCCCCGCCCGGTAAATTGCATCCCCAGGTCGATCAGCTCCTGCACCCGCTCCGGACCTTCCTCCACGATGCGGCGGACGACGTCCTCATGGCACAGGCCCGCGCCCGCCTCCAGGGTGTCGCGGACGTGCATCTCGAAGGAATCCTCCTCCGAGGTGACGCAGGCGATGCCCCCCTGGGCGTAGTTGGTGTTCGACTCGGCGGAGCCTTTCTTCGTCAGGATGGCGACGGTGCCGGCGCGGGCCGCGCGCAGGGCCAGGGAAAGCCCCGCGATGCCGCTGCCCAGGATGACGGTGTCAAAGCGCCGCATCGGCGATCTCCGTGGCCTCGCAAACGTCCCGCCAGCCGGGGAAGTTCCAGGTGTTGGGGAAACCGGAGCACTGGCGCGGCTTGGCCCCCTGGATGGCGCAGTGATTCTTTCCCTCCAGGAAAATGCAGGCGCCGTCCGGCGTGGAGCGAAGGGTCAGGCCCCGGCGGTCCGGTAGCAGCTCCGTGTAGCGGGAGATGAATTCGTCCGGCGCCAAACGGAGATGGGCTGCGATGGCGTCCGTCTCCTCCGCGCTCACGCGCACCGTTCCCGGCCAGCGGCAGCAGTTGCCGCAGCGCTGGCATTGGTAATAGGACGCCATATCAAAATGAGGGCGGCTCTTCCTTGAGCGCGTCCAGGAAGCGGCGGACGGCGGGGGAAAGGATGCGGCCGCCCTTGTATAGGATGCCCAGCGGGCGGTAGAGCTTCTCCTCCTTGAACTCGACGGTGCGGAGGGTCTGCCGCTTCAGCTCCTGCTCAACGCTGGCCAGCGGCACGATGGCGACGCCCGCGTCGACCTCCACGGCGCGCTTCACCGTCTCGACATTGTCGTATTCCATCACGGGGTTCACCTCGACCCCGTTTTCCTTGAAGATCTTGTCGAGCGCCTTGCGCGTGGGGATGTCGGGCTCGAAACCGATGAACTTCTCCTTCGCCACGGAGGCAATGGGGATTTCCTTCTGCCCGGCCAGGCGATGGCGCGCGCTGCAAATCAAGACCAGGCGGTCCTGCCGGAACGACTCGACGCGCAATCCCTTCCGCGTGACGGGAAAGGCGACGAGGCCCAGGTCGCTGGCTCCTTCGGCGACGTCCTCGTAGACCTGGTTGGCACGGCGGTATTCCACGTGGACGTTGACGGAGGGATAGGCGCGCAGGAAGGCGCTGAGGTAGGGCGGCAGCTCGTGCAGGCCGACGCTGTAGACGGCGGAGACGCGGATCGGGCCGGCGACGACGTTGCGCATTTCCGCCAGGCCGTGCTGGAAGGCGTCGAAATCGTCGATCATCTTCTTGGCCGTCTGGTAGAAGAGGACCCCTTCCCGCGTGAGGGCGAATTGCTTGCCGCTGCGGTCGATGAGCGGCAGGCCGAAGCGCTCTTCCCATCCGCGCACCTGCTGGCTCACCGCGGACTGGGTGATCGAATTGGAGCGGGCGGCCTTGCTAAAACTGGACGTCTCGACAAGATCACGGAAAACCTTGAGCGACTCGATTTGCATGCGGAATAAGTAGAACTTATAGAGCTTTTTTCAGATGAACAGTTTTTTCAACCGACAATATCCGGTGATCCAGGCGCGGATCGCCGCCGCGGCCCAAAAGGCGGGCCGAAAGGCGGAGGAGGTCACCCTCATCGCCGTGACGAAGAATCACCCTGCCGAGACGGTCCGGGAGGCGGTCGCCGCCGGGCTGGACCAGATCGGCGAGAACAAGGTCCAGGAAGCCCGGGCGAAAAAGGAGGACTGCGGCCCGCGCGGCACCTGGCACCTCATCGGCCACTTGCAGTCGAACAAGGTGAAGTATGTCCCGGCGCTTTTCGACTGGGTTCAGTCCCTCGACTCCATCGAAATCGCCTCCGCGCTCGACGCGCGGGCGAAGGAGGAAGGGCGGCGGCTGAAGGTCCTCCTCCAGGTGAACCAGGCGGGGGAATCGCAGAAATTCGGCGTCGCGCCCGCGCAGGCTTCCGCCCTGGCGAAACAGATCAACGCCCTTTCCTCCCTGGAGCTTTGCGGCTTGATGACGCTGGCCCCCTATTACGAGGAGGTGGAGCGGGTCCGCCCCGTCTTCGCCGGGCTGCGGGAAACGCGGGACCGCGTGGAGAAGGAGACCGGGTTGCATCTGCCGGAGCTTTCCATGGGGATGAGCGCCGATTTCGAAGTCGCCATCGAGGAAGGGAGCACCATCGTCCGGCTTGGCACGATCCTCTTCGGCGCCCGGGCCAAAAAGGCGAAAGACGATGCGGTCGACGTTTAGCGGCCTGCTTTTCATTTTGCTGGCGGGCGCTGGCTGCGCCGCGCCGCTCATGACGACGGCCTCCGTGGAATGCCGTTACCCCGACTCGCGGGAGACGCTGGAGCTTTTCTGGGACGGTGCGCGGCTGCGGATCGAGCAGCCTTCCCGCCGCTTCGGCATCCTTTACGACACGAAGACGGGCGATCTGGTGGGCTTGGAGGAACGGGACGCCTACTACTGGAAATTCAACTGGCCGGAGGTGGCCGCCGCCGTCCGCAAGCAGCGCCGGGGGCAGAACATCCTGGACGAGAACCTGCCCGGTTTCCCCGCCGCCTCCCGCCAGGGCGGCGACGACGGCCGGTGGCTTTGGCACTTCGAGGGCGGCGACGGGAAGGAGAAGACCTGGGAGGCGGCTGGCGAAGGGACGCGCGCCGTGGAGGCCCATATTCCGTTCCTGAACAAGGCCGACCCCCAGGCGGGGGCGAAGCTGGCCCTGTGGAAGCGCTTTGCCCTGGTCTCCGACGTGGTGCGGCTCGTCGCCATGCGGGAAGTGGCCCCGGACGGGATCGAGCCGCTCTTCAACTCCCTGCCCGCGGACGCCGGGTGCCCGGCCGCCCTCACCTGGATGGAGCACGGCAGCGCGCGGAATACGATGGCGCTGGCCGAATTCCGCGCCGATGCGCCTTTGAAGGCGAGCCGCTTTGAGATCCCGAAGAGTTACCGCATCACTGATCTGGACGCGCTGGACGGCATCCTGAAGGAAGCCGCTCCGCCGCCGGAGCCGATCAAGGGAGAGAACCTAGCCCCTTACAATACGGGCGAGGAGCTGATGCCCACGCCATGACGTATCGGGCCAGGCTTTAAAGCCGGAACTTCAGGCCGATCTGGCCGTAGGGGGCGGGCTGATTCTTGACCTTGTAGCCGGAGCCGACGTCATCAAAGTCGAACTCGCGGTAGAGGGAGCCGCCCACCTCGGCGTCGAGGGCCATCCACGGGGTGAACTGGTATTCCGTGTTCACGCCGACGCGGATTTCCCGGTAGTAGAAATGCTGGTTGTTCAGGTCGGGACGGCCTGAAGCGGTGCCGTAATCCCCGTCCGTGCGAAAGACGCCGCCTTTGAAAGAGGGGCCGGCGCCGACAACCCACTTGGGGTTGATGCGGTATTCGACGGAGGATTTGGGGAAGCCGACGAAGAGGGTCCAAGAGTCGGCAAACTTCCAGCGCATGCCGACCAGGGGCATGACCGGAATCTTGATGGTGCCGGGGTTGATGGCCAAGCCGAAGGTGAACTGGAGGGCCGGGTTCACGTCATAAAAAGCCCCCAAGGCGCCGGTGTAGCGGATGTATTGGGACTGGCTCCAATTGTTGAGGTTCTCGATCTCCGGGGCGAAACGGCCGAAGAGAGCCCACTGGTCGTCGACCTTGTAGCGGACGCCGATGTTGGGGACGACGGCCTCGATGTTCTGGGGCAGGCCCGCGGCGGTGGAGGGGTTGCCGAAATCGAAGCGGGAGTAGTCGACGCCGAAGGACATGCCCCAGGTTTCGTCAAAGGGAACGAGGGCGCTGTAACGGACGTCGTGCTCCTGCGCGTCGCTGTCGCCGTAGTGGGTGCCGCCGTTGCGGGCCTGGGAACCGCCGACGTAAGAGTAGTCGACGGCCAATTCCTGGTGGATCTGCTGGGCCTGCTTCTGGGTGCTAGGGACCGCCAGGTAGACAGGGACGGCCGGGCTGGAGGAAAAGGAATCGCCCGCGCCGCCGGACGGCATGCTGGCATCGCCTTGGGCAAAACCGGAAAGGGCGGCGGCCAGGAAGAGGAGGACGCTGAGGGTATGGCGCTTCATAGGGATAAAAAGGGTTGGGGGGATGATAGAAGAGGAAGCGCCGGGACGACGCAATCCCCAAATCATGCCGGTTTTACCGCTCGTCGAGGGGGACGACCTTGCGTCCGACCTCGGGGCCGATGTATTCGCTCTGGGGGCGGAAGAGCCGGTTTTCAGCCAGCTGCTCCAGGATGTGCCCGGTCCACCCGGCTGTGCGGGCGATGGCGAAGATGGGGGTAAAGAGGTCCGTGGGCAGGCCCAGGCTGTAGTAGACGGTGGCGGAGTAGAAATCGACGTTGGCGTTGAGGTGCTTCTCGCGGAGCATGATCTCGGCGATCTTCTCGCTCATCTCGATCCACTTCGGCTCGCCCAGTTCCTTGGTGAGGCGGATGGCCATTTCCTTCAGGTGGGGGGCGCGGGGGTCCAGGGTCTTGTAGACGCGGTGGCCCATGCCCATGATCTTTTCCTTCTTGGCCAGACGCTCGTGGACCCAGGCGTCGACCTTGTCGACGCCGCCGATCTCTTCGAGCATGTGGATGACCCCCTCGTTGGCGCCGCCGTGCAGGGGGCCCTTGAGGGTGCCGATCGCCGCGGTGATGGCGGAGTAGATGTCGGTCAGGGTGGAGATGGTGACGCGGGCGCTGAACGTGGAGGCGTTGAAGCCGTGGTCGGCGTGGAGAACGTAGGCGATGTCCAGGGTCTTCACCGCCTCGGGGCCGGGTTCCTTGCCGCTGAGCAGGTAGAGGAAGTGGGCGGCTTCTCCCAAGTCGGTACGGACCGGAGGCAGCGGCAGGTTCTGCCGCAGGCGGTGGAAGTAGGCGGCGATGACGCTGATCTTGGCCGTGATGGAAACGGCCCGGCGGCGGTTGAGTTCCAGGGACTCGCCGTGCTCGGGATCGTAGAGGCCGAGCATGGAGATGGCCGTGCGCAGGACGTCCATCGGCTGGGCGTCGTGTGGGATGGTCTTAAGGTAGGAGAGGAGGCCTTCCGGCAGCGTGCGGGCGGCGGCCAGGTCCTGCTTCAGCTCGTTGAGCTGGGCGCGGGTGGGCAGCTCCAGGTGCCAGAGGAGGTAGACGATCTCCTCGAAGGTGACTTTGCCCGCCAGTTCGTTGATGTCGTAGCCGGCGTAGATGAGCTGCCCTTCGGCGCCCCGCACGTCGCTCAGGCGGGTTTCCGCCGCCACCACACCTTCCAATCCGCGAGAAGCCAAAGTCATCTTCCGTTCTCCTTTCGATTATTTCGATTTTTTGACGTGATCGACGAGGGTCTGGCCCATCTCGGCGGGGGTCGGGGAGATGGCGATGCCGGCCTCCTTGAGCGCCTCGATCTTGGCGGCCGCGGTCCCCTTCCCGCCGGAGATGATGGCTCCGGCGTGGCCCATGCGGCGGCCCGGAGGCGCGCTGGCGCCGGCAATGAAGGCGGCGACGGGCTTTTTGACGTAAGACTTGATGTAGGCGGCGGCTTCCTCTTCCGCGCTGCCGCCGATCTCGCCGATCATGAGGATGGCGTCGGTGTCCGGATCTTCGTTGAAGAGGCGGACGGCGTCGGTCTGGGAGGTGCCGTTGATCGGGTCCCCGCCGATGCCGATGCAGGTGCTCTGGCCGAAGCCGAGGTTGGTCAGCTGCCAGACGGCCTCATAGGTCAGGGTGCCGGAGCGAGAGACGATGCCGTAGCGGCCGGGCTTGTGGATGTAGCCGGGCATGATGCCGATCTTGCACGCGCCGGGGGTGATGACGCCGGGACAGTTGGGACCGATGAGGCGGCTCTGCGGCTTTTTCTCCAGGGCGGCCTTCACGCGCATCATGTCGACGACGGGGATGCCTTCCGTGATGCAGACGATCAGCTCGATGTCGGCGTCGAGGGCTTCCAGGATGGAGTCGGCGGCGGCGGGCGCGGGGACGAAGATCATCGTCGCGTTGCACTGGGTCTGCTCGCGGGCTTCCAGGACGGTGTCGAAGACGGGGACTTTTTCCTCGAACTTCTCCCCGCCGCGGCCCGGGGTGACCCCGGCGACGACGTTGGTGCCGTATTCCATGCAGCTTTTGGCGTGGAAGCCGCCGGCTTTTCCAGTGATGCCCTGCACGAGCAGGCGCGTGTTCTTTCCAACGAGTACGGACATATGTTTGTGGTAAGCGTTACTTGACGGCGGCGACGGCCTTCTGGGCCGCCTGGCCGAGGTTGTCGGCGGTGGTGATGGCGAGGCCGGACTTTTCCAGCAGCTCTTTGCCGAGGGCGACGTTGGTCCCCTCCAGGCGGACGACGAGGGGGATCTGGAGGCCGGTGACCTTGGCCGCGTTGATGATGCCCTGGGCGATGACGTCACACTTCATGATGCCGCCGAAGATGTTGACCAGGATGGCCTTCACGTTCTTGTCGGCGACGAGGATCTTGAAGGCCTCCGTGACCTGCTGCTCGCTGGCGCCGCCGCCGACGTCCAGGAAGTTGGCCGGCTCGCCGCCGTAGAACTTGATGATGTCCATGGTGGCCATCGCCAGGCCCGCGCCGTTGACCATGCAGGCGATGTTCCCGTCCAGGCCGACGTAGTTGAGGTTGAACTTGGAGGCCTCGACCTCGCGCGGGTCTTCCTCCTCCACGTCGCGGTAGGCGACGATGTCGGGGTGGCGGAAGAGGGCGTTGTCGTCGAAGTTGAACTTCGCGTCGAGGGCCAGCACCTCGCCTTCCGGCGTTTCGATCAGGGGGTTGATTTCCAGGAGGGAGCAGTCCGATTCCAGGAAGAGGTTGTAGAGGCTGTGGAAGATGGCGCAGGCGGCCTTGACCGACTTGCCCTTGAAGGCGAGGGCCTTGGCCAGCTTGCGGGCCTGGTAGGGCTGGAGGCCCAGGAGCGGGTCGACCGGCTCTTTCACGAGCAGCTCGGGGTTTTTCTCGGCGACTTCCTCGATGTTCACGCCGCCCTTGCGTGCTGGCGATGACGACGGGGCCGGAGACGCCGCGGTCCATGACGATGGCGAAGTAAAGTTCCCGGGCGATTTCCTTCGACTGGGCGATGAGGACTTTGCGGACGAGGCGGCCCGCCTCGCCCGTCTGCACGGTGACGAGGGTCTGGCCCAGCATCTTCCCGGCGACTTCGCCGGCTTCCTTGGAGCTGCCCACCAAGTGGACGCCGCCCTTATAGCCGTTCTTGAAGGTCCCCTTCCCGCGGCCCCCGGCGTGAATCTGGGATTTGACGACCAGGTTTTTGCCGCCCAGGGATTCGGCGGCGGCTTCGGCTTCGGCAGGAGTGGAGGCGACTTTTCCTTGCGGGGTCGCCACGCCGAATTTTTCCATCAATTCTTTGGCTTGGTATTCGTGAATGTTCATTAGGAAAAGGGACGGCGCACCTTACTCGCATAAGAGAGAAGGCGTCAAAAAGAAAACCGGCGATGTTTTCTAATGGAGAACGGACGCGGCCTAATGCCGGAGGGAGGAGGCGATGGCGTCGCCCAATTGCCCCAGGGCCACGCGTCCCTGCGCGAAGGCCTGGCCGATGCTGGTCAGGGCGGAATTGTGGAGGTTGGCCATGATCTCCCGCAGCGCGGGCGGCAGGGAGGCGTCGATCGAGGCGACCGGGGGCGTGCCGTAGAGAAGGACGTAGAGGCCGAATACCAGGAGGCAGAAGACGAAAAGGCGGAACATGCAGCCCCCCTTTTTTAACGGTTCTGCACCTGCACCCCGCGCGGGGATTCGTTGAAAGCCTTACAGGCCGGATCAGTGGAGCGCCGGAAAAGCTTGGGAATTCCCTCCACCGGAATGCGGCAGCGGATGTCCGCTTCTTTGATTTCCTGCATGGTGACGGGGACGGCGGGGCCTTGGCGCTGCCGGAGGGCTTCTTGTTCCTCCGCCAAGCGGGGATTGCCCAGCTGAATGCCCTGTACGACGGGCTTTCCCGGCAAAAGTGGATTGGGCGCAGGCGCCTTTTGGAGGATGACGGTGTTCGTCACCACGGGGGCCTGGGGCGCGGCAGCGGTGAGGACGGGCACCGGCTGAGGCGGAGGGGGGAAATGCATGAGGTATTTTTTAGAGGTTAAGCAATTTGAATGCCGCTTTCCCCCAATTGTCGCAATTACGCCGCCGCCTTCGCCGGGACCAGGATGGCGTCCTTCATCCCGTGGATGAGCTTTTTGTCCGCCGGACAGATGGTGGCCAGGGCGCCGCTGACTGTGGGCCGGGTTTCCGGTTTCGAGGCGAAGTAGTAGGGGCAGAGGCGGACGCGCCCCTTCATGACGTGAACCGCCCCGGCTTCGTCGACGAAGGGGTGGTCGAAGAGGGCCCCTTTTACGAAGCGTTGCAGGACGTAGGGGGTCTTTCCGTAGGAGGCCAGCGCCTGGTCGATCTCCTGCTGCCAGGCTCCGGCGGCCAGGTCGGAGCCCAGGTGGACGCCCCGGGAGCCCCAGGCCAGCGGGGAATAGCCGGAGACTTTCAGGATCAGCTCCCGCTGGGCCTGGCTGAATTGGCCCATTTCTTTCCAGTCGTGGATCTCCAAGCCGGGGATGACGCCGTGGGGCGGCAGGGGCGTGGGATCGACGAGCCAGCTATAGGGGATGGTTTCCTGGAGGAGGGCGACGCCCTTGTCGCTCAATTCCCGGCGCCAGAAGGGCAGGAGCGGGCGGAGCCAGAAAAGGGCCAGCCAAAGCTTTTCCTCCAGGTAGGGCTTGAGCGGCGGGGTGACGGGGCCCATCTGGCTCCAGTTCTGCCGCAGGTTGGAAAGGGCGGTGTTCTCCCAGTCGAAGCATTCGAAGAAACGGTAGATCGGCCTACCGTCCGGCTGGTAGGTTTCCGCCGCCTTCACGCGGTCCCGGCCCAGAAGGTATTCCATTTCCGGGCGGTAGGTGGCGGCTTCCTCGGAGATGACGACGTCGCCCTCCGGCAGGATGGAGGCGAAGCCGGTCCGCATGCCGTCCGGGCCGCCCAGGACATTTTCCCCCAGCTCCGTGTAGGCCTGGGCCATCCAGGCCGTCAGGCCGATGCCGCCGGGGACCGAATCGAGCTCGCACAGGCAGAAGCCTTTTTCGGTCACGATCAGGTCGGGACGGATGACGGCGGGGACCTGCTGGGCCGCGGCGTCGGCCCGGGAGGCTTCGACGAGGTCGGCGGGCTTGCCCCGGTCCAGGAGGTCAGCGATCCAGGCGGGCTGCTTGCCCCGGACGCTTTGCCGGTAAAGGAGGTTGCAGGCTTGGTTGAAGCGGTGCAGGAGAGGGCCTAGTTTCTCCAGCTTTTCCAGGTGCAGGGGGCTTAAAGGAAAAGCCTCCGGGCTAAGACGCCAGCGCTTCTCGGCAAAGAGGCCTTCGGAGGGAATCTTGGCGCGCAGGGCGGCGACGCGGGAGGCCGGATCGGCGGGAACGGGGACGGGCGCGGTACAGCTCACGGGATTACCTTAGGCACGCTCCCGGACGGACACAAGTCAACGGGCGGTATCCAGCCGCTTCATGCCGTCACGGGCGTAGGCGTTGCCGGGGTCGAGCTGGAGGGCCTTTTCATAGGCGTGCCGTGCTTCCGGCTTCTTCCCCGCCGCTTCATAATAGAAGCCCAGGTTGTTCCAGGCCGGGACGAATTCCGGGCGAAACCGCAACGCCGTGAAATATTCCGCCCACGCTCCCTCCCGGTTGCCCATGTCGAAGAGAGCCTTACCCAGATTGGAGTGGGCCGCAGCGCTGTACGGCAGCAAGGCCAGCGCCCGGCGGTAAGCGACGACGGATTCCGGGAAATTCCCTTTGAGATAATAATAGAGGCCGATGTTCAGCCAGGCGTCCCCATCCCTCGGATTCACCTCCAGGGCCTTGCGCCAAAGAGGTAGGGCCTCCTCGAGCCGGCCGTCCTCGTAAACCAGACAGCCCCAGTTGCTCCAGGCCCGGCCGTTGGCAGGGAGCTTCCGCGCGGTGTCCCGCCAGATCGCCTCGCCGCTCCTGTAATCGGCATTGCGCCGCCAGGTGGCGCCGCCCAGACCGACGGCGGCGGCCAGCCCGACGAACAGGATCGTCCGGAAGCCCGTCCCCCGCCGCAAAAGGAGAACCGCTCCCGCGACCAAAGCCGCCAGGGAGAGATAGAGCCGGTGCTCCGCCATGACCTGTGTAGCCACCGGGACGACGCTGGAGGACGGCGCCAGGATGGCGAAGAACCACAGCCCCAGGAAACCCGCGCGCGGATGGCGGAAAAACGCCCAGCCCGTCGCCGCCACGCCCGCCGCGACGAAAAGAAAGCCCGGCCAGGCCCGGCCCCACGGCACCGCCGCCGTGCCGTAATCGAAAATCTGCGGGAACGGCCAGAAAGCCAGCCGCACGTAATGGGCGATGGCGTAGCCCTGCGTGACCAGATAGTTGCCGGCGGTGATGGTCCCCTCCCCGGCGGTGCCGCTGCGCATCTGCTCCCAGGCCACTTCCTTTCCCAGGATCACCCATGTCAGAACCAGGGCAACGTAGTAGCCGAGCCGCAGCTCGATCGCCTTTTGCACGGAACCCAGGACGAACGCCCGATCGTAAAACAAAACCAGCAAAGGGAGCGCCGCCATCGTCTCCTTGCACGCCATGCCGCAGGCGCAGGCCAGGACGGAGAAAACCCGCCAGCCCGGCGCCTCCACCCCCCGTATGAATCCGTAGAGGGTCCAGAACGCGCAGAGTCCGGCCATCGACTCGACCCGCTGGGAAAGATAGGTGACCGATTCCGTTTGCAGGGGATGGAGCGTCCAAAGCAGCGCGATCACGCCCGCCAACAGCGCCGCCTCTTCCCCGAACGGCGTGCGGAGGAGCGTCCGCCGCGCGATACCGTAAAGCGCCAGCCCGGCCAGGAGGTGAACGGCCAGGTTGAAGGCGTGGTAGCCGCGCACGTTCCATCCGCCCAAGGCGTAATTCACCGCCAGGGTGAGATTGGCCAACGGCCGCCCGCTGAACGTCAGCCCCCCGTGCGGCGGCGAGAGCGGACCCCACAACGGCCAGAGATGACGGATCGACTGGTTCTCCCGGATCGAGTGGAGATCGTCGAAAAGAAAGGGAACGGAAAAGGCGTTCGCATAGGCGGCGATTCCCCCCGCAAGGAGGAGCGCGAGCCAGAAAAGCGGATGCTTAAATGCTTTTGCCATAAATGTTGCTTAGGCGTTTTTTAGGTTGCGCTCCCACCGTCATAACTTAATGTTCGCCACTGTAACCAACCTTTTATGGAATACTGGCTCTTACACAACGGGATCCTGATTACTTTAATCCTCGCCGCGCTGTCGGTTTCGGTCGCCGTGGGGCTGGGGCTGCACGTCCGCGGCAGCGACGCGGGGAACGCGCGCATGCGGGAAATCGCCCAGGCGATCCAGGAAGGCGCCAAGGCCTACCTGCGCCGCCAGGTGGAGACGATCAGCGCGATCGCCGCCGTCATCTTCCTCCTCATCGGCTTTTTCAAGGGCTGGTGGACGGCCGGAGGCTTCCTCCTGGGCGCGGCCTTTTCCATGCTGGCAGGCTACGTCGGCATGCGGGTGGCCGTGCTGGCCAACGTCCGCACCACCCAGGGCGCCACGCGCAGCCGCCACGCCGCCCTCTCCATCGCCTTCAACGGCGGCGCGGTCACGGGCCTCTTGGTCGTCGGCCTGGCGCTCCTCTCCGTGGGGGTCTTTTACACGGTGGCCTCCCGCTACCTGCCGCAGGGGGAGGTCATCAGCGCCCTGGTCGGCCTGGCGCTGGGCAGCAGCCTCATCAGCGTCTTCGCCCGCCTCGGCGGCGGCATCTACACGAAGGCCGCCGACGTCGGCGCCGACCTGGTCGGCAAGATCGAGCAGAACCTGGACGAGGACGACCCGCGCAACCCCGCCACCATCGCGGACAATGTGGGCGACAACGTCGGCGACTGCGCGGGCATGGCGGCCGACGTCTTCGAAACCTACGCCGTCAGCCTCATCGGCGCGGTTCTCATCGCCGTCATCACCCTGCCGGGCCACGCGGCGGCGGTCGTCTATCCCTTTCTGGTCGGCGGCATCTCCGTCATCGGCGGCATCCTGGGCATCTTCTCCGTCAGCATGCGGAAGACCTCGCCTACCCGTGCCCTCGTCGGCGGCGTGGTCATTAGCGCGCTGGTCTCCGCCATCCTCTTCGTGCCGGTCTGCCAGGCCCTCTTCCTCACGGAGTGGGCTCCGATCTACGGCGCCTCCCTCATCGGCCTGGTCATGACGGCGCTGGTCGTCCTCATCACCAATTACTACACCGCCACGGACATGCCGCCGGTGCGGCGGATCGCCAAAGCGTCCGAGACCGGACACGCCACGAACATCATCGCCGGCCTGGCCACGGGCATGCGCGCCACCGGCCTGCCGGTGCTCTGCATCGGCCTGGCTATCCTGCTCTCCCACCACTTCGCCGGGCTCTACGGCATTGCCATCGCGGTGGTGAGCATGCTCTCCATGTCGGGCATCGTCATCTCCCTGGACGCCTTCGGCCCCATCACGGACAACGCCGGCGGCATCGCCGTCATGAGCGAGCTGCCGAAGGAAGTCCGCCACATCACCGACGAGCTGGACGCCGTGGGCAACACGATGAAGGCCGTGACGAAGGGCTACGCCATCGCCTCCGCGGGCCTGGCGGCGCTCGTCCTCTTCGGCTCCTACGTCCAGGAGCTAAAGAGCCACAGCTCCCCGGAATTCCTCAGCCAGATCCAGTTCTCCCTGGAGCAGCCGAAGATCATCATCGGCCTCTTCATCGGCGGCCTCCTGCCCTTCCTCTTCACCGCCTACAGCATGGACGCGGTGGGGACGGCGGCGGGCGCCGTCGTGCGCGAGGTGCGCCGCCAGGTGGCGGAGAAGCCCGGCATCCTGCTGGGCACGGAGAAACCCTCCTACGCCACCTGCGTCGACATCGTCACCAAGGCGGCCCTGCGCCAGATGATCCTGCCCGCCCTCCTGCCGCTCATCGTGGTGCTGGGGGTGGCCCTCATCCCGCAGCTGGGCCCCGTCGTCCTGGGCGGCGTCCTGGTCGGCACCATCGTCACCGGCCTCTTCGTGGCCATCTCCATGACCTCCTCCGGCGGCGCGTGGGACAACGCCAAAAAGTTCATCGAGGAAGGCCACCACGGCGGCAAAGGTTCCGAGGCGCACGCCGCCTCCGTCACCGGCGACACCGTGGGCGATCCCTACAAGGACACCTCCGGCCCCGCCATCAACCCGATGATCAAGGTCGTCAACGTCGTCGCCATTCTCATCATCCCCATCTTCATCAAGTGGTGGCATTTGGTCTGATTTAGGATATAGACTCCCATTCATGCGCGCCGGTGGACCGTTCCTCATCATGGGCGTCCCCGGTCCGGAGCTGGACGGGGAGACCCGCCAGGCCGTCCGGGATATCGGCCCGGGCGGTTTCATCCTCTTTGGCCGGAATATCAAAACCCCGGACCAGCTCCGCGCCCTGATCGACGACCTGCAGGGCGAAACCGGCGGCAAGGCCGTCATCTGCATCGACCAGGAAGGGGGCCGCGTCTCCCGCATCAAGGAAATCGGCGCGGAGCCGCCCAGCGCCGTCCAGCTCCGGGACAAGGGGGACCGCGCCCTCATCGCCGAGCACGGGCGGCTCACCGGCCGTCTCCTGCGCCTCTTCGGCTTCAACCTGGACCTCTGCCCCGTCCTGGACGTCTCCCAGAACGGGGACCAGGACAACTCCCTCAAGAACCGCACCTGGGGCCTGACCCCCGCGCAGGTGACCGACTTCGCCGGGACCTTCACCCGCGCCATGCGGAAGGAGGGCATCCTGGCCTGCGGCAAGCACTTCCCCGGCTACTCCGCCGCCGTCATCGACCCCCACCACGGCCTCCCCACCATCGCCCGCACCCGGGCGGAATTGGAAGCCCACGAGTGGATCCCCTACCGCGACCTCCTGCCGGAGATGGACAGCCTCATGATCGGCCACGTCCGCAATCCCCACCTGGACCCCACCGGCACCGCCTCCTCCCTTTCCAAGCCCTTCCTGGACATCATCCGGCGGGACTGGGCCTATGACGGCATCGTCATGACCGACGACCTGGACATGGGCGCGATCATCAACGAGTACGGCTTCGACGAGGCCGTCCGCATGTCGATCCTGGCCGGGAACGACTACATCCTCCTTTGCCACCGCGTCGAGATGGCCCGCCAGGCCGCCGAGGTTCTGGCCAAACTGCCGGAGGCCGCCACCGCCCCGGCGCGCGCCCGCATCGCGAAGTTCCAGGCCGGGCTGGCCCCCGCCCATGAATGGTCCCTCTGCGCCTTCCAGGAACTCGACGAGCAGGTCTACCAGCTCCGGGAAGCCGTTCTGGGCAAGGAAGGCGCCCGCCAGCGTTCCGCCGACGACGGGAAGCGCTCCCCGGTCGAGAACATCGGGGATACGACGCACGGCACCGCCGCCTTAAAATAGCCGAATTAAGGGGGGATGAAGCTCAAGCATCTCGCCCTTCACGGAGCCCTGGGAATCGGCGTCGCCGCCGGGGCCTATCATACAGGCGTTCAAATGGCCCAGCTCCATGAGCAAACCCTGCCGACCGCCCGGGTCGACAAGCACGGGGACGGCGCGTTCACCGTCACCCAGGGCCAGATGCATTCCGGCACGGAAGTCCGCCTCTGCGCCGCCGAGGCCCCGGACCGCTGTTCCAGCGCCTACCTTCCCGCCCATCCGGGTTCCCAGAATTTCGCGGTCAATTTGACGACGCCCTTCGGCAGCGGCCTGGCCGAGTGCAAGGCAGAGCTGGGCAAGGACTTCGCCTGCGTCCTGCGCCCTTTCCGCCCCGCGCCGCCGGAAGCGCGCCCGCTCCCGCCCCAGAAAACGATTTGATCGCCCTCCTCAAAAAATAGCCGAATTACAAACCATGAAGCCCAATCCCGCCGCCACCTCTCTTCTCGCCACCACGCTTGCCCTGGGCATGGCCGCCTGCAAAGCCGGCAATGAGGGCTACAACCTCGTCAACCTGGACGCCCAGGGGCGCGGGACGATCGTGGTCGATGGCGACGCGCTGGGAAAGGCCAACAAGGTCCAGTTCCTCCAGGCCCAGAGCAGCAACGCCCCCTTTTATGAGACCGTTCCCGTGGCCGTCCCGGCCAAGGGCGAAACCCTTTCCCTCACCTTCAAGGGCGGCGCGGGCGATTTC
Source organism: Verrucomicrobium sp. (assembly GCA_028283855.1). NCBI lineage: Bacteria > Pseudomonadati > Verrucomicrobiota > Verrucomicrobiia > Verrucomicrobiales > Verrucomicrobiaceae > Verrucomicrobium > Verrucomicrobium sp. Next base: position 245,827 of record JAPWJX010000005.1, on the reverse strand, counting down.
ACCCTCCCCTGCAAGCTGACGCGCGACAAGGATCCCGAGGCCGCGACCGAGACGGTCACCGCCCTCTGCGCGGTCGATTTTTCCAAGGCTTCCCGTGCCGGGACGCTCACGGAAACCGTCCCCGCCGCCGTCCACCACCGCTAGACCACCATGCTCAGGGGCTGGAAGCGCCCTTGCAGCACCGGCTGGCTGTCGGTCTTAAGCCAGTTTTCCAAGAGCCCCGCGTAGACGCTGCGGAAATCGACCGTGTGGACCAGGTCCCCGTGGTCGAGCCCCGCCGGATCGAGGGAGGGGTACGCTCCCGCCAAGCCCGCCTTCACCCGCCCGCCGAAGATAAACTGCGGCGAGGCCGTGCCGTGATCGGTTCCCCCGCTGCCGTTCTCATGGACGCGGCGGCCGAATTCGCTGAAGGTCATGACGACGACGCGGTCGAAATTGCGCTGCGCTTTCAAGTCGTTGCAGAAGGCCAGGAGCGCGTCCCCCAGGTCCTTGAGGTTGCGCGGATGGGTTCCCGCCTGGCCGCGGTGGGTGTCATAAGAACCCTGGGAGACGAAGTAGACGCGGCTGGAGAGCCCCCCGTCGATCAGCCGGGCGACGAGCTTCAGGTCGTTGGCCAGGGCCGACTGGGGGTAGACGACGCGGTTCTGCCCCGCCTTGGTGATGGAGAGGATCTTGTCCGAACTGACCTGGGCGTCGAGGGCGGTCCGCTCGATGAACCGCAAGGGGGATTCGGAAGCGCCCGCCGTCATGCTGCCGCTGCTTAATTTGCCGATGGAGGCGCCTTCCATGTCTCCCGGGGAATGATCGCCGTTGCTGCCGTCGGCAAGGTTGAGTTCCTTATAGTAGGCCTCGGTGAGGTCGTCGCTCATGCCCGCGCGGCGGCCGCTGTCAAAGCGGTAGGAACCGGGATTCCGCAGGGCCACGCCCTTCGGCAGCGGGCTCCAGAAAGCCTGCGGCATTTCCGAACTGATGCTGACGCCGACGGTGGGATCGGAACCGGAACAGGCGTTGTCGAAGTAGCGGCCGATCCAGCCGTAATGGACGTTCCGGCCGGAATCGCTGGCCGTTTCCCAGATTTCGGTGGAGCGGAAGTGGGAACGGTTCGGATTCGGATAACCGACGCCCTGGATGACGCCCAGGTTGCCGGAATCGTAGAGGGCCTTGAAGCCGACAAGAGAGGGGTGCAGGCCGACCTGCCCGTCCAATTTCAGGACGTCGCCCGGCTTTACGGCCAGGGTGGGCCGGGCCTGGTAGTAGAAGTCGTTGGCGTAAGGGATCAGGGTGTTGAGGCCGTCGTTGCCGCCCGCCAGCTGGAGGAGGACGAGGATGGGCGCGTCCTTCCCCGTGGCGATCTGGGTGGCGCTGTCGAACGCGGCGGCGTGCAGGGTGGAAAAGGTGTCGGCCAGGAAGGTGGGAACGGTCCAGGTCAGTGCCCCGCCCAGGAGCGTGGTGCGGAGGAAGTCGCGGCGCGTGTGGAGGCAGGGGTGGTGCATAGGCTTTAGGTGAGTTGGTAGTCCGGGGTGCTCATGAGGAGGCGGATCGCTCCGCGCACCGTTTCGGGGTTGGAGGATTTCTGGGCGGACAGGAAGGACTTGAGGGAGGCGAGCCGGTCGTCCGGCAGCTTTGCCTGGATGCAGCGCCGCTCCAGCGCGGCCAGCAGGGCGTCGGGGTTTGCCAGCTCGTCAGGGGAAAAGAGCTTCCGCACGTCGACGCCCTGGAAGGCCACCGGCTGGGGATGGTCGCCGCCTTCCGCCATCCCCATTTTGGCGGCGGCCTTTTCGACGGGGTTCTGCTTGCCGCCCGCGCCCGATCCCAGGGGCCTCCCGTGCACTAGGTAGGCGGCGAAGTTGTAGCGGTCCAGCAGCGTGTTCGTGCTGATCCAGCTGACGCCGCTGTCCCACCCCTTCACGCTGGGCGGGGCGAAGACGACCTGCCCCAGCCGCTTCATCATCTGGTAGGTGGGGCCGGTGGGCGGCAAGGTGCGCTCCAGGCTGCGGCAGGAGCCGACGAGCCACTGGACCGGGCCCTTCACCTGCGCGCGGACGACGCCGGGTGCGTAGAATTCCCGGCTCAGGAAAAGGGTTCGCAGGACAGGCTTGAACTCCAAGCCGCTCTGCTGGAACTGAAGCGCCAGGGCGCTGGAGACGCCGGGATTGGGCTCCTCCGAGCCGAAATAGCGCCAAAGCCGTTCCCAAACGTATTCGGAAGAGCGGGGCTCCCGGGCCAGGATGCCGATGACCTCCTCCCCGCTGAAGTTGCCGGTCTGCCCCAGGTAGGTCTTCCGTCCTTTATCGAATTGGGCGGGGATGGCGTAGAACTTTCCCGTAAAGGCGTCCGTATGCCAGCCGGTGAAGGCGCGGGCCGATTCCTTGATGTCCTGTTCCGTGTAGTGCCCCTCCCCCAGGGTGAAGAGTTCCATGACCTCCCGGGCGAAGTTCTCGTTCGGCGCGCCTTTCTTGCTCTGGTTTCCGTCCAGCCACAGGAGCATGGCCGGGCTCTGCGCCATGGCCAGGAGGAGGTCGTTCCACTGGCCGACGGCGCGCTGGCGGAAGGCTTCGTTCTGCTGCCACATGAGAAGCGGGTTGCGGACCTTCGTGTGGCTGGTGGCGAAGAGGCCATGCCAGAAAAGGGTCATCTTTTCCTGGAGGGGGCGGCCGGTGGTACGCATCCGCTCCAGCCACCACTCGTGGAGCTGGACCATCCGCTGGGAGTAGGTTTTGTAGATCTTCCGCTGCAGGTCGATCCGCTCCTGGCTCCCCTTCCTCATGCCGCGGAGAAGGCGGATCTGCTCCACCTCCGCCGGATCGGGGACGCTCCAAGCCGGGGCGGCATAGTCATCAGGCGTCTTCTGGTAATCGACCAGGAAGTCGACGGCGTCCGGCAAACCCATCCGGCGCAGGGAGTCGACCTCCTCCGGCGTCCCGCCGAATCCGGCCCGGTTCAGAAGATGGGCCGCATGCTCCCAGGTGAAGGCGGAAGGGGGAAAGGGATCGAGCATGTCCAATTGAACCGCCTGAGCCCGGAAAAGTTGCAAATAGGAGGATTGATGCCTTCCGGAAACCTTTCTAATCTGGGCGGGTGACCTGCATTCATTCCGGGAAGACGGCGTAAAAACCCTATGACGTCCCCTTCCGACTCCCGCTCGAAAGTCCAGCGGCAGGCCCTCGACCTTCTTTCCCGCATTTTCATCGCCGCCGCCGCGGTGGGCGCCGCTTGGATATTAGGCCATTTTCTCAACGTCCTGCAGGACGTTCTCATTCCGTTGGCCATCGCGGGCATCCTGGCCTACCTGCTGCATCCGGTGGTCAACCTGGTCCAGCGGGTGATTCGCCCCCGTTTTTGGGCGGTGGCGGCTCTCTTCGTCCTCATCGCGGGCCTTCTCACGGCGGCGGGGTTTTTCCTGGGCCCCCTGCTCTATAACGAGACGCAGCACCTCGTCACCGTCGCGCCCCAGCTCCTGTCCCGCCTCTGGGACCAGCTCTACCACTTCCTGACGCAGAACAGCGGCCCCCTGGGCAACATGGGGGAGGCGCTCAAGAGCCATCTGGACGCCGCCGCCAGCAAGCTGGCCGGAGGCATGGGAACCATTTTCCATACCGTAGGCCTGGCGCTGGGGCTCGTGTTCATCCCTTTCTTCCTGTTCTATTTCCTGGTCTGCCAGCCGCGGATCGAGAAGGGCTGGCGCAATTACCTTCCGATCAAGGATCCCCGCCTCAAGCAGGAGGCCGTCGTCATCATCGAGCAGACGAACAAATACCTGGTCAGCTTCTTCCGCGGCCAGATCGTCGTGGCGGTGACCGACGGGCTCCTCCTCGCCATCGGCCTCACCATCGTGCGGCTCGACTACGGGCTGGCTTTGGGCGCGGCGGCTATGGTGCTGACCGTCATTCCCTACTTCGGCATCATCACGGTGGGCCTGGCGGCGGGGCTGGTCAGCTTCTACCAGCAGGGCGGCGGGGCGCAGCAGGTCCTCTTAACCCTGGCGGTCTTCGCCATCGTACAGACGCTGGAAAACACCGTCATTTCCCCCCAGGTGATGAAGCAACGGATCGGCCTTCATCCGATGACGATCATCGTCTCCATCCTGGTGTGGTCGAACCTGCTGGGCGGCTTCCTGGGCGCCCTGCTGGCCATCCCCCTCACCGCCACGCTCAAGGTGCTCCTCACCCGCTACGGACTGATCCACCCGGGCGACGCGACTACCGTCGACCGCGCCTGATCCATGTCCGCGCGCGTTCATATCCTGGCCCAAACGATGGGCTACCTGGAAGGCGGCGGCCATTTCTGGGTCTACCTCAACTGGGCCATGGGCCTGCGCAAGAGCGGCCACGCGGTCACCTGGGTCGAGTCGATCGACCCGAAGGCCGACCACGACAAAGTGGCCGCCCAGTTCATCCAGCTGCAAAAGGCCCTCCAGCCTTACGGTTTCGACCAGGACCTGGCCCTTCTCTCCCTGCGGCCGGGGGATATCCCCCCTTCCCTTTCCGTCCTGGCCCTGACGCCCGCCCGAATGCGGGAGACCGACCTCCTGGTCAACTTCCGCTACGGCCTGCCGCAGGAGATCCTGGACCAGTATCCGCGTACGGCCCTCATCGACATCGACCCCGGGCTGCTCCAGCACTGGGTCCACCACAAGCAGATGGACTTCGCCCGGCACGACGCCTACTTCACCACCGGCGAGCGGATCGGCGGCCCCGGCTCCAAGGTGCCCGACCTGGGCCTGGCCTGGCATCCCATTCGCCCCTGCGTCGCCGTCGACCTTTGGCCCGCCACCCCCTCCCGGCCTGACGCGCCCTTCACCACCGTCTCCCACTGGGACGCGCCGGAATACGTCCTGAGCGAGGGCGGCTCCTACTACTCCAACAGCAAGCGCAGCGGCTTCCTCCCTTTCCTGGACTTGCCGCAGCGCGTGCGGCATCCGATGGAATTGGCCCTCTGCATCTCCGGCGAAGGCCAGGACGCCGAGGACCGCCGCCTCATGGAGGCCAAAGGCTGGCGCATCCAGCACTCCCACGAAGTCGCCGGTTCCCCGGAGGCCTACCAACGCTACATCCAGCGGTCCTACGGGGAGTTCAGCGCGGCCAAGCCCTCCTGCCTCCATTTCAACGCCGCCTGGATGAGCGACCGCACCCTCTGCTACCTGGCCAGCGGAAAACCCGCCGTGGTCCAATACACCGGCCCCAGCTCCTACCTTCCCTCCAGGACGGGGGACGGCCTCTGGCGCTACGAGACGCTGGAAGAAGCAGCCGCCGCCGTGGAGGCGATCTCCGCCGACTACGCCGCGCAGTCCCGCAAGGCGCGGGAATTGGCGGAGGCCTACTTCGACTCCCGCACGGTGGCCGGGAAAGTCGTCGAAACCGCCCTTTCCGTCCCCGCCCGCGCCGCCACCTCATGAAAAAGCCGGAAGTCCTCATCCTGGGCTACCACAAGATCGGCCCCCAGCCTCCCGACACCTGGACGAGCTGGTATTACACGCCCACCGCCCTCTTCGTCCGCCACCTGGAATGGCTGCGGGAGGAAGGCTACGCCTACCTGAGCCTGGAGTCTTTCCTGCGCGGCGCGGAGGACCCGGCCTCCCTGCCGGAAAAATCGGCCCTCGTCACCTTCGACGACGGCTACCGCTCCATCCTGCGCCACGGCCTGCCGGAGATGGAGGCCGCCGGATGCCCGGGCGTCATCTTCGTCCCCACCCAATACGTCGGCGGGCGCAACGACTTCGACCTCCACGAGGAGCCTTCGGAAGAAATCCTCTCCTGGGCCGAGATGCGCGAGCTGGAAAAGCGGGGCATCGCCCTGCAATCCCATGGCGTCACCCACCGGGGCCTGAGCGGCCTTTCCCTCAAGGAGTGCAAGGAGGAGATCGTCACCTCCAAGGCCGTGCTGGAGGAGCATCTCCACCGTCCCGTCCTTACCTACTCCTTCCCCTATGGGGACGGCGGCACGCCGGACACCGCCGATGTCGTCCAGGAACTCCTGCAGGAGGCCGGCTACCGCGCCGCCTTCCGCTACGGGCCGGAGCCGAAGCCCTTTTCCCCGGAGAACCTCTTCCAGCTGGGCCGCATCGGCCTGGGAATGGACACCGACCTGGCGGAAGCCGTCGCCGAATTTAAACACGCATGACCTACCTTTACCAAGCCCGCGCCGAGGCGGGCGCCCCGGAACGCCCCATCGAATTCCTCCTGGCCCGCTGGCCGGAGATCAAGCGCAAGCAGGCCAAGCTCTGGCTGCACCACCGCGCCATCCTGGTGGACGGCGCGCCCGCCCGCCACGACACGCCGGTCCGCCCCGGCAGCGAGGTGGCCGTGCGCGCCGGAAAATTCGCCGGGCCGGAGACGAAGCTCCCCTCCGGCCTCCGCATCCTGCATGAGGACGGACAGATCCTCGTCGTCGAAAAGCCCCCCGGCCTCCTCTCCATCGCCACCGACCGGGGCGAGCGGCAGACCGCCTATTTCCAGCTGACCGCCTACCTGCGCGGGCGCGGCCTGCGGGAGCGGGTCTTCATCGTCCACCGGCTCGACCGGGAGACCTCCGGCCTCCTCGTCTTCGCCAAGACGCCGCAGGCCCAGCGCCGTCTCCAGGAAAACTGGGAGAAGGCGGAGAAGACCTACGCCGCCGTGGTGCAGGGGACCTTCCAGCCCCCTTCCGGCACGATTCGCAGCCACCTGAACGAGACGACCGGACCGGACCGGAGCGGCTACCGGGTCTTCAGCGAGAAGGCCCCGTCCGAGCACACGCGCGAAGCCGTGACCCATTACAAGACCGTGAAAACCGGCCCCGCCTACAGCCTGGTGGAGGTGAAGCTGGAAACGGGCCGCCGCAACCAGATCCGCGTCCACTTTTCCGAGGCGGGCCACCCCATTGCCGGGGACGAAAAATACGGCGTCAGCCACGATCCCCTGCGGCGCCTGGCGCTGCACGCCTCCGCCCTGCGTTTCCCCCATCCGGAAGGCGGCGCGGCCATGCGCTTTCAAAGCCCCGCTCCCGCCACCTTCACTACCCTGGTGGAAAAGGCCGCCTCTATCCCAGTTGCGCCAGCTGCTCGCTCCGAGCGCAGCGCAAAGAGCGGCCCGGAGGCTCGTCCGGCAGCGGCGCGTCGTCCGAAAGGTGGCGATCGCACGCCGCAAAGAAAGCCCGCCCCGAGCCGGCGGCGCGGGCGTCCTTAAGAAAGGCTTCCCCCTCCCCGATTCCCTGGCCGATGAAGTTGAGATACTTCTTCATCTTGGAAACGTGGTCGGCCTCGCGGAATCCGGGCTGTGCCGTCGCCTCGTAGAGGTGCTCCACGTAGCCGCGCACGTCGCGCAGCGTGGGCCGGAAGACCGGCCTTCCCTCCCATTGCGCCCGGATCTGCTCGAAGAGCCAGGGATTGCGGATCGCCCCCCGGCCGATCATGAGGCCCGCCGCGCCCGTCTCCGCCGCGATCTCCCGCGCCAGGCGGACGGAAAGGACGTTGCCGTTGGCCAGGACGGGGCACGGCATCCGGCGGACGATCTGGGCGATCCGGTCGTAATGGACCTCCGTCCGGTACATCTCCCGCACGGTGCGGCCGTGGACGGTCAAGAGGTCGATGGGGTGGCGGGCGAAGAGGTCGAGGAGCGCGTCACACTCCTCCGGCCGGTCGAAGCCGATGCGCGTCTTCACCGTGAAGGGGATCTCGATCGCCTCCCGCAGGGCGCGGAGGATGGCGTCGATCTTCGGCAGGTTCCGCAGGAGGCCGCCGCCCGCCTCCTTCCGGCAGACGATCGGGGCGGGGCAGCCCAGGTTCAGGTCGATGGCGCAGACGGGCAGGCGCTGGAGCTGCCGGGCCACGCGGACCAGGGAGGGAATGTCCTGCCCGATCATCTGGACGATGGCGGGGCGGCCCGTCGGGTTCTCCGTCACGGCGCGGACGACGTCCCGGTCCGGACGGGAGTTTTCATGGACCCGGATGTATTCGGTGTAATAGACGTCCGGCCCGCCGTAGCGGTGCATCGCCTTCCAGAACGTCAGGTCGGTGACGTCCTGCATCGGCGCCAGGGCCAGCCAGGGGCGGTCGGGCGGCAAGAGCGGGCGCAAGGACATGAAGTTAGGCTGCCAGACCGGCGGCCCGGCCGGAAGCCCAGGCCCACTGGAAGTTGTAACCGCCCAGCCAGCCGGTGACGTCGACGGCTTCCCCGACGAAGAAGAGGCCCGGCACGGCGCGCGATTCCATCGTCTTGGAGGAGAGCCCTTCCGTGGCGACGCCGCCCAGGGTGACCTCCGCCTTGGCGTAGCCTTCCGTCCCTTCCGGGCGGACCGGCCAGGCGTTGAGCCGCCCGGCGATTTCCCGGACGACGGCGGCGGGCTCCTGCGCCCAGCGGGGCTTGGCCCCCGGATGCTGGGCGGCGGCCCACTGCTGGGCCAGGCGGCGGGGCAGCTTTTCCGCCAGGATGCCGGAAAGGGGCGCGCCCCCTCGGTTTTCCCGCAACCAGGCGACAGCGTCCAGGCCGGGCAGGAGGTCGAAGGAGACGGTCTCTCCCTGCTTCCAATAAGAGGAGATTTGGAGCACGGCAGGCCCGCTTAGGCCGAAGTGGGTGAAGAGGAGGCTTTCCTCGAACGCCGTCCCGCCGCAGCGGGCGACTACCGGCAGAGAGAGGCCGCTTAAAGAGGCGGCGAAGCCTCCTTCCTTCCACGTGAAGGGAACCAGGCCGGGCCGGGGATCGACGACTTTGAGGCCGAGCCGCCGGGAGAGGACATAGGCAAAGTCGGTGGCGCCCAGCTTCGGAAAGGAAAGGCCGCCGGTGGCGATGACGACGCTCTCCGCGCGCCACGCCTCTCCGCCCGCCTCCACCTGGAAGCCGCCGCCGGGCTGCGGCTCGACGGCGGAGACGCGCCGGTTAAGAAAGATGGAGACACCGGCCTCCGCGCACTCCGCCTCCAGCAGGGCGACGATCTCCTTCGAGCTGCCGTCGCAGAACTGCTGGCCCAGCTTCTTCTCGTGGTAGGGGATGCCGTGCCGCTCCACCATCTCGACGAAATGGTAGGGGGTGAAGCGGGCCAGGGCCGACTTGCAGAAGTCGGGCTGGGCGGAGAGGTAGTTTTCCGCCCGCGCGCCCAGGTTGGTGAAGTTGCAGCGGCCGCCGCCGGAGATGAGGATCTTCTTCCCCAGACGCTCCTGGCCTTCCAGGACGGCCACGCGGCGGGCGCGCCCCCCGGCGGTCAGCGCCGTCATAAGGCCGGCGGCTCCGCCGCCGATCACGGCCACGTCGACTTGGTGCATGGAAAAACAAACAAAAAGCCCCCCGTTTCCGGGGGGCTTTCGCTTTCTAAAACCTGTTAGGGCTAGGCTTAGTGGCGATCGCCACGGGGGCCGCCGCGGTATCCGCCGCCGCCGCCACCGCCGCCGCCGCGGTATCCACCGCCGCCGCCACCGCCACGGTAGCCGCCGCCACCGCCACCGCCGCCACCACCACCGCTATAAGGACGGTCTTCCTTCGGGCGGGCGATGTTCACGGTCAGCTTGCGGCCGTCGATGTCCTGGCCGTCGAGATTTTGGATGGCGCGCTGGGCGGCGTCTTCGCTGTCATAGGAGACGAAGGCGAAGCCACGGGAACGACCGGTCATGCGGTCAATGATGAGCGTCGCTTCGGTGACGTTCCCATGCTGGGAGAAGAGCTCCCGGACGTCTTGTTCAGTGCTGCTAAACGGGAGGTTTCCCACGTACAATTTCGTGTTCATGATCTACGGACTGCTATTCGATTTGCGGTTTGGCCGGTTTTCCGTTCAATGGCTTTGCCCGAACCCTCGGACCATCAGAAACATCCCTTTCGGACAATCTGAAGCCTTTGAACTGCAAACAACCGGCTTAATCGGTTACGTTAGAGATTTCCCTGAAATTGCAAGGGAAAATATTTAGGCGACTTATTTCGCCCTTCCTTTGAACGTCAGTTCGGCCACGCCGGATTTGTCCAATTCCCCCAGCCCTTTTTCCACCATGAGGCGGTATTGCGCCAGGGTGGCCTCTCCCAGCGGGAGCTTGAGCCCGGCCTTTTTTCCCAGTTCCAGGGCGATGCCGGAGTCCTTGGCCGCATGGGCGGCGGAGAAGTAACAATCGTGCTCCCGGGCCTGCATGTCGGCCCCGTCGGTCTCCAGGACGCGGGAATTGGCCCCCGTCTGGGCAAAGACCTCCCGCAGCATAGCCAGGTCGAGACCCAGCGCGTCGCCGACGGCCAGTCCCTCCGCCAAGGCGGCGGTGTTCATGTTCATGACCATGTTGACCAGGGCCTTCACCTGTGCGGCGCGGCCGGTCTCCCCCACGTAGCGGCGGGCGGAGCTGAGGGCGGCCAGGACGGGTTCCACCCGGTCGACGGCTTTCTTTTCCCCGGCCAGGATGAGGTAGAGGGTCCCCTGCCGCGCCTGGGTGATGCTGGAGGCCATGCAGGCTTCCACGGCGGAGGCGCCCGCCTTTTCCGCCGCCTGGGAAACGCGGGCGTGGACTTCCGGGGAGACGGTGGCGCAGTTGAGGAAGACTTTCCCCTGGGCGTTGAGCAGGAGGTGGTCCCCTTCCCCGGCCAGGAAGATTTGCTCCATCGCCTTGTCGTCGGTGACGACGGTGAGGATCACGTCGGCCTCGGCGGTCACCTCGGCCAGCTCCAGGGCGGCGTGGCTGCCCAGCTCCTCGGCCAGGGCCAGGGCGGCCTCCCGGCGCGCGTCGTAGACGGCGGTGACGTGGAATCCTTTTTCAGCCAGGCGGCGGGCCATGTTGGCCCCCATCCGCCCGACGCCGACAATGCCGATGTTTAAGCTCATGAGTGATGAAATTCGGGAAAAAAGGGGTTGTGCCGCTTTTCCAGTCCCACGGTGGTCAGGGGGCCGTGGCCGGGGCAAAGGACGGTCTGGTCCGGCAGGGAGAAGATGCTTTGGCGGTTGGTCTCCAGCGCGTCCTCATGGGAGATGTTTCCCCGGCCCATGGAGCCGGCGAAGATGGCGTCGCCCACGACGGCGATCGACACGTCCAGGCCGGGACCGCTGACGACGAAGGTGGTCCCCCCCTCCGCGTGGCCGGTGGTGCGGCGGGTTTCCACCTTCAGCTTGCCCAGGGGGAAGGTTTGCCCCCATTTGAAGAGGCGGACGCCGCCGATGTCCTGGCTCTCGTGGACCAGCGGCGTCAGGCCGGTGGCGCGGGCCAGGTTGGGCAATTCGGCAATGTGGTCGGAATGGGTGTGGGTGACGAAGATGTATTTGGGCGTCAGGCCCCGGTCCCGCACGGCCTGGAGAAGCGGCCCCGCGTCCATGCCGGTGTCGAAAAGGGCGGCTTCCTTCGTCTCCTCGTCCCAGATGAGGTAGGCATTGACCGTGCCTCCGTCGAAGGGGGTGGTGACCCGGGCCAGATTGGAAGGATGGGCGATGTTCGGATGCCAGGAGCCCAGGGCGACCAGCCGGTCCGGCGCCAGGCGGAGGGGCTCCGCCAGCTTGCGGACGATCTCCTCGTTAAAATCGCCTCCTTTGACGCGCTGGAAATCCTCCCCGGAGACTCCCGCTTCCCGGCAGAGCACCTCGTCCGAAAGCTTTAAGCCCCGCTGGGCTTTGCCGATGATGTCCGCGAATCCGTCTTCCAGAGGCAACATGCCCCTTACCATCATCCAAAACAGGCGGCTAACAAGCGCAAAAATTCGGGCTTTCTCATTTGGCGTCCGCCTTCAAACTGCTAAAACGCTTTCTTGAACATGCCCGAAATGCCCCCCATCCCCACTCTCCCCACCCAGGCGGAGGACCTGATCCGCGGCGAAGGCCTGGCGAAGGCTTACGATGGCCGCAGGGTGGTCAACGGCGTCGACATCGTCGTCCGCCAAGGAGAGGTCGTCGGCCTGCTCGGGCCAAACGGCGCCGGAAAGACCACGACCTTCTACATGATCGTCGGCATCGTACCCCCCACGGAAGGCCGGGTCTATCTGGCCGGCGAGGACGTGACCCACATGCCCATGTACCGCCGCGCCCGCCGCGGCCTGGGTTATCTGCCGCAGGAAGAGTCGATTTTCCGCAAGCTGACCGTGGAGGAAAACCTCATGGCGATCCTCGACTTCCTCCCCATCACGGAGGAGGAACGCGAGCAGCGGTGCCAGGAGCTGCTGCTCGACTTCGGCCTGGAAGGGCTGCGCCGGAACGTGGCGCTGACCCTCTCCGGCGGTGAAAAGCGCCGCCTGGCCATCGCCCGCGCGCTGGTCACGGAGCCCTCCCTGCTCCTGCTCGACGAGCCGTTCAGCGGCGTCGATCCCCTGGCCGTCTTCGACCTGCAGCAGATCATCCTCAGCCTGCGGGAGCGCGGCATCGGCGTCCTCATCACCGACCACAACGTGCGGGAGACGCTCAGCGTCGTCGACCGCGCCTACCTCATCTGCGAGGGGAAGGTGGAGAGCCACGGCACCAGCCAGTTCCTCATCGACGATCCCGTCACCCGGGACCTCTACCTGGGCCCCCGCTTCAGCATGTGAAGGCGGCCGCCCCCTGGGTCTGGACCCGGCCCATCTCCCTCCGCTGGGCGGACGCCTGGCTGGAACGGATCGCCTTCGTCGGCTTCGACCGGGTGGTCCTCGTCGAAAAGCCCGGCGCCAAACTGGGCCGCCTGGAGGCCTACCCCGCCGACAAAAAGACGGCCGATCTCCTCACCCGCAGCTTCGGCGGCCGCCTGCGCCGCACCTCCGCGACGAACTGGCTGAAGAAGTCGGCCCCCGGCGCGCCGCTGCGCATCGGAAAGAAGCTCATCATCCATCCGGAAAAGCCGAAGGCCGCAAAAAAAGAAGCCGTTCCCTCCCTCGTCATCCCGGCGGGCATCGCCTTCGGCACCGGGCAGCACGCCACCACCGGGATGCTCCTGCGTTCCCTGGCCTCCCTGTCCGGCGCGTGGCCGGAGCGGCGCGTCCTGGACGCGGGCACCGGCAGCGGCATCCTGGCCCTGGCCATGCGCCGCCTGGGCGCGGGAAAGGTGGAGGCCTTCGATTACGACCCGACCGCCGTGCGCGTGGCCAGGGAGAACGAGCACGCCAATTTCCCCCACCCCGCCGTGGCCTGGGCGGAGCGGGACGTCCTGCGCTGGAAGGCGCCTCAAAACGGCTACGACGTGATCTGCGCCAATCTCTACAGCGAGCTGCTGGTGGCCGCCGCCCTCCGGCTGGCCGGCGCGCTCAAGCCGGGCGGCTCCCTTTTCTTGAGCGGCGTCCTGCGGGACCAGATCCCGGACGTCGACCGCGCCTTCGCCAAAGCGGGCCTGCCGCCCCTTTCGTGGAAGAAGCGCGGGAAATGGGCCATGGCCTCCGCACGGAAGGCGGGCTTGCCCCGCCGGGGCGGGCGGCGATAGTGGAAGGAACCGCGGCCATGGAATACCGCCTGCACTCCGTCCCCTCCGCCAATTCTCCGCGGATCGACTACGCCCGGGAGCTGAATCCGGAGCAATACGCCGCCGTCACCGCGCCGCCCGGCCCGCTCCTTATCATTGCCGGGGCGGGCAGCGGCAAGACGCGCACCCTCACCTACCGCGTCGCCTACCTGATCGAGAACGGCGTGGAGCCGGAAAACATCCTCCTGGCCACCTTCACGAACAAGGCCGCCCGGGAGATGCTCCAGCGCGTCGGCGACCTGCTGCCGCACGACATCTCCCGCATGTGGGGCGGCACCTTCCACCACGTGGCCAACCGCCTCCTGCGCCGCCACGCGGGCGCCCTGGGCTACGGGCAGGACTTCACCATCCTGGACCGGGACGACGCCAAGGACCTCCTGGGCGGCTGCTACGCGGACGCCGGGATCAATCCCAAGGACAAGCAGTTTCCCAAGGGGGACGTGGCACTGGAAATCTTCGGCCTGGCGGCCAACATGCGCCAGACCGTCGGCTCCATCCTGGAAAGCCACCACCCCTACCTGCTGGAAAACCAGGACGGCCTCCTGCGGCTGCACCGGGTCTTCACGGAGCGCAAGCGCAGCGCCAACGTCATGGACTATGACGACCTGTTGACCAACGCCCTGGGACTCCTCCAGCAGGAGGAGGGATTGCGCGCCCGCTACCAGCAGCACTTCCAGCACCTCCTGGTGGACGAATACCAGGACACCAACAAGCTTCAGGCGGACTTCATCGACCTCCTGGCCGAGGGGCACAAGCAGGTCATGGCCGTGGGCGACGACGCGCAGAGCATCTACTCCTGGCGCGGGGCCAACTTCCTGAACATCCTCTCCTTCCCGGACCGCTACCCGGGGACGACGACGATCTACATCCAGACCAATTACCGCAGCACGCCGGAGATCCTCAACCTGGCCAACGCGGCCATCGCCCCCAACACGCAGCAGTTCAAGAAAGACCTGCACGCCGTCCGCACGCCGGGAGTGAAGCCCGCCCTCATCTGCCTGGGGGACGCCAACCAGCAGGCGCAGTTCATCGCCCAGCGCATCGGGGAACTGCACGAGGAAGGGGTGGAGCTGAAGGAAATCGCCATCCTCTACCGCGCCCACTTTCACGCCATGGAGCTGCAGATGGAGCTGACGCGGCGGCAGATCCCCTTCCAGATCACCAGCGGCATCCGCTTTTTCGAGCAGGCCCACGTGAAAGACGTCTGCAGCTACCTGAAGCTGGCCTCCAATCCCCGGGACGAGATTGCCTTCAAGCGCGTCGCCGGGATGCTGCCGGGCATCGGGGAAAAGACCGCCGACAAGCTCTGGAAAAAATTCGCCGCCGGCACGCCGCTGGACCGCATCGAGCCCCCCGCCAAGGCCGCCGACGCGTGGAAACAGTGGGCGGAGACCCACCGCCAGCTCGTGACCCCGGAGATGGAAAACCGCACTTCCGACCAGATCAAGCTGGTCATCGAAGCGGTCTACGAGGACTACATGAAGGTGAAGTTCCCGAACTACCCCGCCCGCCTGGAAGACCTCAGCCAGCTGCGCGCCTTCTCCGAGGAAATGGAGACAACCTCCGAGTTCCTGGCCCAGCTCACCCTTCTCACCAACGTCGATGACGACCGCCGCGGCCGCCGCCGCAACGACGACAACGCGGAGGCCATCCGCCTCAGCACCGTCCACCAGGCCAAGGGGCTGGAGTGGAAGGCCGTCTTCGTCATGATGCTCTGCGACGGCCTCTTCCCCTCCTCCCGCGCGGCGGAGACCCCCTCCGGGGAGGAGGAGGAGCGGCGGCTCTTCTACGTCGCCGTCACCCGCGCCCGGGACGAGCTCTACCTCACCTACCCCGTCATCCGCGCCAGCGCGGGCTACCGCGATTCCTGGCAGAGCCCCTCCCGCTTTCTCCTGGAGCTGAACCGCGACCTGGTCAACGAGTGGAAGATCGTCCGCCCCCAATTCTGACATGAGCCGCCCCGTCACCCTCATCGGCCTCCACGGTCCCGCCCCCTCCGACCTGCACGGCTGGCTGAAAGCCGTCGCCGCATCCTCCGGGGAGCCCTGCCGCACCCTGCCCGTGCCGTGGGGGAACTTCGCCGCCCTCAACCAGGCCATCGCCTCCTGCCCGGAGGACGACGTGGTGCTGGCCGTCGATCAAGTGAGCCTGGAGACCGACCGCTGGCTGGCCCCGCTACGGAAGTTGGCGGAGGAAAAGAACGCCGGCGTGGTGGGAGCAAAGCTCTACGACCGCATGGGGCTCATCTACTCCTGCGGACGGCTGGTGATCCACCGCTTCGGCATGTTCGAGCACATTTCCAACATCGGCTACGGCCAGTCGGACATGGCGCTGTACGACAAGCCCGTGGAAGCCGATTCCGTCATCCCCTGGCTATGCTTCATCCGCCGGGACGCCCTCAACACCCTGGGCCGTCCGCCTTTCGAGGAAGGATGGACAGCGGTCCAGGGCGCGGGGCGCCCCCCCTGGATGGAAAGCGACGACCTTTGCCTTTCCCTCCGCGAGAAAGGCTTCTCCGTCTGGACCGAGCCCTCCGTCACCCTCCACCACCCCCGCACGGACACCTTCGCCTTCATGCAGCAGACGCTGAACGTCCCCTCCATGGGGGAAATGGCCATGCCGATGGTGAACCTCTGGAACAAGAAATGGCGGTGGAATCCCGCCTATCCCGACCTGCACGCCATCCGCGCCCTCTACGGGGAGACGCCGCTCTGCTGGCGCATCGGCAAGCGGCTCCTGGACGAGTGGGAGTCCCCGGAGCCACCCGTCGACCTTCTCATGGTGACGCGGAACAACCTGGCGCTCCTCAAGACCACGCTCGAGTGCGTGGCCAAGACCGCCTATCCCGCCGCGCGGCTGAAGATCCTCCTCAACGGCAGCACGGACGGGAGCAAGGCCTACCTGGAGGAACTCCGGAACTCCTTCCCCTTCCCCATCGAGATCGCCGAGTCTCCCGTGAACGTCGGCCTCACGGCGGGACTCAACTGGCTCTCCTCCCTCAGCGACGCGCCGCTGGTCGCCCGGCTGGACGACGACATCGAGATGGAGCCGGATTGGCTGGCCAAGCTCGTCGCCGCCCTGCGGGCCAATCCCTACGCCGGAGCCGTGGGGACAAAGGTCGTCGACATCGAGAAGCCCGACACCCTCCTGTGGGCCGACTACCGCATGTGGCCGGACGGCATCAACCATCAGACGGAAAAGGACGGGGGGCAATACGACTATCTCTCCCGCACCCTGGGGAACATGGGCTGCATGATCCTTTACCGGCAGAAGGCCTATCGCGCCGCGGGCCCGCTCGACATTGCCCTGAGCCCCATCTCCTGGGAAGACCTGGACCATCAGATCGCCCTGTGGGCCGCCGGCTACGATGTGCTCTATGAGGGCCGCGTGGCCGTGAAGCATCCGTGGAAGCCCCTTCGGGACCACTGCCGCCGCAGCCGCGGCAGCCAGGTGGGCAACGGCATGAAGAGCCGCTACAAGTGGGGCACCGGCGCGTTCCAGGCCATCGACCGGGGCCTGGACCTGGCCGGCCGCCGCGCTTCCGCTTCCTGAATGAGCCTCCTTCTCCAGCGGGTCCGCCTCTGCCGCCTGGAACGGGAGGAGACGGGCGAGGCCGCCTCCTTCACCCCCCACGACGACACCCTCTGGCTGCGGCGAGGCCAGACGGCCTATTGGAGCGCGCCCCGGCAGGACGTGCGGGAAGAGGAGAGCTTTCTCCAAATAGCCGCCGGGGCCACGGCCTCCTTCGACACCTTTTTTAACGCCTTCTTTTTTTCCACCTGGCGGCGGCTCGCGCCGCTGCGGACCCTTTCCCTGCGGCTGGAAATGGAGGGGAACGCCTTGGTGGAGGTCTTCGTCCACGATGAGCGCGGGGAGCGGCGGCGCCTGGCCGCCGCCGTTGCCCAGGGCCTCTTTCAGCACGACTTCGACGGCGCCCTGGACCAGGCGCTCCGCTTCAGCTTTTCCCTGACCGGCCAGGAAGGCGGCGCCCGCCTCCTGGGCGGGGAATGGACGACCCGGGACGAGGCGCCCGCCGCCGCCCCGCGCCTGGCCGTGGTCTTCCCCACCCATAACCGGGCCCGCTACGCCCAGCGGCTCATCCGGCACCTCATGGAGGACGAGGTCCTGCGGCGGGAAGGCGTCATCCTCTGGGTCACCGACCAGAGCGACCGGGAAGAGCTGGAGCCCGTCGATCCGGAACGCTGCCGCATCGTCCGCCAGCCCAATCTGGGTTGCAGCGGCGGCGTCACCCGCGCCCTGTATGAGGCGGGGAAATCCTCCCCCGCGCCGACCCACTTCCTGATCCTGGACGACGACATCTTCCTGGAGACCGATTCGGTCCTGCGCGCGCTGCGACTTTTCCAATTCTCCCGGCAGCCGCTGGTCGTCGGCGGCGTGATGCTCGACCTCCTTCAGCCGAACGTGCTGCAGGGCATCGGCGACCGGCTCACCGCCACGGACAAGGGGTTCCGGGAAGTCGATCCCCGCTTCTCCGGCCTCTCCGTCGATCTCCCCGGCGCGCTCGACGGGGCGCAGATCCCCTTCGCCTCCGACTTCGCAGCCTGGTGGTTCTGCATGTTCCCCGCCTCGCTCATGCAGCAAATCGGGCTGCCCGCGCCGTTCTTCGTCCGCTGGGACGACATCGAATACAGCACCCGCGCGCTGGCCGCAGGATACGCCGTTCACGTCCCCCCGGGCATCGGCGTCTGGCACCAGCCCTTCCGCAAGAAGACGGCTCCCTGGATGATGCGGCTGAATGTCTACAGCCTGCTGGTCTACCACGCCGTCCATCATCCCGAGGCGTTCCGGCCTTTCCTGGACTATCTGGCGGAGGAAACGGAGGCACTGCTCTCCCGCCATCAATACCGGCGCGCCGCGGCCCTCCTCGGCGCGATGGAAGACGCCTTCGCGGGCTGGCGGCACTTTTCCACCCGCCGTTTTCCGCAGCACCTGGAAACGCTCCGGACCGAGCTGGACGTCTACCTTTTGAATGAAGAGGAAACCCCCGTTCCCAGCGGGGAACAGGCCTCCTCCCTGGAACGCCGCCTCGCCGCCTTGGCCGATGCCGAAGGGGAAACGGCCCGGACTTCCTTGGCCCAAAAGCTTCCCCTCTCCTACGCTCCGGCGGCGTGGGAGCATTACTTTGCCCACGGCAGCCTGGAGGGCTTCGCGGCGTGAGCGGCATCCTCCAACGCATCCGCTTTGCCCCGGAAGACCCGCAGGTCGAGGCGACGCTCTTTAGCCAAACCGCCTGGCGGCGGAAACGGAACCGGCTCTACTGGCAGGAGGAAGGCGGCCTCCTGGACGGCGACACGTTCTTCAACTCCTTCCCGCTGGCCGCGTGGAGATCCCTCACCACCCTGCGGACGCTTTCCCTGAGCTTGCTCGTGGAGGGGGAAGCCCGGATCGAAATCTTTTCCCAGGACGCGCTGGGCCTGGCCCGTTCCTTGGGCTCCTTCACCGCTTCCGGGGAGTTCTCCCACGCGTTTGACCTGGATGCGGAAGCCTGCCGCCACGCCCTGCGCCTCCGTTTCACCGTGCGCGGCGCTCTGCGGGAAGGTTCCTGGCGGACTGCCGATCCCCTGCCCCCGGCAAAGCTGGCAGTCCTCGCCGCCGTCCGGCGGCCCACCGGCTACCTGGAAAAGGTCCTGACCGATCCCCTGCTGGAGGCGGAGGGGGTGCGCCTTCACATCGTCGAGCAAAGCGCCCGCCCCGTTCTGGCGCCCTTGGCCGGACCGCGCTGCCGCGTGACCGCGCAGCGGAACCTGGGCGGCGCGGGCGGCATCGGCCGCGCTTTCCTGGAGGAATGGGACGGGGACGCCACCCACTTCCTGACGCTCGACGACGATGTCGAGTTCGACGTCGACGTCATCCTGCGGGCCTTGCGCGCGGCGCAGCTGGCCCGCGCGCCTTTTGTCCTGGGCGGCATCTTCCTGGACCCGCTCCAGCCGCACCTGATTTCCTCCGCCGGGTCGATCCTCCACCAGAACGACCGGGACTTCTGGCAAGGCTACCCGCTCCTGCACCGGCTCGACGCGGGCAAGCCGGACGGCCTGGACGTCTGCACGCTGCCAAAAACGGGCCAGGTGCCGACGTGGTCCTTTTGCCTTATCCCGGCGGCGGTGGTCCGCCAAATCGGGCTGCCCCTGCCTCTCTTCCTTTC
Source organism: Verrucomicrobium sp. (assembly GCA_028283855.1). Classification (NCBI taxonomy): domain Bacteria; kingdom Pseudomonadati; phylum Verrucomicrobiota; class Verrucomicrobiia; order Verrucomicrobiales; family Verrucomicrobiaceae; genus Verrucomicrobium; species Verrucomicrobium sp. The sequence continues at coordinate 226,316 of JAPWJX010000005.1, read as the reverse complement.
CCACGACCTCGATTACGGGCGGAGGCTGGCGGAGGCGGGCCACTCCGTGCGGATGCTGCCCGGCGTCGGCACGTGGCAGTTCTATTCCCTGGAGCGGCGCGGCGCGGCCCCGGAGACTCTTTTCCTGGAGCAATACAACCTCCTACTCCACAACGCGCGGCGCGGCCAGGCCGCCTGCACCGCCCTTTTCCATAACAATGTGGGCCGGGCGATGGGCCACCTCCTCAAACACCGCCATCTGGGCGCCGCCTCGCTCATCATGGGGCTGGAACACTTCCTGGCCGGATGGCCCCACTTCCGTTCCCGGGTCCTGCCCGGATGCCTTCAGCCCCAGCGGCAGGAGCTGGGCCTTTATCCGCCGGAGATCCAGCCGCAGCCCCATCCGGCGCTCCACGCCCACCTTTCCGGACGGCTGGACCGGGTGCTGGAGGTATTCCAGCAGCACGGGCGGGAAATCCAGCAGCTGTGGGAGGAGAAGCTCCCCCTCACCACCGATCCGAAGGCCTGGCGCGCCTACGCCGCCACGGGCAATCTCACCATTTTGCCGGAATAGGCTTCCACCGGCCCGGCTCCAGGCCCAGGTTCGTCAACGCGATCCCCTCAATCTCCACCCGCAGGAGCCGCAGCGTGGGATGGCCGATGGCGGCCGTCATCCGCCGGACTTGGCGGTTCTTTCCCTCCACCAGCTCCAGGCCGATCCAACAGTCCGGCACGTTCTTGCGGAAACGGACCGGCGGATCGCGCGGGGGAATCGCCGGCTGGGGGTCCAGGAGCCACGCGTGGCACGGGCGCGTTCGATAGTCTTGGATCGTCACGCCGCGTGAGAGCTTTTCCAGCGCGGCGGCGTCCGGCAGCCGCTCCACCTGCGCCCAGTAGGTCCGGCGATGGCCCCGGGCAGGGTCCAGGAGACGGTTGTTCAGCCCCGGCTCGTCGCTGAGGAGAAGGAGCCCCTCACTGTCGGAGTCGAGACGGCCCAGGGGATAGACCCCTTTCGGGAAGCCGAACTCGGCCAGCGTCCGGTTGGGCGAGCCGTCCGGAGTGAACTGGCTTAGGACGCCGTAAGGCTTGTGGAAGGCAAGGACCATTGCGCCGAAAATAGAAGTGCGGCACGATCGGGGCAATGTCCTTCCTGCCCTGGCTCGGCCTCTTTGAAACGCTCCGCGTGAAAGACGGCGCCCCCCTGGAGGCGGCGGAGCATTGGGAAACGCTCCGCGCCTCGGCGGCGGCCCTGGCCATTCCTCTGCGTGGAGAGAGGCCGGAACGCTCCCTGCCCCAGGAAACGGGCCGCTGGCGCTGGATCGTCGACGCGGAGGGAAACCTCTCCGAGTTCTTTTCCCCGGAAGCCGATCCCGCCCCCGTTCCCTATCGCCTGGCCCTGGCCCCGCAGCGGCTGGGCAGCCGGAATTGGGATGCCCGGCACAAGACGATCAGCTACCTGACCCATTGGCAGGCCCGCCGGAGCGTGGAGGCGGACGAGGCTGTTCTCCTCAACGAGCACGGCCTGCTGGCCACCGGGGCCATGAGCAATCTCTTTTGGGTGAAAACGGGCCGCCTCCACACGCCGCGCTCGGAAGCGGGCTGCCGCACGGGCGTGGTGCGCGGATGGGTGCTGCGGCACGCCGCCGTGGAAGAGGGCGATTACCCCGCTCAGGCGCTCGACGAGGCGGACGAGATCTTCGTCACGAACAGCTGGATCGGCATCCGCGCGGTCTGCGCCTGGAATGGGCGCACCCTGGCCACCGGGCCGGTTACCGCCGGATTGATCGCGGATCGAGCAGGTCGCGCAAGCCGTCCCCCAGGAAATTGAGGGAGAGGAGCGTCAGGGCCATGAAGAGGCCCGGGAAGACGAGGAGCCACCAGGAGACGCGCAGCGGGTTGATGACCTGCGCGCCGTCCGCCATGAGGGAGCCCAGAGAGGCCGCCGGGGCCTGCACGCCCAATCCCAGGAAGCTGAGGAACGATTCCTGAAGGATCACCGCGGGGATGCTCAGCGTCAGATAGACCAGGACGATGCCCAGGACATTGGGCAGCAGGTGGCGGATCAGGATTTGCCACGGCCCCTGCCCCAGGGTGCGGGAAGCCTGGACGAAGGGTAGCTCCTTGATGACCAATACCTGTCCCCGGACGACGCGGGCCATGGTCAGCCACTCCACGCAGCCGAGGCCGATGAAGAGAAGGGCCAACCGCACCTGCGCACGCAGGGAGGGATCGGAGGCATGGGAAAAGAGCCGCGCCACGGGCTGCTCCAGCGCCGCGATGAGGACGATGACGAAGATGAGGCTGGGCAGCGCGTAGAGGGTGTCGACGACGCGCATCATGAAATTGTCGATCCGCCCGCCCAGATAACCCGCCATGGCCCCGTAGGAGACGCCGATGACCAGGCTGACGAAAGCACCCACAAGGCCGACGAGGAAGGATATCCGCGCGCCGTAAAGCAGGCGCGTCAAAAGGTCGCGCCCGTGCAGGTCGGTGCCGAACCAGTGGGCGGCGCTGGGCGGCTGGAACTGGGCGGCGGAGGTCTGGTCGTAGCGGTAGCCGGTGAGGAGCGGCCCCGCGACGGCGGCCAGGACCAGGAGGACCAGCAGGACGGCGGAAGCGGCCAGTGCCGGATCGGACCAGAAGCGGCGGCTCATCTTCATGTCAGGCGGATGCGGCGGTCGAGCCACGCGTAGAGAATATCGACCACGATGTTGAAGCCGATGAGCAGGACGCTGTAGAGGAGGACGATGCCGCCGACCATGAAGAGGTCGCGGTTCAGCACGCTGTTCACGAAGAACGGCCCGATGCCGGGAATCGCGAAAAGCTGCTCGATGACGAGGGAGCCGGTCAAAAGATTGGCCGCCAGGGGGCCTGCGTAGGAGACGACCGGCAGGATCGCCACCTTCAGCGCGTGGACCAGGACGACGCGCTCCTCCGTCATACCCTTTGCCCGCGCGGTGCGGATGAAATCCTGCCCCAGCACGTCCAGCAGGCTGGCGCGCATGAGCCGGGCGATGGCCGCCGCAAAGGGCAGCGCCAGGCAGACCGCCGGGAGGATCAATTCCCGGAACCCGCCCCAGCCCGCCACCGGCACCCACTTCCAGGCGACGCCGAAGAGAAGGATGAACAGCGGCGCCAGGACGAAGACCGGCAGGGAGATGCCCAGGAGGGCGGCGAACATGGCCAGCCGGTCGGCGGCCCGGTTGTGAAAGACCGCCGCGAACGATCCCAACCCCACGCCGATGCCGAGGGCGACGACGAAGGCCGCCGCGCCGAGCGTGAGGGAGACGGGCAGCGTCTGCTTAAGCACCTCGTTGACCGTGCGGTTCCGGTAGCGGGTGGAGAGGCCCAAGTCGCCGTGGCGGAGGTGGTCGAGGTAGTGGAGGTATTGCTGGCCGGGCGTCCCGTCCAGCTGGTAGCGGGCCTCCAGCTGGCGGAGAATGGCCGGAGGAAAGGACCGTTCCGTGCTGAAGGGGCTGCCCGGCGCCAGGCGCATGAGGAGGAAGGTCAAGGTGACCACGGCCAGGAGGACCGGTACGGCGGCCAGGATGCGGCGAAGGAGGAATCCGGTCATGGCGCGGGTTCCCTCCAAAAAAGCTCACGCAGGGGGTGCTCGTCCATCGCATTCGGGAAGAAGCCGCCCAGGTGGTCGGGACGATAGATGGAGATGGCCACGTAATTGTAGAGCGGCGCGATGGGGGCCTCCTGGCTGAGGATTTCCTCCGCCTGGCGGAAAAGGGCGTAGCGGGCGGCGCGGTCCGGCTGGCGGCAGGCCTCCTCGATCAGCCCGTCGTAGCGGGCGGAAGACCAGCCGGTGCGGTTGTTCCCCCGGCCGCTCATGAAGCAGTCGAGGAAGGTGTTCGGATCGGGGTAATCGGCCACCCAGCTGGAGCGGGCGATGTCGTAATCGAGCTCGCTCAAGGAGTTGAGGTAGACCTTCCATTCCTGGTTCCGCAGCTCGATGGAGATGCCCAGGTTCTCCCGCCACATGTCCTGGATCTCCGTGGCGATCTGCTCGTTCTGCTCGCTGCTGTTGTAGAGGACGGAGAGGACGGGGAAGCCCTTCCCTCCCGGGAATCCGGCGGCGGCCAGGAGCTTCCGCGCGCGCGCCGGGTCGTAGCTCATCCCCTCCGGCGGGGTGTAGCCGCCGATGCCCGGCGGGACGAAGGTGCCGGCGGGCGGTTCCCCGGCGCGGGTGATTCGGTCGACCAGCCGCTTGCGATCGACGGCCAAGGCCAGGGCCAGGCGGACGCGCGGGTCCTTCAGGGGCTTGCGCGTGACGTTGAAGCGGTAGAAGTAGGTCCCGTAGATGGGCTGGGAATGGAAATAGGATTTCGACCTCAGGGCGTCGATGAAGAAGGCCGGGACCATCGACTTGTCCAGGATCAGCCCCGCCTCCCCGGAGTGGAAGAGGTTAAAGGCGGTGGTGGCGGAAGAAAGGGAGAGGGCGTCGATCCGGCGGAAGGCGACGTCCCGGGCCCGCCAATAGTGCGGATTTTTCACCAGGGTGATCCGGTCGTTGATCCGCCAGGCGCCCAGGGTGTAGGGGCCGTCGGTGACGAGCTTGCCGGGCTTGATCCAGTCCTCCCCCCACTGCTTCATCGCGCCCAGGTGGATCGGCGCCAGGGTGGAGCAGGCGCAGAGGTCGAGGAAGTAGGGCGTCGGCGCGGAAAGGGTGACGCGGAGGGTCTGCGGATCGGGCGCCTTCACGCCGACCTCGGCAAAGTCGGAAAGCGCGCCGGTGTTGTAGGCCTGCGCGTTGACGATCGGGTAATACTGGTAGGCGTATTCGGAAGCGGTCAGGGGCTCCAGCGCGCGGCGCCAGGAGTTGAGGAAATCGGCGGAGGTGAGCGGGTCCCCGTTGCTCCAGCGGGCGGCACGCAGGTGAAAGGTGTAGACGCGCCCGTCGGCGGAGACGTCCCACTTTTCCGCGATGCCGGGGATGATCGCGCCGCGGCCGTCGCGGGAGGTCAGCCCCTCGAAAAGGGCTTCGCAGAGCCGGATCTCCGGCTGGCCGGTGACGACGTGGGGGTCCAGCGTCTCCGGCTCCGCGCCGTTGATGAAGGTGAAGTCGGCGGGCGGCAACGCCCGGCCGCATCCGCCCAAAAGGAGGCAGAAGAGAACCGGAAGGACGCGCATCCAGCCCACCGGGGAAAAGGCTAAGGAGCCTTCGGAGCGGGCGTGGCCGGGGCCGTCTGGGCAGCCGGGGTCCCGTGGAGGCGGCGGGAGAGGTCGGTCTCCTGGCGGCCGCGGTGGCCGTAGAGCCAGGCCAGGGCGATGGCGCTCAGGAAGAAGATGCCGATCAGCCAGGAGGTGAAGCGGATGAGGATGGTGGAGGTCTGCGCGCCGAAGACCGACTCCGTCAGGCCGCCGCCGAAGGCCGCGCCGAGGCCGTCCTGCTTGCTGCGCTGCATGAGGATGGCGAGGATGAGAAGGCCCGAGACGCCGAAGAAAACGACGAGCAGGAAGCCGATGAAGAAGTTGATCATGGGATGTGTGGGTTAGGCGGCGGCGGGAGCTTCCACCCCCGCGCTGAGGACGATAGAGGAAAAAGCGCGGCCGTCCAGGCTGGCCCCGCCGACCAGCGCGCCGTCGATGTCGGGCTGGTGAAGGATCTCGGCGGCGTTCTCCGGCTTGACGCTGCCGCCGTATTGGATGCGGAGCTTGCGCGCCACCTCGGCGGAGATGTGCTGGGCGACGACGCCGCGCACGTAGGCGTGGGTCTCCTGCGCCTGCTCCGGGGTGGCGGTGCGGCCTGTGCCGATGGCCCAGACGGGCTCGTAGGCGATGACCATGTCGGCCAGGTCGGACTCCGGGATGCCCTGCAGGCCCACGGTGATCTGGCGGAAAAGGACGTCGCGCCAGGAGCCGGACTCGCGCTCCTCCAGCGTCTCGCCGACGCAGACGATGGGGCGGAGGTTCCCGGCCAGGGCGGCCTTCACCTTTTGGCAGACCAGCTCGTCGCTCTCATGAAAATACTGGCGGCGCTCCGAGTGGCCGATGATGACGTAGCGGCAGTGCAGCTCCCGCAGCATCTCGACGGAGATTTCCCCCGTGTAGGCGCCGCTGGCGGCCTGGTGGACGTTCTGCGCGCCCAGGAAGACGTTGGGCACGTCCGCCAGCATCTCGGAGACGGCGGAGAGGGCGGTGAAGGGCGGGCAAAGGACGATGTCGACGGCGTCGAACTTCTTCACGCCGAGGAAGACCTCGTTGACCAGCTTCCGGGCGTCGGCCGCGGTGCGGTTCATCTTCCAGTTTCCGGCGACGATCTTTTTGCGAAGGATGGCCATGGGATTTACTCCTTGTCGGGGATGCAGGCGACGCCGGGAAGGACCTTGCCCTCCAGGAATTCCAGGGAGGCTCCGCCGCCGGTGGAGATGAAGCTGACGCGGTCGGCGACGCCGGCGCGCTTGACCGCCTTCACGGAGTCGCCGCCGCCGATGATGGTGACGGCCTGGCCGTGGAGCTTGGCCACCGCTTCCGCGATGGCGAAGGTGCCCTTGGCGCACTCCTTGACCTCAAAGACGCCCATGGGGCCGTTCCAGAGGACGGTCTTGGCCTTGGCGATTTCCGCCGTGTAGGCCTTGACCGTCTCCGGGCCGATGTCGACGCCTTCCCAGCCATCCGGGATGCCCTCTCCGGGCTGGATGTAGCGGCCGGGGGAAACGGTCTTCGCGGCGAAGTCGAATTCCTCGACGATGTAGTTGTCCACCGGCAGGAGGAAGCGGACGCCCTTGGCCTTGGCCTTTTCCAAGGCCGCCTTGGCGGTGCCGATCTGGTCCGGCTCGACGAGGGATTTGCCCACCGTCTTCCCCAGGGCCAGGTTGAAGGTGTAGGCCATGGCGCCGCCGATGAGGATGACGTCGGCCTTGTCCAGCAGGGCCTCGATGACCTGGATCTTGTCGGAGACCTTGGCCCCGCCGAGGATGACGACGAAGGGCTTTTCCGCGTGGGCGACGGCGTCTCCCAGGAACTTCAGCTCCCGCTCCATGAGGAGGCCGATGGCCTTCTCCTTCACCAGGTGGGCGACGCCCTCCGTGGAGGCGTGGGCGCGGTGGGCCGCGCCGAAGGCGTCGTTGACGTAGACGTCGGCCAGCTTGGCCAATTCCGCGGCGAAGGCGGGGTCGTTCTTTTCCTCCCCGGCGTGGAAGCGGGTGTTCTCCAGCAGCAGGACCTCACCCGGCTTGAGGGCGTCGGCGGCGGCCTGCGCCTTGGGGCCGACGGTTTCCTCGCAAAACGCCACGGGGGCGCCGAGCAGCTCGCCCAGGCGGGCGGCGACGGGGCGGAGGCTTTCCTTCGGGTTCACCTTCCCCTTGGGACGGCCCAGGTGGGCCGCCAGGATGACGCGCGCGCCCTTTTCCCGGAGGAGCTTAAGGGTGGGCAGCGTCTCCTTGATGCGGGTCTCGTCGGTGATGACCTGCGCGCCGTCCTTCTCGTCCAGCGGGACGTTGTAGTCCACGCGGACGAGGGTGCGCTTCCCCTGGAGATCCAGGTCCCGGATGGAAACCTTCGCCATGTCGCGCCTTAGAGGGACTTGATGACGTGGCGGACCAGGTCGACGCAGCGGTTGGAGTAGCCCCACTCGTTGTCGTACCAGCTGACGAGCTTGAAGAAGCGGTCGTTCAGCTCGATGCCGGAGCCGGCGTCGAAGATGGAGGAACGGGTGTCGTGGATGAAGTCGGTGGAGACGACCTCGTCCTCCGTGAAGCCCAGGATGCCCTTCAGGTAGGTCTCGCTGGCCTTCTTGAGGGCGGCGGAGATTTCCTTGTAGCTGGTCGGCTTGGCGGTCTTGACCGTGAGGTCGACGACGGAGACGGTCGGCGTCGGCACGCGGAAGGACATGCCGGTGAGCTTCCCCTTCACTTCCGGGATCACCAGGGCCACGGCCTTGGCCGCGCCGGTGGTGGACGGGATGATGTTGATCGCCGCGGAACGGCCGCCCTTCCAATCCTTCTTGGACGGGCCGTCGACGGTCTTCTGCGTGGCGGTGTAGCTGTGGACGGTGGTCATCAGGCCTTCCTCGACGCCGAAGCCCTCCTTCAGGAGGACGTGGACGACGGGGGCCAGGCAGTTCGTCGTGCAGCTGGCGTTGGAGATGATGTGGTGCTTGGCGGGGTCGTACTTGTCGTGGTTGACGCCGACGACGACGGTGATGTCCTCTCCCTTGGCCGGGGCGCTGATGATGACTTTCTTGGCGCCGGCGGTGAGGTGGCCCTTGGCCTTCTCGGCATCGGTGAAGAGGCCGGTCGACTCGATGACGAGGTCGACGCCCAGGTCCTTCCAGGGGAGCGCGGCGGGGCCTTCCTTCACGGCCAGACACTTGATCTTGTGGCCGTCGACGACCAGGACGTCGTCCTCGTGCAGGTCGGCCTTGGACTTTTCGCTGCTCACGGCGCCCTTGAAGGAGCCCTGGGTGGAGTCGTATTTGAGGAGATAGGCCAGGTTGTCGGCGGGAACCAGGTCATTGACCGCGACGACGTCGACTTCCTTGCCCAGGAGGCCCTGCTCGACGATAGCGCGAAACACGAGGCGGCCGATGCGCCCGAAACCATTGATGCCGATCTTGATTGCCATAGTAGTGGAGTCTTTCTTTGAGGATTGTCCCGCCTGATTAAAAGCGGGAAGCGGACTTTAGAAATCGCCCGTTGGAGCGTCAACGGGAAAACGGGCCCGGCCCGGGTCCTCCCGCGGTATCTCTTGATATCCAGCCGGAACGGCGTTTTGGAAGGTTTAAAAAACGCGATTGCGCCCAGAATCACCTTGGCGAATCGCGCCGCCGCACAAAGTCCTTTTCTTTTCCCCCCGTTCGCCTAGCACCCCCGCTATGACCCGCCTTGTCGCCCGCCTTTACGAGTGGACCCTGCACTGGTGCCGCACGCGCTACGCTCTGCCCGCGCTGGTCCTCATCGCCATCGCGGAGGCTTCCTTCTTCCCCATCCCGCCGGACGTGCTGCTCATCGCCATGACGCTGGCCCATCCGGAGAAGTGGTTCCGCAACGCGGCAGCCACGCTGGCCGCCTCCCTCGCGGGGGGGCTTCTGGGCTGGTCGATCGGTTTCTTTCTGTGGAAATGGCTGGCGCCGCACGTCTTCGCCAGCCACTTCATGACGCACGTCCTCCATTTCACGCCGGAGGTCTTCGCCCAGGTGAAGCACTTTTACGACGCGAACGCCTTCCTGGCCATCCTCGTCGCCCCGTTCACGCTGGTGCCGTATAAGATCTTCACCATCGCCGCGGGCGTCTGCGAGGTGCCGATCCGCACGCTCCTCATCGCCTCCTTCCTGGGACGCGGGCTGCGCTTCTTTTTGGTGGCGGGCCTGACCCGGCTCTACGGGAAGAAGCTGGAGCAGTTCTTCGCCCGATACTTTAAGCTGCTAGCGGCGGCCTTCACGGCGCTGTTGGTGGCCGCCTTTTTCGCCTACAAGTTCCTCAAGGCAAGCTGAAGCGCGCGCAGAGGGGGCGGTGATCGCTCGCCTCGCGCGGGTCGAGGTCCGGCGGATCGTCCGCCTTCGGGCGGAAGAGGAAGGATTCCCCCGGCAGGAAGCGGGCGCGCAGGGAGTCGTCGGCAAAAAGATAGTCGATCTGCTCGTAGCTCCGGCGTTGGCGGAACCACTCGGTCCAGCGGTCGCCCAGGTAATCGGCCAGCGGCAGCTCCGCCAGGCTGCCGCCTTTCAGCACTTCCGCCACGGTCCGGCTGTCCGGCGTGTCGTTGAAGTCCCCCATGACCAAAAGGTCCTGGCCGGGATGGTCCTTTAGGAACGTGTCGACGTGGCGCCGCAGGAGCCGCGCCTCGTTCCGGCGGACGTAGGCGTCCCCGGGCTCGCCCTCCTCCCCTTCCACCGACTTTTCCGGCCACTTCGATTTGAGGTGCGCCGTCATGACTTGAAGGGAGTAGCCCGGCGCGACTTCGATCCGGCAGTTGAGGAACCCCCTCCCCACGCGGAAGCGCGCCCGCTTCCTCTCGCCCGTGCTGGGACTGTGCAGCGTGACGCCGAAGGTTTCCCGGTTGAACGCGTGGTCTTCGGCGATGGGGTATCGGGAAAAGAGCGCCATCTCGATGCGGGTGTCCTCCCCGCGCGCGGTGGAGACGTAGGGGTAGTCCAGGCCTTCGGCGGCCAGTTCCCGGCGGAAGAGGGCCAGGTTTTTGTCGTCAGGGGCCTGGATGATCTCCGCCACGCCCAGGATGTCCGGGCGGACGCGCTTTAGGATGGCCAGGACGGAGGCGACCTCCCGGGGCGGCTTCATCGCGTGGGGGAGGAACTGGCCGTCGATGCGGCGGTCCGTCTCGCCCCAATTTTCGACGTTCCACCAGCAGACGGAGAAGGTGCGCTCCTCCGCCGCGGCCAGGGCCAGCCCTAAAAGCCAGACCGCCAGGAACGCCGCCCACCGCATAGGCGCTACGGCGTGAACTGGAGGTAGGTGGTCCCTTCCAGGCCCTTCTCGTAGTTTTCGAGGAGGCGCATTCCCTCGTTCGGCCGAAGGACGTCGGCCTTGATGGCGGCGTCGATCTGCGCCTTCATCGCGCGGGCAATGGAGGGGGTGTCATACTGCACGGAGGCCAGGACCTGGCCGATGGTGCCTCCGGGGATCGTCTCCTCGATGTAGAAGCCGTCGTCCTCGTCCGGGTCCAGGAAGACGTGGGCCTCGTTCACGTTGCCGAAGAGGTTGTGCAGGTCTCCCATGATGTCCTGGTAGGCTCCCATGAGGAAGATGCCCAGGTAGTAGGGCTTCCCGCCGGGCGCGTGGAGGGGGAGGGTCTTGCGCGGCGCTTCCTCCCCGGAGATGAACTGGGAGATCTTCCCATCGGAGTCGCAGGTAATGTCGACCAGGGTGGCGTCATGCAGGGGCCGCTCGTTGAGCCGGTGGACCGGCGCGATGGGAAAGGGCTGGCCCAGCGCCCAGTGGTCGATGAGGGACTGGAAAACGGAAAAATTGCAGAGGAACTGGTCGCTCAGCGAATCGCGCAGGCGGCGGATGTCCTCCGGAATCTTCGAGGAATCGCCGTAGAAGCCGACGATCCGCTCCACGATCTCCCAGAAAAGGGTCTCCACCTGCGCCTTGGTGCGCAGGTCGATGAGGCCCAGGTCGAAGCGGCTCTGGGTCTCTTCCTTGATCTGCACCGCGTCGTGGAAATGCTCCCGGCGGTTCTTGCGGTTGAGAGTTTCGCGGATTTCCAGGAGGTTGGCGGCCAGCTTGTGGGCGGGCTTTTCCGGCTGGCTCGCCTTCTCGCCGATCTCCAGGAGCTTCGTCTTTTCGATCGCGCCGAAGACGTTGACGATGAGGACGGAGTGGTGGGCCACGATGGCGCGGCCGCTCTCGCTGACCAGGGTGGGGTGCGGGACCTTCTCCTCGTTGCAGACGTCGGCGACGTTGTAGACAATGTCCCGCGCGTATTCGGCCAGGGTATAGTTGATGCTGGCGTCGCTGGCGGAGCGGCTTCCGTCGTAGTCGACGCCCATGCCGCCGCCGACGTCCAGGTAACCCAGGTCGAAGCCCTCCTGCCGCAGCTTGGCGTAAACGCGGGCCCCCTCCCGCACCGCGCGCTTCACGGTCAGGATGTCCGGGATCTGGGAGCCGATGTGGAAGTGGAGCAGCTTGAAGCAATGGGCCATGCCGCGCTCCTTCATGAGGGCGGCGGCCTCCAAAAGCTCCGCCGTGGTGAGGCCGAACTTGGCGTCCTCCCCGCCGGAGAGAGCCCAGCGGCCCTGCCCCTTGGCGCTGAGGCGGACGCGGATGCCGATGAGGGGCTCCACGTTGGCGCTGGCCGCGTGGTCCAGGATGGCGCGCAGCTCCTCGATCTTTTCCACGACCAGGATGATCTTCTTCCCCAGGCGGCGCCCCATGAGGGCGGTCTCGATGAAGACCTGGTCCTTGTAGCCGTTGCAGATCATCAGGCTCTCCGGGTCCTTGTGGAGGGCCAGCCCGGCGAAGAGCTCCGGCTTGCTGCCCACCTCGATCCCGTAGTGGAACTCGGTCCCGGCGTCGATGATCTCCTCCACCACCTCGCGAAGCTGGTTTACTTTGATGGGGAAGACGCCGCGGTAGACGTTTTGGTAGCCGGCCTCCTGGATGGCCTCGGCAAAGGCCCGGTTAAGCCGCTGCACGCGGTGGCGCAGGAGGTCCTGGAAGCGCAGGAGCATGGGGAACTTGAGGTTGCGCTCGCGCGCGTCGTCGATCACCTCCATGAGGTCGATCTCCGCCCCTTCCTCCTGCACGGGACGGACCGTGATGTGGCCCTTCCCGTTGACTTGGAAATAGCCGCCTCCCCAGCGGTCAATCTGATACGTGCGCAGCGCCTGCTCCAACTCCCAGGGGGCTTCGGAATTTGTCATTTCTGTGAAGCACTTATAAAGGGACTGCGGGCCCACTTGTCAACGCGCCCCCGCATGGTAAGTGTTTAGGGTGAAATCCGACGTCGTACCCGTGCAGGTCGTGGGCATTACCCCCACGGACAATCAGGGCGTCGCCATCCTGCTGGGGAACACGGAAAAGGTCTTTGTCATCACCGTGGACGCCTACGTCGGACGGGCCATCGCCATGTCCCTGCGCGGGGAGAAGAACGAGCGCCCCCTCACCCACGAGCTGATCGGCCTCATCTTCGAGGCCTTCTCCATCTCCCTGGACCGCGTCATCATCAACGATCTGCGGAGCAACACCTACTTCGCCCGCCTGATTCTCCACGCGGAGAACGAGGTGCACAAAAAGATCATCGAGATCGACGCCCGCCCGAGCGACTGCCTAGCGCTGGCCCTGGCCTCCCAGCGCCCCATCCTGGTCAGCCGCGAGGTGTGGGACGAGGTGGAGGACGCCTCCGAGCTGCTGGAAAAGATGAAGCAGGCCCAGCAGGAAGAGGAGCAGGATCCGCCGGACGAGCCCTCCTTCGGCGAGGACATCAAGTAGCCTGCCCGCATGGCGGTCCTGGCCATCGATATCGGCACCTCGTCGACCCGCTGCGCGGTCTATGACCGCCGGGGCGTCCGGCGGGTGGAAACCACCGCCCAAATCGCCTACCCGCTCCAGACCTCCCCCGACGGCCGGGCCGAGCTGCGCCCCGCCGACATCCAACGGGCCGTCCTGAAGACCGTTTCCGCCGCGCTCAAGAAATGGCGCGGCGGGCCGATCGCCGCCGTCGGCGTCTCCTGCTTCTGGCACAGCCTCCTGGCCCTGGACGAAAAGGGCGCGCCGCTCTCCGCCGTCTTCACCTGGGCCGATTCCCGCTGCCATCCGGAGGCGGAGCGGCTCCGCGCGCGCGGCGGGGAACGCCGCCTCCACGCCCGCACCGGCTGCATGGCCCGGGCCTCCTTCTGGCCGGCCAAGCTCCTTTGGCTCCGCCGCGCCCAGCCCTCCCTTTTCAAGAAAACCGCCCGCTGGGTTTCTCCCGGGGAGTGGATCATGGAAAAATGGTGCGGCCGGGCCCACGTCTCCCTCTCCATGGCCAGCGGCACCGGCCTCCTCGACGGGCGCAAGCTGGCCTGGGACACCCCTCTCCTCCGCCGCTGCGGCCTCTCCGCGCGGAAGCTCAACCCCCTGAGCGAGGCGCCGCTGCCCACCCACCCCCGCCTGGCGGCTAAATTCCCGTCCCTCCGCGACGCCCGCTGGTACCCGGCCTTGGGCGACGGCGCGGCCAGCAACCTGGGCTCCGGCGCCCTGCGGCCCGGCGTGGCCGCCATCAACTTCGGCACCAGCGGCGCGCTGCGCGTCGGCGTCCGCGCGGGCAAGGGAGCCCAGGGGCCGCTGGCCCCGCTGGGCCTCTTCGCCTACCGGATCGACGCCGATTACCGCCTCCTGGGCGGCGCGATCAGCAACGCGGGCAACCTCCGCGCCTGGGCCCTCCGCGTCCTGCGGCTGCCGGACGCCGCCGCGCTCGAAAGGGAAGCCGCGCGCCGCCTCGGCCCCGCGCCGGGCCTGGAAATGCTCCCCTTCCTGGCCGGGGAGCGCGCCCCCACCTGGCCGGACGGCATCCCCGCTGCCTTCTTCGGCATGACGCAGGCCACGACCGCCCTCGACCTCCTTCACGCGCTGGAGGAGGCCAGCTACCTGCGCCTGGCCCGCATCGCGGAGCTGGTGGAAAAGACGGCGGGCCGCCGCCTTTCCTACATCGTCTCCGGCGGCCTCCTCCACTCCCCCGCCGCCCTTCAGCAGCTGGCCGACGTCCTGGGACGCCCGGTCCATCCCTCCCTGGAGCCGGAAGCCTCCCTCCGGGGGGCCGCCCTCTACGCCCTCCAAAACTCGGGACTTCTGCAAAAGAATCTCCGCCCCCTCCATGGACCCGCCGTTCGCCCCCGTCCCCAGGCCGCGCGGGCCTACGCCGCCGCCCGGGAAAAACAGGCATCCCTGGAGGCCGAATTAGGGCGATGGAAAACTCTCGGCGGAAGCGTTCAGGTTCGTTAGCTTCCCTCTCCCGGAAAAATGAAAACCGTTTCCGATCCCGCCCTCATGCAGCGCACCGCCCTGGCCTGGCGGCGGCGCGGCGTCCGCATTGCCCTGGTGCCCACGATGGGGGCCCTTCACGCAGGGCATGCCCGTTTGATCGAAGTGGCCCGCCAAAAGGCGGGAAAGAAAGGCAAGATCGTCGTCTCCATCTACGTCAATCCCACCCAGTTCGGCCCCCGGGAAGATCTGACCCGCTACCCGCGCCCGCGCCGGGCCGATCTGGCCCTCTGCCGCAAGCTGGGCGTCGATCTCGTCTTCGCCCCCGGCAACCTCTACGCGCCCGGCCATTCCACCTGGGTCACGGAAGAGGCCCTTTCCGAAGGCCGCTGCGGCGCCTCCCGCCCCGGCCACTTCCGGGGCGTCACCACCGTGGTGACCAAGCTCTTCACCCTCGTCCAGCCCGACCTGGCCTGCTTCGGCTGGAAGGACGCCCAGCAGCTGGAAGTCGTCACCCGGATGGCGCGGGACCTGAACCTGCCCGTCCGCATCGTGCCGGTAGAAACCGTGCGGGACCGGGACGGCCTGGCCCTCAGCTCCCGCAACCGCTACCTCTCCCCGGAAGAGCGGCAGCGCGCCCTGGCCATCCCGCTCCTCCTGCGCGTCGCCGCCGGGCGGACCGGCGGGGAAGCGTGGCTCCGCCGCCACCTGGCCAAGGCCCCCGGCCTCAAGCTCGACTACGTCACCCTCTCCGGCGGGCGCCTCTGCGTCGCCGCCTGGGTGGGGAAGACCCGCCTTTTGGACAACGTCCCCTGCCCCGTCAAATGATGCGGCGGCTGCTCCTTCTTCTCCTGGCGGTCCTGGCGTTCTCCCCCGCCGAAGCCCGCGCCGCGGACGATTCCTGGCACCTCGTCTCCCTCAACCGCCGGGAATACGTCACCCTGCACGACTTCTGCCGCTTTTACGGCTTCGACTTTCCGGGAGCGATGGACGGAAAGGTCTGCGTCCTGAAAGGGCCGCGAGGGACCCTGCGGCTCCAGCTGGACAGCGCCGCCATCTATCTCAACGGCGTCCGCTACTACCTTTGCTTCCCCGTCGTGGAGAGCGACGGGAACTGGCTCCTCTCCCGCCTGGACCTTAGCTACCTGCTGGAACCCGCCCTGCGCCCCTACCGCATCTCCGGCCGCCGGGCGTTCCTGGGCGTCGTCATCGACGCCGGGCACGGCGGCACGGACAACGGCGCCACCAGCACGCGCGGGAAGATGGAGAAGAACTACGCGCTGGACACCGCCTTCCGCCTGGAGGCGATCCTGCGCAAGCACAACATCCAGACCGTCCTCACCCGCCGCCGGGACGAGTTCGTCCCGCTGGAGGAGCGCGCCCGCTTCGGGGAGCGATACAAGGACTTCATCTTCGTCGCCATCCACTTCAACTCCGCCAATCCCGCCGCGCGCGGCCTGGAAACCTACGTGGAGACGCCGCGCGGCGCCGCCTCCACCAGCTCGGAAGGCTACCTCCGCATGTCCGACTACCAGCGCGTCCCCGGCAACGAGCAGGACATGTGGAATACCCTGCTGGGCTACGAGATCCACCGCCAGATCATCCGTCTCAACCCCGGCGACACAGAGGCCGACCGCGGCCTGAAACGCGCCCGCTTCGTCGTTCTGAAGGAAAACAGCCTCCCTTCCGTCCTGGTGGAAGGAGGCTTCCTGACCAACCCGCTGGAAGCCGCCGCCGTCGACCTGCCGCTCTACCGCCAGCGGCTGGCCGACGCCATCGCCACCGGCATCGAAAACTTCCTGCAGGAAAGCAGCGACCAGCCCGTGGCCACGCCCGCCAACGCGCCGCGCCCGGTTCCCGTGGCCGCGCCGGCACCGGCGCCCGCCGCCTCCGAACAGAGCGAGACGGAGGCCGACTTCCGCCCGGCAGAGGAGGACCGGAACCCGTGAAGAAGAGCAGCTTCCTGGACAAGTTCCTCCACCGGATCGACCGCGTCGGCCCCGGCGACCTGCAGCACTATTTGATGCAGCTGGCCCGGGACAAGGGATTCCTGGAGGCGATCTTCAACAGCCTCCAGGAGGCCATCCTGGTCGTCGATCCGGACGGGCGCATCATCTACATGAACGACGGCGTGGAGCGGCTCCTGGGCATCCCCCTGGAGGACGCCCTGCACCAGCCGGTCACCCGCTACCTGCGGGACGTCGACTGGACCTCCATCCTGGGCGAGCGGCGCAGCCTCAGCCGGGACTTCGAAGTTTCCTATCCGGAGCGCCGCTACCTGAATCTGACCCTGGTCCCCCTGGAGGACGACGGGCAGGAGCGCGGCGGCTTCGCCCTCATCTTCCGGGACCTGACCAGCGCCCGGGCCGAGACGCAGGAGGCCATCGAGTCGGAAAAGCTCGGCGCCCTCACCCTCCTGGCCGCGGGCGTCGCGCACGAGCTGGGCAACCCGCTCAACTCCCTGGACATCCATCTCCAGCTCCTGGAGCGGGACCTGAAGCGGCTGGGCGTCTTCAAGAAGGACCAGAACATCGCCGAGTCGTGGCAGGTCCTCCGCACGGAAATGAGCCGCCTGGACACGATTCTGGTCAACTTTCTCCGCGCCATCCGCCCGACGACGCCGCAGCTCCAGCTGGAAAACGTCAACGCGCTGCTGGAAGAATCGATCGAGTTCCTCCGCCCGGAGATCCGGGACAGGGAGCTGCACGTGGAAACGCGCCTGGACGCCGCCGCCCCGCCCCTTTGGGTCGACCGCGACCAACTCAAGCAGGCGTTCTACAACCTGATAAAAAATGCGCTGCAAGCGATGCCCGCCGGGGGTAAGCTCCTGCTGTCGACGGAGCGGACGGACACCCACCTCGTGATCACCTTTGCGGACAACGGCGCCGGGATTCCCCCGGAAAAGATCGGGCGGATCTTCGAGCCGTACTTCACCACCAAGCCTTCCGGCAGCGGCCTGGGCCTGCTCATCGTCCGCCGCATCGTGCGGGAGCACGGGGGGGATTTGGAGCTGGAGAGCCACCCCGGCGCCGGCACCACCGTCCGGCTGCTGCTGCCCCTGCCGGAAAAGCGGGTCCGCCTTCTGCCCGCGGGAGAAAGCGCGGCATGACCGGCGTCACCGGCAACCTGCCCGGCCTCCTCATCGTGGAGGACGAAAAGAACACCCGCGACGGCCTCCGCCGCGCGCTGGAGGACAAATTCGAGGTCTACCTGGCCTCCGACATCCAGACCGCCTGGAACGTGCTGGAAAGCGAGCCTGTCGACCTCCTCCTGACCGACCTCCGCCTGGGGACCGACAGCGGCATGGACCTCCTCTCCAAGGCGCAGAGCCTGCCCAAGCCGCCCATCTGCATCCTCATGACCGCCTACGGCTCCGTCGACACGGCGGTCCAGGCCATGCGCCGGGGCGCGTACGACTACGTCACCAAGCCCCTCCACCTCGACAAGCTGGAGCTGCTCCTCACCCGCGCCCTGCGCTCCAACAAGGTGGAGGCGGAGAACGTCCAGCTGCGCCAGGAGCTGGACCAGAAATACGGCCTGGAAAAGATCCTGGGAAACTCCCCCGCCCTGCGCGAGGTGCTGGAAAAGATCAAGCAGGTGGCCAATTCCCGCGCCAGCGTCCTCATCGAGGGGGAGAGCGGCACGGGCAAGGAACTGGCCGCCCAGGCCCTCCACCGCCTGAGCAGCCGCAAGGGGCACCCCCTCATCACCGTCCACTGCGCCGCCCTTTCCCCGCAGCTTTTGGAGAGCGAGCTCTTCGGCCACGAGAAGGGCGCCTTCACCGGCGCGGTGGAGCGGCGCATCGGCCGCTTCGAGGAGGCCAACCACGGCACCCTCTTCCTGGACGAGATCGGCGAGATCGACGGCGCCACCCAGGTAAAGCTCCTGCGCGCGATCGGGGAACGGACCGTCCAGCGCGTCGGCAGCAACAAGCCGATCGAGGTCGACGTCCGCCTCATCACCGCCACCAACCGCGACCTGGAACAGGAAGTGGCGGCGGGCAAGTTCCGCGAGGACCTCTTCTTCCGCCTCAACGTGGTCCGCCTCCGCATGCCGTCCCTGCGCCAGCGGAAGGAGGACATCCCCATCCTCTGCAACGCCTTCATCAAGGAATTCTCCTCCGAAAACGGCAAGAGGATCGCCGGCCTTTCCCCGGAGGCGCGGGAGGCCGTGCAGCGCTACGACTGGCCGGGCAACGTCCGCGAGCTGCGGATGGCGATGGAACACGGCGTCGTCCTGGCGCGGGGCGACCTCATCACCCCGGCCGACCTGCCGGAGCGCCTCTTTCAAGGCACCCCGCTCCGCAGGGGAGAAGAGGCTCCCTCCGCCGACGGCCTCAACTTGGAAGCGATGGAAAAACGCTACATCGCCCAGGCTCTCCGCCAGCATCGCGGCAACCGGACGGAGGCCGCCGAGGCCCTGGGCATCAGCCGCCGGACGCTGCACCGAAAGCTGAAGGAATACGGCTTGGAAGGAATGTAAAACGCCATGACGACGATCCAGGAAACGATCTACAACCTCGAACAAGGACGCGGCGTCTCCTGGGTCCGCTGGATCGTCTTCCTCGTCGCCTTCTTCGTCCTGGCGGGCTGGCTCAACCTTTTCCAATTCCGCGGCTTCGCCTCCCAGGAGGCGATGGACGACGCGCAGCTGGCCCGGCAGCTGGCCCAGGGGCACGGCTTCACCACCTACTTCGTCCGCCCCGCCGCGCTGGCCCAGATGCGGGACCGCGCCTACCTGCGCCAGGGCGGCCTCATCACCTCCCCTGCCACGGCCTCCTCCCGGGCGGTCGACCTCACCCGCCTGCCGGACACCGCCAATCCGCCCCTCTACCCCCTCTGCCTGGCCGCCTTGTTCAAGGTCAGCGGCGTCTCCTTTTCCGTGCCGCCGGAAAAGCTAAGCAACTTCCACTTCTTCACGCCGGAACTGGCGGTCAATCTCTTCAACCAATTCTGCCTGGCTCTCACCGCCGTCGCGGTCTTCCTGCTGGGGCGCTCCCTCTTTGACCAGCGGGTCGGCCTCTTGGCCGCCGCGGCCTGTTTGGCGGGGGACCTGAATTGGCGTTTTTCCCTCTCCGGCCTGCCCGTCTGCCTGACTCTCCTCCTCATCACCCTCGCCGCCCTCTTCCTGCACCGGGCACTGCTGCGGGAGGAAGAAGGAAGATCCTGGCCCTGGCTTTCCCTGGCCCTGGGCGCCTTCTTCCTGGGGCTGGCGGTCCTAAGCCAATACACCGCCGGGTGGCTGCTGCCGCCGTTCCTGGCCGCCGCGCTCCTTGGCCTGCGGGCGCGCTGGCGCACCGCCGCCCTGTTGCTGGCCGTCTGGGGCGTGCTCCTGACTCCCTGGGCTCTCCGGGAAATCGCCCTCACCGGCAATCCGGTGGGCGTCAACACGCTGCTCCTGGGCACCGGCGGGGAGTCTTATCCCGGCACCTCCCTGGAACGCTCCTACCGCTTCAAGACAGGCGTCCTCATCTGGCAGGAAGGATTGCACAAGGCCGCCCACGGCCTCCGCTACCATATCGAAAATTTCTACCGCCTCCTGGGGACCGGCATCGCCCCGGCCTTCTTCCTCGTCGGGCTTCTTTACCTTTTCCGCCGCCGCCGGGGGCAGATCGTGCGCGGCTTCGTCCTGGTCGGCCTTCTCTGCCTGGCTTTTGGCACCTCCCTGGTGAAGGCGGAGCCGGAACCGGCCACCTTAGCCAATACTCTTTTCCTTCTTTGGCCGTTAGTGACTCTGCTCGGCGCCTCCTTCTTCTTCATCCTGCTGGACCGCCTGCAAGTCTCCGGCGTCCTCCGCCCCTGGGTTATCGGGCTTTTTTTGGCGGTCAACTCGCTTCCCCTCCTGGCCACCCTGGCCGGTTCCGGCCGCGGCGCTTTTGCCTATCCCCCTTATTTCCCCCCCATCCTCCTTTACAGCGCCCCCTGGTTCGAGCCGAACGAGGCCATCGCCAGCGACATGCCCTGGGCCGTGGCCTGGTATCAGAACCGCCCGTCCCTCTGGCTTCCCGCCACCCGCAAAGACTTCATGGAGATCCACGACTACGTCTCCTCCATCCGCGGCGTCCTCTTCACCCCCGTCAGCCGAAACGCCGCCAACCTCTTCGACATCGAGCGCGGCGAATGGGCCGAATGGGAGTCCCTAATCAATAAAAAGGGGTATCCGCCCGATTTCCCGCTCCAAACCGCCCTCCCACTCCCCCCCAACGGCAGCGACTACCTCCTCTTCGCCGACCACGTCCGGTGGCCTGTCGCGGAAAAATCGCCGTAACCCCCTTTACACAGTAAACCTTTCGGTTTACTTTTGTCGCACATTCTGATTCGTTGTCTGCATTTTACTTTTTTGGTGCGTGAAATGAATTACTCTGGTAATTACGTAAGAAGCTGCTTCGCTTAAGACCTTTTCGGCCTGAATGAAAAAAATAGCGATCGCCGCCGCTTTCCTTCTCGCCTGGGATCTCTCTTTTGAGGTCCACGCCCAGCAATTAAGCCCGGAGGCCATGCAATACGCCCCCAGCAGCCTGGGGAACAACACGCTGACAGCTCCGGCCGACCAAAACGCCTCCGCCGTCACCCCCTCCCCGTCTCAGCAGCCCCCGCCCTCCTACGCCGCCGGGGCGTCCAACGACATGCGGAACAACGTCCCCATGTCCCACGCCGACAACAAGCGCCTCTTCACCGTCAGCGCCACCGTTCGCGAGGCCTACGACGACAACATCTATACCACCCCGAACAACAAGACCTCCCAGTTCGAGACGATCGTCCAGCCCAGCTTCCTCTTCAATTACCCGATGGAGAACACGCTCCTGGCCGCCCGTTATACCTTCGGCGCCACCTATTATCCGGACCGCAGCGGCAGCAGCTTCGACCTAAGCCACGACTTCCTGGCCCGCGTGAACCACTCCTTTTCCGACCGCTTCAACCTGGACGTCCGCGACCGCGTCCTGAACACCACCCAGCCGGAAATCTCCAGCGGCGCCACGGTAAACCGCGTGGCGGGCAGCTTCGTGGAAAACACCTTCACCATGCAGGGCACCGCCCAGTGGATGCCCAAGCTCAGCACCGTCACCACCTTCACCAACGACTACTTCGGCTACGACGATCCCACCCAGTCCCTTTACAACGACCGCGACGTAAACATCCTCCAGAACGACTTCCGCTTCCTGCTGACCTCCACCACCACCCTCGTGGCGGGCGGCACCTACACCGACGTCGGCTACGCCAATTCCTTCGTCCCCGCGGGCGCCACCGCCGCCGTCCGGCGCGACTGGCAGTCCTACACCGGCTACGTCGGCCTGGATTACAACATCTCGCCGGAAATCCTCCTCGGCGCCCGCGTCGGCGGCGTGGAAGCCGACTACCAATCCCTGGGCAGCGCGCTCAATCCCTATGCCAGCGCCTTTGCCACCTGGCAGATCGGCCCCCGCAGCTCCCTGAGCTTCAACTACGTCCACACCGTCTCCCAGACAGACGTGAACAACTACGACAGCCAGGTGAGCGACAACTTTGCCATCACCGGCCGCTACATGATCACCCCCCTCCTCACCGCCCGCCTCCAGGGGGACTACAACCTGGGCGTAAGCGACGCCAATTCCTCCCTGGTCGCCGGGGCCGGAGACTTTCTGGAAAACACCCTGGGCGTCGACTTCGGCCTGAGCTACGAGCTGAACAAGTATCTGAACCTCAGCCTCAATTACAGCTACACCCACGTCAATTCGGACGATCCCGGCCGCGCTTACGACCGCAACGTCGTCTCCCTGGGCCTGACGGCCACCTACTAATGGCCTTCCCCATCGAGGCCCTTTTCCTTATCCTTTCCCATGAGGGCCCCCACCGCCCTTAAGCTGCACGACATGGCTATCGCATCCGATCTCATCGAGACACCGGCTTTCCGCGATTACTGGCGGGTCATCCGCGCCCGCTCCGGGATCATCTTCACCCTTTTCCTTTTGGCCCTCAGCACGGGCTACGTCGTCTCCGCCTTCCTGATGAACAAGCAGTACGGCGGCACCGTCCAGATCCGCGTGCTGAAAAACGAGAAGGACATCCCCGTCTTCGACCAGCGGGATCCCAACTACTTCGACCCCGTCTTCTTCGAGTCGGAAAAGGAGACCCTGGAGTCGAAGGAAATCCTCTACCCCATCATCGACAAGCTCGACCTGGTCCGCGTCTGGTCCCAACGCTACATGCACGGGGAGCGGGACCTGCGAAAGGACGAGGTCTACGACCTCCTCCGCCGCCACCACCTGAAGATCGACCCCCAGCGCGGCTCCAACATCATCGAAATCACCGTCCAGACGGAGGACATGGAGGAGGCCCCCCGCATCGCCAACGAGATCGCCCGCCAATACGTCTCCTCCCGCACCGAACGCGAAACGCAGAACGCCAGCCGCGGCCTGCAAAGCGTCAGCGACCAGGTCAAGACCCAGCAGGAGGAAGTCCGCAAGGCCAAAGAACGCGTCGAGGACCTGCGCCGCAAGCTCGACATCGACGTCACCGGCCTCGTCGGCACCAGCGCGGAAATGCAGCTGACCGACCAGGAACTCCAGCGCAAGCAGCAGATGCTCGACGAGCAGCGCACGGACACCGAGGCCCGCCGCGTCCGCCTGGAGAGCCTCAAGAACCTGAGCGACGCGCAGCTCCTCAGCACCCTGCCCTCCCTCAACCTGGACGACACCAACATCACCCAACTCCAGGACCAGAAGTTCCAGGCGGAATCCAACCTGCAAAGCCTGCTTAAGAGCGGCTTCGGGCCGGAGCATCCGCGCGTCCAGTCCCTCCGCGCCGCCCTGGCCAAACTCAACGAGCAGCTCAACAGCCTGGCGGAAGGCAAGAGGACCGCCCTGCAGATCGACCTCCAGGTCAGCCAGGAAAAGTTGGCCCTCCTGAAGAAGGACGTCGACTCCCTCCGGCAAAAAGTCCGGGAAGAGCGAAGCGACAAGATGGCCCCCTACCTCGACGCGGTAAAATACGCGGAAACCCAGCAAATCATCCTCGACCAGCTCAACATCCGCTTCAAACAGGAGAGCGTCGACAAGCAGGTCACCGGCGAGCCCGCCCTCATCATCTCCCCGGCGGAACCCAACCCGAAGCCCGTCCGCCCCATCCTCCTCCTCAACCTGGCCCTGGCCGGCTTCGGCGGCCTCGCCCTGGGCCTGGGCGTCGCCTTCTTCATCGAGCACCTCGACACCAGCGTGAAGACCATCGCGGAGGTCGAAAGCGTCCTGGGCGTTCCCGTCCTGGCCCTCGTCCCCCACGGCGCCCGCCCGCTCAACCAGGAGCCGCCCGATTCCCCCTTTGCCGAGAGCTACCGCATCCTCAGCGCCCGCATCGATCTGCAAAACGGCAGCGGCCCCCAGCAGGGCAACGCCTTGAGCATCCTCAGCGGCGGCCCCGGCGAGGGCAAGTCGACCACCCTCTTCAACCTCGGCTACGTCTGCGCCCAGGCGGGCAAGTCCGTCGTCCTGGTCGACGCCGACCTCCGCCGCCCCTCCCTCCACCGCATCCTGGGATGGGACCTGGCCCCCGGCCTTTCCGACTTCCTGGAACAGGACGGCCCCGTGGCTCCCTACCTCTTCTCCACCCCCATCCCGAACCTCCACGTCGTCCTGGCCGGCTCCAATCCCGCGGAGGCCAAAAACCGCTTCAGCAACCAAGCCCTGCGCCGGATGCTCGACGAGCTGAAGAGCCTGTATCAAGTCGTCCTCATCGACTCCCCGCCCGCCCTGGGCGTGAGCGACGCCTCCATCATCTGCCACGAGGTCGACAAGACCGTCCTCGTCATCCAGCACCGCCGCTACCCCAAGGACATCTCCCTGCGTGCCAAGCACACCATCACCGAGGTGCAGGGAAACCTCATCGGCGTCGTCCTCAACGCCGTCTCCCGCCACGCCGACGAGGGCTACTACCACTACGGCGCCTACGCCGACTACTACGGCAAGCCGACCGAAGGAAAAAAGAAGCAGGCACGGCGTGACGACAAGAAGGGCAAGGGCGGCCCCTCCGCCAACGGCAACGGCATCCACGCCCCCACGCCCGTCCGCACCGAGGATTTCTAAAACCCTCCCCTTTTCCGATGAACCGCCTCCTCCTGCTCCTGGCCGCCTGCCTCCTCGTCGCCGCCTGCGGCGGCGGCTTCTCCTCCACCGGCGCCAACACCGGCACCGCCGCCTACCAGCCCTCCCCCGCCGTCACCCCGGAAGGAACGGCCCAGACCCCGGCCGCCGCGCCGGAAACCGACCTCCTGCGCGTCGGCGACGTCCTGACCATTCGCCTCTCCGGCGTCCCCTCGGACGACGCCGGCATCTACGAGGTGAAGATCGGCGACGAGGGCGACATCTCCATGCCCTACGCGGGCAAGTTTCAGGCCGCGGGCCGCACCACCTCCCAGCTCAAGGAAGACATCGAGACGGCCTACCGGGAAAAGAAAATTTACTCCACCCCCAACATCACCATCGTCCCCCAGCTGCGCTACGTGAACGTGAGCGGGGAGGTCCGCCAGCCCCAGCGCATCCCCTTCACCAACGACCTCAGCGTCCTGCGCGCCATCACCGCCTGCGGCGGCTTCACCGACTACGCCAACAAGCGAAAGGTCAAAATCCTGCGCAACGGCGCCCTTATCCGCTTCAACGCCGTCGAGGCCCTCAAGAATCCCACCCTGGACATCGCCCTCCAGGCGGGCGACCAGATCCAGGTCGACCGGGGAATCTTTTAGGGGCTTGCCAAATTCGGCGATTTCGGCACTCTTGCTTTTCCTTCACGGGCCCTTAGCTCAGCGGATTAGAGCGTCTGACTACGGATCAGAAGGTCAAAGGTTCGAATCCTTTAGGGCCCAATTTTCAATTTTCCCGCGGGTGTAGTTCAATGGTAGAACGGCAGCCTTCCAAGCTGCACACGAGGGTTCGATTCCCTTCACCCGCTCCCCTTTCTATCAACGCCTTACGGCGTTAGTGTCACAACAGTGTCAGTAAGTCGCTTATGAATCCCCCGGAAGCCCCCTCCAAACTCAACGCTCCCCTCTCCCGATTGGAAGAAACCTTCGGCATCAGCCATCAAGGCGCCATCGGAGCGGCTTGCTTCATCGCGCTGGTCATCGTCGCCGCCGTCTTCTTCTTCATCCACTCCGCGCCTCCCACCCACCTCACGATCACCGCCGGTCCGGAGGGGAGCATTTTTTACACGACCGCGCAGAAATACGCCGCGATCCTCAAACGCCAAGGCGTGACGCTCCGCGTCCTTTCCTCCCACGGCTCCTTGGAAAACCTGCAACGGCTGAACGATCCCTCCGCCAAGGTCGACATCGGCTTCGTCCAGGACGGCGTCACGTCGGAGGAATATCCCAATCTCATGTCCCTGGGCAGCGTCTCCTACCAGCCCCTCCTCGTCTTCTACCGCGGCACGACGGCGGTCGACACCCTGGCCGCTCTGGCCGGGAAGCGCGTCGTCATCGGCAGCCAGGGCAGCGGCACGCGGCAGATCGCCCTCACCCTTCTGGAGGCCAACGGCATCCGTCCGGACGGGGCCACCACACTCCTGGATTGGGACCCGCAGCGCTCCTCCCAGGCGCTCTTGAACGGCCAGGTGGACGCCGTCTTTCTCATGGGGGAGGACGCCTCCATCGCCATCCTTCGCGGGCTGCTCACCGCGCCCGGCGTCCATCTCTTAAGCTTTTCCCAGCAGGAAGCCTACGCCCGCCGCTTCAACTGGCTGAGCACGCTTAAGATGCCCGAGGGCGCGATCGACCTGGCCAAGGACGTCCCGCCCCGGGACGTTTACCTGGTGGGGCCGACCATCGAGCTCGTCGCGCGGAAAAAGCTCCATCCCGCCCTGTCCGACCTGATCCTCGGCGCGGCCCAGGAAATCCACGGGCGCCCCTCCCTGTTCCAAAAGAAAGGCGAATTCCCCGCGCCGATGGAACACGGCTTCCGCCTGAGCGACGACGCGCTGCGCTATTACCGATCCGGGAAGAGCTTCCTCTACCACCACCTCCCTTTCTGGCTGGCCAGCGTGGTCAGCCGCATCCTGGTGGTGATCATCCCGGCCATCGTCGTCATCCTGCCCACGCTGCGGCTGCTGCCAGTCGCCTACCGGTGGCGGATGCGCGGGCGGCTCCTGCGGTGGTATCGCGCCCTGCTGGCGCTGGAAAAGGACCTCTTCACCCATCCCGAAGGCGACCGCGCGCCGCTCCTCAAGCGGCTGGAAGAGATCGAACAGGCGGTCAACCAGCTACGGCTGCCCGCCTCCTTTGCCGACCAGTTCTACTCCCTGAGGCAGCACGTCGATTTCGTTCGCGCCAAGATCACCGCCTAATTCCCGCGCCGCCGTGTATTTCGACTACCTGGCCACCACGCCTCCCGATCCCCGCGTCCTCGACGCCATGCGCCCCTACTGGGAGGGCCGCTTCGGAAACCCCCACGCTGACGCGCACATCTACGGCCTGGACGCCAAGGAGGCGGTGGAAGAGGCCCGTGCCAAGCTGGCCCGCCTGCTCCCGGGCGCCCGGGGGGAGTGGACCTTTACCTCCGGCGCCACGGAGGCCAACAACCTGGTTCTCAAGGGCCTAGCCGACCTGGCCCCGGCGGGCCGCACCCGCATCCTGGTTTCCGCCATCGAACACCCCAGCGTCTTAGAGACCGCGCGCTTCCTGCGGGGGCGCGGCTTCACCGTGGATGAGCTGCCGGTCAACAACGACGGAGCGCTGGACGTCGACGCTTTCACTTCCCGACTCGGCGAGGACGTCCTCCTTGCCAGCGTCATGTGGGCGAACAACGAGACCGGCGTGATCCAGCCCGTCGAGGCCGCCGCCCGGCTCTGCCGGGAGCGCGGCATCCTCTTCCACACGGACGCCACCCAGGCCGCAGGCAAGATCCCCCTGGAAACCGTCCCTGATTTTCTCTCCCTTTCCGCCCACAAGCTTTACGGGCCCAAGGGCATCGGCGCCCTCTACGTGGGACCGGGCCTCCGATCCCGCCTGGGTGTCCAGATCCATGGCGGCGGCCAGCAGGATGGGCTCCGCTCCGGCACGGTGGCGGTCCCCCTCACCGTCGGTTTGGGCGCGGCGGTCGATGCGGCCCTAGCCGGGATGACGGAGGAGGCCCGCCGCCTTCAGGACATCCGGAACCGCTTTGAAGAAGGCCTCCGCGCCTCCTTTCCCGATCTGCGCGTGAACGGGGAGCCTTCCCCCCGTCTGTCCCACGTCAGCCACTTCCAGATCCCCGGCGTGCCGATGGCCGACTTGATGGCGGCGCTTCCCGAAATCGCCGTGGCACGCGGCTCCGCCTGCAGCACGGGCGGGGAAGAGATCTCCCACGTGATGGCTGCCATGCGGATGGAATTCTTCGCCCACGAATGCCTGCGGGTCAGCTTCGGCCGCCCCACGACGCAGGCGGACGCCGAAGCCCTCTTGGCCAGCGTTGCGGAAACGGCCGCGGCGATCCGGGATCAGGCCGGTTTTTCCGCGCAGAAGAAATAGGCGCGGGGATGGTTCTCCATCCCGGTGGAGAAAACGGACCAATCCGCCACCTTTAAGCCCGCGTCCTCTATCGCCTGCCGCAGCGTCTTTTCCTCAATCCGGACCCGGCCGGCCAGGCGCTCCCGGGCCAGCGCCTCCAGGGAGGGCGTCCACGCCACGTAATCCAGCGTGCAGCCGATCAGGCGCCCTCCCGGAACCAGACGGGCGGCGCAGAAGGAAGCGATGCGCCGCAGTTCCTCCTCATCCTGGGCGCACTCCAGAAGCTCGACGGCCAGGAGAGCGCCATAGGTTCCCTCCCCCGCTTCCAGGGCGTCGATCTGGGCCACGTCCGCGACGGCATGGAGCTTTTCCAGCCATGTCTCCCGGGATAGGCCGGAGGGTGGCACGTCGGCAAAATCGCGCTCCAGCATGGCCGGAGTCAGCTGGTCCAGGCGGGCGGCCAGCCCGGCCAGGACCGCCTCGTTCCGGTCCGCGAAGCGGAGGGCCGCCGCCTTTCGCAGATAGCCCAGCGCCCAATAGAAGCCGACCGCGCCGCACCCCAAGTCGAGGACGGAGGCCCCCTCCGGCACATGGCGCTCCACAAAGCGGAGGATCTCCGCCCGGTAGGGAGTCAGCGGGGCGTAGATGTAGTCGAAGTCGCAGGCTTCCTGCATCAGACCTGCGGCACCGGATAGCCGGGGGGATAGGTCGCCAGCTCGACGAATTTCTTGTCGCTGTAAGGGAACTTTTCCCCGGTCTTCTCATCCCACAGGTAGTGGGGCGCTCCGTAGAAGTCGCCGACGTGGATATGGAAGCCCAGGGAGGGAATGGTGCCGCGGTTGGAGGCCGCATGGACTCCATCCCGCATGATGAAGGTATGCGGATGGGTGAACTCGACCTCCTTGAGGAACTCGATCTTCCCGTCCTCTCTCTCACGATAGATGCGGTTGGTCTCCACGCCCTCGTAGATGCCGGAGACGACCGGCATGCCGTGGTTGTGCGCCGGATAGCCGACGCCCGGCTCGAACCGGATGTGGTAGATGCTCAGGAGCGGGGACTGGTGCAGGAGGTAGTCTTCCACGTCGATCGGCGGCAGGGCGGCCTTAAGGGCCTCCGCGTCGGCCATGAAGCGCTGGAGGAGCTTCTCGATCTCGGCGGGCGGATCGGCTTTGTCTAGGGCGGCGACGCAATCGGCGACGAACTGTTCAACCATGGTCATGATCCGTTTTCCTTGTTTAGGCGTGGCGGGCGTAGAAGCAAATCGCCTCGTCGTAATTGGCCTGCAGGGTCTTGTAGGTTTCCAGGGCCTCCAGGTTCCAGCCCGCGTCGGAGAAGGCCTGGCGCGTCTCTTCGACACGGGGGTTTAGGATGCCTTCCCGCTTGATGCTGATCTGCTCCTGGGTGGTGGGCAGCAGCACGTCATAGGGCAGGATGACGCCCAGAAAGAGCCCGCCCGGCTTTAGGAGGGACTTGGCCGTCCGCAGGGAGGAGACGAACTCCGCGTAGGTGTCGGCGATCTCGATCGACTCCATCGCCATGACGAAGTCGAACTGACGGTCGGCCTTGTCGTGAATGAAGTTGAAAACCCGCACGTCGACGGTCTTGCCCACGATGTTCTCCGCGATCGACTGGGGATCGACGGGCTGGGGGATGATCCCCTCCGCGCCGAGGAAGCCAAGGGTCTCTCCGAAACTTTCGGCCAGGAAGTCGGGAGAGAGGGTCTCGATGCTGGCCTGCTGCTCGGCGATGTTCTCCGGCACGATGTCGTAGAAGGAGAGGCTGTCCGCCTTGTGGGCGTAGCCCATGGCCCAGTAATGTCCGGCCTGTCCGCAGCCCAGGTCCAGGACGTCGCCGCCGCCCACGCGGGCGACGATGCGCTTGAACTTCTCCCGCCGCATGTGGCTGAGCGGGCGGAACATGTATTGGTAGTTGTCCGCGGTGTCGATGAAGGTGCTCATACGCCGCTCTCCGCGCGCTGCTTCAGGCCGCTGAGGCTGACGTAGCCCTTTTCCCGGGCCTGGTTGGCCACGGTGTGGGCGCCGCCCGTCTCCGGCTTGGCCATGCCGGAAGCCAGCGTGACGCCCGCCTTCTTGCAGCCGTTGATGCCGCCCTTGAGGGAATAGGCGTCATAACCCTGCGTGCGCAGGAAGGCGGCGTATTTCCGGGAAATGTTGCCGATGCCGCAGGCAACCAGAATCTTCCGGCTCTTGTCGGAGATCGGCCCCTCTTCGATCATCTGGCCGAAGAGCTCGTCCAGGATGTTCACCGCGCCGGGCAGGTGGCCCATGTTGTAGGCAAAGTTGCCGCGCACGTCGATGACCAGGGGGTTTCCATCCCCAAGGAACTGGGACAGCGCCTCCGCCTCCAGGGCGGGCGCCGCCTCCACATCCGCCGCGGACAGGGCGTCGACGCGGGGGCGCGTCGACGTGGCGGTGGTGAATAGCTCGGGATAGTATTTCTTGATGTAGGTCATGTAGGGCTCGACCCGGTCGCAGATGATGAAGGCGGCCTTCTTCCTCACGCCGGTGCCCTCCAGCTTGGCGTCCTCTTCCTGAAGGCGCTTGAGGCCGACATGGTATTGGAGGCCGGAGGTAGGCCCCGCCAGGATGCCGAAGTTGCGGCAGAGGGAGATGATCCCCTCCACGGAGTCCCGCGCGGTGCCGTGGATGAATTCGTCGAAGACGTCCTTGTCGAAGAAGCTGGTCTCCCACAGCTCGTTCATGTTGCGGCCGCCCGGCACGTGGTGGCCGGGAGAGGCGACGACGCCCCAGCACGCCGTCTTCTCCTTGAAGTTCTCCTTGGCGTATTTGATGACGCCCATGCTGGAGCCGCAGGTGCCCAGGAAGTTGATGTAGTAGTGAAACTCGCCGATGTCCTCGTGAATCTCCTTGGCCGTGGTGGCGTAATGGGACTGGAGGTTGAGGGGGTTGAATATCTGGTCGGTGTAGAGGTATTTCTCCGGCTCCGCCTTGGCCACGCCGTCGGCCACGGCGAAGAAGCTGTTGTTGTCCATCGGGTCCGGGCAGTCGGAGAGGGAGGGCAGCTCCTCGATCTGCGCGCCCAGGAGCTGCAGGATCATGCGGATTTCCGGCAGCTTGATGCGGTTGGTATAGACGCGAAAGTCCAGGCCGTTGACCGCGCAGATGGCGGCCAGGGACTTGGCGGTGTTGCCGCTAGACCCCTCGATGACGGTCTTCTTCTTGGCCAAAAGCTCTGCCATGTGCGGCTCCAGCATGCCCTGGGCGATGCGGTCCTTGAGGGAGCCGAAGGGATTGAGCAGGTCGAGCTTCGCGTAAAGGTCGATGTTCTTCAGCCCGGTTTTGGCCGGGTCGAGTTTCATGATCGGCGTCCGGCCGATGGCGTCTTGGATTTTCTCGATGATCATAGGTCTGGTTTCTGGTTAGGCGGCGTAGGGGCTGTAGGCTTCCTCGGACAGGAGGGACCACTCCCCGCCCCGCTCCTGGGCGACGAAGCGGCGTCCCATCGGATGCTGGTGAGGGTTGGAGTCCTCAAAGTCCGAATTGTAAGCCGCGGTATTCGTGAAGCAAAGCAGATCCCCTTCCCGCGGCACCTGGTCGAAAACGATGCGGCGCTTGGTGATGACGTCCTCTTCCCGGCACATGTTGCCGATGACGTTGGCGGCAAAGGGGCGGGCCTGCCCTTCCTTCTGCCGGGGAATCAGGTAGGGGTCGTAGAGGATCTCGGTCACGCCCTGGGAGAGGCTGTAGATATTACCGTCGACCAGGACCAGCGGCGTGCCGTCGGCAGCCTCCTTGACCCCCACGACGCGAAGGAGGGTGAGCCCGCATTGCTGGAGGAGGGCGAAGCCCGGCTCGACCGCGATGGAGAACATGTTCTCCGCGAAAATCTCCGCCAGGGGGCGGCCCCGGAAGGCGTCGTTCTGCAGCACGGTGGTTAGGACGTCCTGGAACTCCTCGTCGGAGGCGTATTTGCCCTGTACCCGCTCACGGCCGGCGATGGCCCCCTTTTCGCTGATCGACATGCCGAGGCCGAAGTTTCTCCACGTGCCGGTCCCGGTTTTGTCCAGGAGGCCCTGGGCAAGCTGGTCGATGAAGTCGGACCAGTCCTGGGCGTTGGCCACGCGGATGCTGCGCAGGCCGCCGCCGATATCGACGATCGTCGGCGCGAAGCCCGCCGCGTAAGCCTGCTCCATCAGGGAAAGAAGGTTGTCGATGAAGCCCGCCTTGGCGTCCCGATTCCGCTCGTCATTGTGGTTGTGGAAGCCCTTGAGGACGAGGCGGGGCACGGTGGGCAGCCACTCGAAGATCCGCGGCAGGCTCTCCTGCGGAATGCCGAAGCGGGAGGCGGCGGCAATGGCGCTGCGGTCGCGGGAGCGGATGTTGCTGATGCGCAGGAGAATCTGGGCGGACGCGATCTCCGGGTGCTCTTCCAAAAGCTCGGCCAACTTCTCCAGCTCGTCCTCCGAGTCGCAGGAGATAAGGCAGCCCTGCATGAGGG
This sequence comes from Verrucomicrobium sp., assembly GCA_028283855.1. Classification (NCBI taxonomy): domain Bacteria; kingdom Pseudomonadati; phylum Verrucomicrobiota; class Verrucomicrobiia; order Verrucomicrobiales; family Verrucomicrobiaceae; genus Verrucomicrobium; species Verrucomicrobium sp. The sequence continues at coordinate 194,043 of JAPWJX010000005.1, read as the reverse complement.
CCAGGCGAAGGAATTCCCGGTTCTTTGGCCCGGTGCAGATGATCCGCTCCCCGGTGAAGCCGGCCCCCAGGGCGGCGACAAGCTCGTTGCGGGAGGCGACGTCGATGCCGATGCCGCTTTTCCGCGCCTGCTTGGCCAGGGCCGACGACTTGCACGCCTTGTGGGCGAAGTAGATCTGATGGTCGAGGCCCAGGCTCTCGAAGGCCTCCCGCATCTGCGCGACGTTCCGCTCCAACGCGCCCGGGGTGATGAGGTGAACGGGGCCATTATGCAGCGCGGCGGCGCGGAAGAGGGTATCGGTGCTGTCCAAGAGGGCCTTCATCTCCGGGCCCAGGCGGGGCGGGACGCGGACGGGAAGCGAGGGATTGGCGGGTTTTTCCAGGGTGTTGGTCTGCATGGGTGTCTCCAAATCAAATGTGCCAGGAGGCGGCGGCCGCCTGGCTCTCCCACATCGTCTTGTAAAGGCCGCCGGAGACCAGCAGCTCGGCATGGGTGCCGCGCTGGACGATGCGGCCCTCTTCCAGCACGACGATCTGGTCGGCATGGGTGACGGTCGCCAGCTTGTGGGCGATGACGACTAGGGTCTTGTTCTCGGAAAGGGCGGCGAAGGCCTTCTGGATGTCCTTCTCGGCGGAGGGATCGATGGAGGCTGTCGCCTCGTCCAGGAGCACGATGGGGGCGTCTTTGAGGAGCGCGCGGGCGATGGAGAGCCGCTGCTTCTCCCCGCCGGAAAGACGGCCGCCCCCCTCCCCGATGAGGGTCTCATAGCCCCGGGGCAGGCGCAGGATGAAGTCATGGCACTGAGCGCGGCGGGCGGCTTCCTCCACCTCCGCGTCGCTGGCCTGCGGACGGCCCATGCGGATGTTCTCCCGCACCGTGTCGTGGAAGAGGACCACGTCCTGGAAAACGATCGCGATGTCTCCCAGGAGTTCATCCGCCTCCATCCGGCGCAGGTCCACGCCGCCGATGAGGACGCGCCCCTGATCGGGGTCCCAGAAGCGGGCAGCGAGGTTGCTGACCGTGGTCTTCCCCGCGCCGGAAGGGCCGACGAGCGCCGTCATGCTCCCCTCCGGAATACGGAGAGAGACGTCCTGGAGGACGGGCGCGCCGCCCTCTTCGTAGCGGAAGGAGACGTTCTGGAACTCGATGTCGAAGGCGCGGGGACGCTCTGCCCGCTCGGGGACCTCCTGGCGGGGCAGGGAGAGCACCCCGTCCACGCGGTCCAGGGCGGCGTTGAGGTATTGGAACTCGGTCGAGAGGGCGAAGGCCTCCTGAATCGGCGCGTAAAAGCGGACGGAGAGGATCAGGGCGAAGAGGAAGGTCGGCACGTCGACCGTCCCGCCGAGCACCGCATAGGTCCCGCAGACGAGAAGGAGAGGAAAGCCGAACTCGACCAGCAGCGTCAGGACGACCAGGAAGGAGATCGCCCCCAGCTCCAGGGCCAGAACCGAGTCCCGGGTCCCCGCCAGGGAGGTTTCCAGCTGAATGAATCGCTTGCCGGTAAGGCCGTAGGACTTGAGGACCTTGATGCCCATGACGTATTCCAGCAGCCGGGCGCTCGACTGGGAGATGTTCTGGAAGTGCAGGCGGCTGTGCCGGGCCATGAAACGGTGCATCCACCGGTAAACCGGCAGGCACAGAAGAAGGCCCGCGACGAGCGCCGCGGCCAGCTTCACGTTGAGAAAGGCCAGGCCGGCCGCCAGGAAGAACGGCAGGCCCACCGCCGAGATGAAGAAGCCTACCAGGCTTCCCGCCATCTGGCCGACGAGCTGGAGGTCTTCAGTGAGAACGCTCTTCACATGGGCCAGGCGGTCGGCCTGGAAGGCGCCCAGCGGCAACGCCCGCAGATGCTCCGCGATGCGGAGCCGGAGCGCGCCGATCCGGGCGTAGCTGGCCGTGTAGATGACGACCGCCGAGCGGTGGAAGAGCGCCATCCGCAGCGCATGGCAGGCGGCCATCGCCACGGTGACCTTGACGATGTAGGCCTCGCTAAGGGTCCCCGCAAAAAGGCGGCGGAGCGTGGGATAGAGCAGCAGGTAGACGGCGGCCAACAGCAGGCTCTCCGCCAGGCGGAGAAAAAGCGCGCCGCGCTGGCCGCCGAGGGCCTTTTCATATCGGGGCAAGCTGGGACCCGCCCCCTTTCCGAATTGGAGAAGGCGTCCGATCATCGGGCCAGGCTTGGTTGGGAATGCTCGTCGAAGTGCCAGTGAGCGGCCTCGCTGTAGTCGCGCCAGAGGGAGGCGTAGAGGGGGCATTCCCGCAGGAGCGCCTCATGCGGGGCGGCCGCGACCAGCCTGCCCCGGTTCAGGACCGCGATCTGGTCCGCGCCGACGACGGTGGAGAGGCGATGGGCGATCATGACGACCGTTCGCCCCTTCATCAGGGCCCGCAACCCCTTTTGGATTTCCGCTTCGTTCACGGGGTCGGCGTAGGCCGTCGCCTCGTCCAGGATGAGGAGAGGCGCGTTTCGCAAGATGGCACGGGCGATGGAGAGCCGCTGCTTCTGCCCGCCGCTGAGAAAGCCGCCCTTCTCCCCCACCTGGCTTTCGTAGCCCCGGGGCATCGCCATGATGAATTCGTGCGCGCGCGCCATCTTCGCCGCGGCGACGATCTCGGCATCGCTCGCCTCCGGCTTGGCCAGGCGGAGATTGTCGGCCACCGTCCCCCGGAACAGGAAGACGTCCTGGAAAACGAAGGAGACGCGGCGGTACAGCTCCTCCTCTTCCACCTGGCGCAGGTCTGCGCCGCCGATCGTGATCGCGCCGCTCTCCACGTCCCAGAACCGGCCGATGAGCTGCGCCAGGGTCGACTTGCCCGCGCCGGAGGGGCCGACGATCGCGCAGGTGGTACCCTCCGGGATCGTGAGGCTGACTTCCTCCAAAGCGGCGGCCTCCGCTCCGTGGTGGGAAAAGGAGACGCGGTCGAGCACCAGGGCGTTTCCTTCCGGAGAAAGAACGGGGCCTGCCGCCGTCAGCGCCGGGGCGTTGAGGATCGACTCGATCCGCTCCAGGCTCTTGCCCGCGTAATTGAGCAGGCCGATCTGAATGGAGAGCCGGACCAGCGGCTGCAAATAGCCGACCCCCAGCAGGAGGAAGAAAAGGAGGACGTCGAATCCCACCCGGTGCTCCACCACCAGCCAAAGGCCGACCGGCAGGATAAAGAGGAGGCTCAGGTCGGGCAAGACGTTGAAGGCCGACCAGGGCTTGAGCGTCCGCTCCGCCCAGAGGACCGACTGCTCCACCTGACCCCAGACCGCCTCCCGCAGAAAGCGGGAGAGGTCCCGGTTGTAGGTCTTAATGGCCATGATGCCGGAGACGTACTCCACCAATCCGGACTGCATCCTCTCGTCGGCGCGGAAATAGGCTTCCAGCTCCTTTTCGTAATTGCGGAAGGAGGCGCGGTAGGCCAGGTAGAGGCACGGCAATACCGCCGCCGCCGCCAGCGCCAGCCGCCAATCGACCCAAAAAAAGACGGCCAGGGTGGCTGCCGGAACGGTGAGGCCGACCAGGAAGTCAGACAGGTAATGGCCCAGGAGCGTGTGGGCCACGTCGGTATCCTGGAGCACCGTCTTCTTCAGCGTGGAGGAGCCCCGCTCCATCACCGCCCCCAGCGGCAGAGCGCCGATCTTCTTGGCCAGCGCCAGCTGCAGGTCATACATCGTGCGGTAAGCCGCCAGGTGGGAAAGCAGCTTGCCGGCGGCCAGGAAAGCGTAGCGGGCCAGGAGCGCCCCCACCGCCCAGCCGGTCAACGCCAGAATATGGCGGCGTTCCGCGTCATGCCGCAGGAAGGCCTGCCCAATCGCGGCCACCAGTGCGAAGGGAATCATGCCGATCCACCCCGCCAGCACGCCGCAGACGGCCGAGACGACCAGCTTGCCCCGGTGGGGGCCCGCCAGCCGCATCAGGGAACGGAAGCTTTGCAAAAGTTTCATGGATGAAAGGGCAAATGACGAAAAACGGCGGGCTTCCCTTTTGGGGATGACCCGCCGCAGCGCCCGCTTACGCGGGGAAAACGGTTACATGCTCCGGAACTTGCCCCAGGCCTCCGGCGGTTTCTTGAAATGCCCGACCTTGCGGGAATAAACGAAAGTAAGGCCGTTCAGGCGGCCGCCCTGCTGGGCTTCCTCGCCCTCGGCGGCTTCGGAGACAGCGCCTTCGGCGGCCTGATCGGCGGCCGGGGCCTCGTCGTCCGGAATGTTGAAATATTCGGAATTCACGGAGTTGACGCTAGCCGGGGCGGCCAAAACGGCTTCCCCAGCCTTGCGCTGGGGGTGCGTGGAATTGCGCTGCATACAAAGCGCTGAGGGTGTCTAAAATGCAATTTATTTGCAATTATAATCGCAAATTACTTGCGAAAGCCTCGCTGGACAGCGCCCTTTCCCAGCGTAAATTGACGGCCTATGAGCCAAATCAAAGACCTGACCAAAGAAGCCCCCACCAGCCCCCGCGTCCGCACGGGCGGCTACGCCCTCCTCTCCCGCATGGCCGACAAGGGCCGCGCCGACCTCCAGGGCAAGGTGGGCGAGTATCACTTCGCCTGTCCCCTGGACCAGGTACTCTTCGAATTCAAGGGCGTGAAGGACGCCGACGTGAAGAAGCTCCTGGAAACCGGCGCCAGCGACGCCGACCTCGCCGCCTGGCTCGAAAAGAGCGGCACGCCCCGCACGGCGGAGGAGATCAAGGCCTGGTCCGACTCGATGGAAGCCGCCAAGCCGTACGAGAACCCGGAGAAGAAGGAATGGTTCGTCGGCGCCTGCGAGCCCCTGGGCATCGATCCGGCCAAGAGCACCCTCTTCGACATGCTCGAGGCGGACGACAAGGCCAGCTTCAAAAAGTAACTTCGCCGGGCGGCTTCGGCTCCCCGGCCGAGTCGGGGCCGCCCGCTCCCCATTTCCAACAAAGCAACCCCGCCAGCCATCCGGCGGCGGCTCCCACGGCCAGCAGCAGGCCGCTGTGGAAGATAAGGGGCGCCACCACGCCCGCGATGAGGGAGAAAGTCCCCAGCTGGATGGCTGCCTGGAGGGAGGCGGTCAGGCCCCGGTTGGCCGGAAAAAGGTCGAGCGTCAGAATCGTCATGGCGGGAGAGGCCAACGCCATGCCGAAGGTGTAGACCATGATCGGCAGCACGGCCCAGGGAACCGCCGGCGCGGCCAGGGCGTTATAGGCCACGTTCACCGCCACGGCGCCGCCCATGATCCCGTAGCCGGTCCAGATCGTCCGCTTGGGCGGCCAGCGGTGGGCCAGCTTGCCGGAGACGATCGCCCCCAGCGTCATCCCGGTAATGAGCGGCGTGAAGAGCCAGGCGAAGGCCGTCGGCGGCAGGTGCAAGAGCTGCATGAGGAAGACCGGCGCCGCGCTGACATAAAGGAAAAGCATGGAGGAGGCCAGCGTCATGCCCAGGCACTGGCTCAGGAAGCGCCGATCCGCCGCCACCCGTCCGTAGGCGCGCAGCGTGGCCCGCAGCCGCAACGGCACGCGGGCCTCCGGCACCAGCGTCTCCTTAAGACTCCGCCCGCAGGCCGTTAGCAGGAGCGCCCCGTAGAGCCCCATGAAGACGAAGACGGAGCGCCATCCCAGGGCCACCTCCAGCCATCCGCCCAAAAGCGGCGCGATCAGCGGCGCCAGGCCGAAGACGGCGGTGACCGTCGACATCGCCTTCTGCGCCTCCGGGCCGGAAAGGCGGTCCCGGATCATCGCCCGGCCCACGACGATGCCGACGCCGACGGAAAGCCCCTGAACCAGCCGGAAGAAGACGAGGACGCCGACCCGCGGCGCCAGAGCCGCGCCGACCGAGGCCAGCGCGTAGACGGAGAGCCCCGCCAAAATAATGGGCCGCCTTCCCCAAGCGTCGGAGAGGGTCCCGTGGAAGAGGGTCATCACCGCCATCGCCAGGAGGAAAACGGTGAGCGTCTGCTGGATCGCCGCCGGACCCACGCCGAAATACCGGCCCATGGCCGGGAACGACGGCAGGTACGTGTCGATGGAGAACGGCCCCAGCATGGCCAAAAAGGCCAGCAGGGCGATCAGGCCGCGGTGGAGCTTCACCCCAGGAGGGCTAGGCGCTCGCGAACGACTCGTCGAGGACTTCCAGGAGGAAAGCGGCGTCGGCCTCCGTCAGGCACATGGGGGGCTTCACCCGCAGGACGTTGCCGAAGAAGCCGCCCTTGCCGATGAGGAGGCCCAGCTCCCGGGCCTTCTCGTAGACCTGGAGGGTTTCTTCCTTGGCCGGGTCCTTCGTCGCGCGGTCCTTCACCAGCTCCACGCCGATCATGAGGCCCTTGCCCCGCACCTCGCCGATGAGGGAGTGCTTCTGCTGGAGCTTGCGCAGGCCCGCGTCGAGGGTCGCGCCGATCTTCAGCGCGTTGTCCTGGAGCTTCTCCTTCTCGATGACCTCCAGCACGGCCTTCCCCTGGGCGCAGACCACGGGGTTGCCGCCGAAGGTGTTGAAGTGGATGCGGCTGGTCATCGCCTGGGCGATTTGCGGCGTGGTGACCACGGCGGCCAGCGGCACGCCGTTGCCGATGCCCTTGGCCATCGTCACGATGTCCGGGACGACGCCCTGCGTCTCGAAGCCCCAGAAGTGGGTGCCGGTGCGGCCAAAGCCCGCCTGCACCTCGTCCGCGATGCAAACGCCGCCCGCCGCGCGGACGTGGCCGTAGGCTTCCTTCAAGTAGCCGTCCGGGAAGACGACGGCGCCGCCGACGCCCTGGATCGACTCCGCGATGAAGGCCGCGACCTTGCCGGAGGTGGCGTAGTCGATGACGCTCTTCACGTCGCGTCCGTATTTCTTGCCCGCTTCCGCGTCATCGTGGCCCCACGGGCCGCGGTAGGGATCGGGCGCCAGGGCGTGGTGGACGCCGAAGGGCTGGGGCACGTTGAACTTCCAGGTGGAATGGGCCGTCAGGGCCATGCCGGAGGCGTTGCCGCCGTGGTAGGCGTTGCGCAGGGCCACCACGTCGTAATTCCCGGTGTAGGCGCGGGCCATGAGGATGGCCAGGTCGTTGGCCTCCGAGCCGGAGTTGACGAAGTAGACCACCTTCAAGTCGCCCGGCATCTTGTCGGCCAGGGCCTTGCCGTATTCGGCGATGTTCGGATGCAGGTAGATGGTGGTGGCGTGCTGGAGCAGCTCGTTCTGGCGGTTGCCCGCCGCCACGATGTGCGGGTGGCAGTGGCCGCAGCTCACGGTGACGATGCCGGCGAAGGCGTCCAGATAGCGGCGGCCCGTCTCGTCATAGAGATACTGCCCCTTCCCTTCCACGATCATGAGCGGCTTCTTGTAGAGGTGGAAGAGCGCGGGGCTTAGATACTGCTTCCGCAGCGCCAGGACCTCCTCCGCGGAGGGGCCGGTGTAGGGAGCGGGCTGATGGTTGAAGGGAGGGAGGACGGGCATGTTCTTATGCATTTTTGAAGGGGAGGCGGAGGATGAGGTAGAGGACGAACGCCAGGCCGAAGCCGACGAACCAGGCGTAGTGGTAAAGGGAGAGCAGGAACGGCGCGTGCCAATGCAGGACGCCGATCGTCATGAGGAAGCCGGGCAGGTTCGGCAGCACGGCCAACGCCAGCGCGGCCAGCGCCACGACGCTGTAGCCTCCGGTGAAGGCGTATTCCCCGCGCGCGTGGTAGAGCGCGGCCAGCTTCAGGTGCCGCTTCCGGTAGACGAAGTAATCGGCGATGAGGATGCCGCCGATCGGTCCCAGCAGGGCGCTGTAGCCGATGAGCCAGGTGAAGATGTAGCCGGAAGGATCGGCCAGAAGCTTCCACGGCATCATAAAGAGGCCGACCAGCCCGGTGATGAAACCGCCGGTGCGGAAGGAGATATGCTTCGGGGAAAGATGGGCCAGGTCGTTGGCCGGGCTGACCACGTTGGCGGCCAGGTTCGTGGCCAGAGTGGCGATGCAGAGGGCCACCATGGAAATGACAAGGACGCCGGGATTGCGCATGTGGGTGAGGACCTCCACCGGATCCCAGATCGCCTTCCCGTAGATGACCGCCGTGGCGGAGGTGACGGCCACGCCGATAAAGGAGTAGAGCGCCATGGTGAACGGCAGCCCCAGGCTCTGCCCCAGCACCTGCGCCCGCTGCGTCTTGGCGTAGCGGGTGAAGTCCGGGATGTTCAGGGAGAGCGTGGCCCAGAAGCCGACGATGCCGGTCAGCGCGGGAAAGAAGTAGCCCCAGAAGCGCCCCGCCTGCGGCTGGCCGGGATCGAAGGCGGAGGGCTGGGAAAGAATGGGCCCGAAGCCGCCCGCGTGCCGGTAGGCCCAGTCCAGCAGGGCCAGCCCCAGGGCGATGAGGAGCGGCGCCTTCACGCTGAGGAGGAAGCGGATCGAGTCGATGCCCCGGTAGATCACCGCCATGTTGATCCCCCAGAAGAAGAGGAAGCAGACCAGCTGGGAAGCGGTGATGCCGAGCCAGCCGATCGGCGTCCCCTGCCCCAGCGCGGGGAAGAAGACGGCCAGGATCTGGTGGATGGCCGCCCCGCCGATCCACGACTGGATGCCGAACCACCCGCAGGCGACCAGCGCGCGCAGGAGGGCCGGGACATTCGCCCCGCGGACGCCGAAGGCCGCGCGGCAGTAGACGGGGAAGGAGATGCCGTAGCGGGTCCCGGCCTCCGCGTTGAGGAGCATGGGGACCAGGAGAATGACGTTCCCCAGGAAGATGGTGGCCACGGCCTGCCACCAGCTCATGCCGCCGCCGATGAGGGAGGAGGCCAGCATGTAGGTGGGGATGCAGGCCGCCATGGAGACCCAGAGGGCGGCGTAGTTCCAAACGCCCCAGCTGCGATCCCGGGGGCGGACGGGGGAAAGGTCCTCGCTGTAGAGGTGGCTTTCCTGGACGTTCACCACCTCCGTGAAGGCGTCGGCGTGGGCGATGCCGCTCATGTCAGAAATGGCTGGGCTGCCGCTGCAGGAAGCGGCCCCGGCCCGGCTGCCCGACGAATTTTCCGTCCCGCACCGCCACCTCCCCGCGCACGGTGACGACGGAGGGGCGGCCTTGGATTTCCCACCCCTCGAACGCGCTGTAGTCGACGTTCATCGCATGAGTCCGCGCGGAGATCGCGCCGCGGTAGGCGGGATCGTAGACGACGAGGTCGGCGTCGCTCCCCTCCTCCACCGCGCCCTTGCGCGGGTAGAGGTCGAAGAGCTTGGCCGCGTTGGTGCTGGCGGCGGCGACGAAGGTCTGGAGGTCGATGCGGCCCGCCGCCACGCCGTAGGTGTAGAGGAGGTTCACCCGGTCCTCCAGGGCGGGAATGCCGTTGGGGATCTTCGTGAAGTCGTCCTTCCCCATCGGCTTCTGCCCGGCGAAGTCGAACGGGGCGTGGTCGGTCGCCACGGTCTGAATCGCGTGCTCCTTGAGCGCCTTCCACAGGACGTCCTGGTTGGCGGCGTCCCGCAGCGGCGGCGACATGACGAACTTGGCCCCCTCGAATCCGGCGCGCTCCGCGTCGTCCTTGGAAAGGAGGAGATACTGGATGAGGGTCTCCACCGCCACGTCGACGCCCCGGGCGCGGGCGGCCAGGGCCTCGTCCAGCGCCTCCTTGCAGCTCAGGTGGACAATATAGAGAGAAGTCCCGATCAGCTCCGCGAAGGAGGTCAGATGCTGCACGCCGCTGGCCTCCACGCGGGGCGGGCGGCTCCAATAGTGATACTCCGGGCCGGTCTTTCCCTCCGCCATGAGCTGCTGCTGGAGGGAGGCGACCAGGGTCTCGTTCTCGCAATGGGCGGTGACGATGACACCCAGTTCCTTGGCCAGGGAGAGGGTCTTGTAGAGTTCCGCGTCGTCGATGCCGAAGGCGCCCTTGTAGGCCAGGAAGATTTTGAAGGAGGAAAGCCCCTCCGCGACGATTCGGCGCAGCTGCTCTTCCGTCTTTTCCCCGAACTGGGTGACGCCCATGTGGAAGGTGTAGTCGCAGGCGGACTGCCCCTCGCTCCGCTCCCGCCAGGTCCGGTAGCCGTCCCAGGTTTCCTGGGAGCGGGCCGGGCAGCACATGTCGAAGATCGTCGTCGTCCCGCCGACCAGGGCGGCGCGGCTGCCGGTGGCGTAGGTGTCCTTCGCGTAGGTCCCCATGAAGGGGAGGTAGATGTGGGTGTGCGGGTCGATGAAGCCGGGGAAGACGTATTTCCCCGCCGCGTCGATCACCTCCGCCCCGGCTGGGGCGGTAAGGCCGGGGCCGATCTTCGTGATCGTCTCCCCCTCGCACCAGACGTCGGCCTTGTAGCGGCGGTCGGCGGTGACGATCTCGCCGTTCTTGATGAGGAGCGCCATGGGGCGGGGCTACTTCTGCCAGATGTCGCCGTCGGTCGCGCCGAACCAGCGGGTGGTGGTGACCTTCTGCTTGGTGAAGAACTGGATCGATTCCTTCCCCTGCAGGTGGAGGTCGCCGAAGAAGGAGTCGTTCCAGCCGCTGAAGGGGAAGAAGCTCATCGGCGCGGGCACGCCGATGTTGATGCCGACCATCCCGGCCTGGATGCGGTGCTTGAACTCCCGGGCGGCCTTGCCGGAGCGGGTGAAGATGGCCGCGCCGTTCCCGTAGGCGGAGCGGTTGGCCAGCTCGATGGCGGCGTCCAGGTTGTCCATGCGGACGACGTTGAGGACGGGGCCGAAGACCTCCTCCTTCATCGTCGTCATGCCGGGCTGCACGCCGTCCAGGATCGTCGCGCCGACGTAGAAGCCGTTCGGGGCCTTATCGACCTTCGCCCCGCGCCCGTCGCTCAGGACCTTGGCCCCCTCCCCCGCGGCGGCGGAAACCAGGTCGCACACGCGGTCGCGGTGCTGGGAGGTGATGACGGGGCCCATCTTGGCCTCCGGATCGACGTCGGTGGGGCCGACGCGCAGGGCCTTGGCCTTCTCCACCAGGGCGGGGAGGACGGTCTTCCCCGCGTCGCCGATCGCCACGGCGGTGGAGCCCGCCATGCACCGCTCCCCGGCGCAGCCGAAGGCCGCCTCGATGAGCGCGGTGGAGGAGGCGTCGACCTCCGCGTCCGGCATGATGAGGACGAAGTTCTTCGCCCCGCCGGCGGACTGGACCCGCTTTCCGTGCCGGATGCCGGTCTCATAGATGTACTTGGCCACCGGCGTGGAGCCGACGAAGGAAACCGCGGAGACCTTCGGATGGGTGATGAGGGCGTCGACGCACTCCCGCCCGCCGTGGATCATGTTGAAGACGCCCGGCGGCATGCCGGACTCCAGCAGCAGCTCGGCCAGGCGCAGGGCGGTCAGCGGGACCTTCTCGCTCGGCTTGAGGACAAAGGTGTTCCCGCACGCCAGGGCCACGGGGAACATCCACAGCGGCACCATGGCCGGGAAGTTGAACGGCGTGATCCCCGCGCAGACTCCCACCGGCTGGCGGACGGAGTCGCAGTCGATGCCGCGGGCGATGTTCTCCAGGCTCTCCCCCATGAGGAGGGACGGGATGCCGCAGGCGAACTCGACGTTCTCGATGCCGCGCCGCACGTCGCCGCGCGCCTCGGCCAGGGTCTTCCCGTGCTCCCGGGTGACGCTCTGCGCCAGGGCGTCGAACTCCGCCTCCAGCCGCATCTTGTAGCGGAAGAGGATGCGGGCCCGCTCCACGGCGGGCGTCTCGCTCCAGGCGGGGAAGGCGTCATGGGCGGCCTGCACCGCCGCGTCGACCATCTCCGGGCCGTAGAGCGGCACGTGGGCGATCACCTGCCCGTGGGAGGGGTTGTAGACCGGGGACGTGGCGACGCCGTCCGGCGCCTGCCACTCCCCGTTGACTAAGACCGGACAGGTGAGCGTCGACATGGGAAGGGACTCCGTTTTGCGTTTAGTTGCGGGCTAGGGCGTTGGACTGCGCGACAAAGGAATCGCCGCTCCACTCCGTGTCGGCGGAGATCATCTTCTTGGCGTCGGCGGCGGCCTTCTGCTCCGCCTTGCGCGCCTTCTGCCGCACGACGAGGTCGGCGTGGGTGGTGAAGTAGTCCAGGCTCTTGCCCTTGAAGTCGGCCAGCGTCTCGAACTTGTGCTTCTCCATGAAGGCCAGGAGCTGCTCCTGCATCGGCTTCACGCACTCGTAGCCGAATTTCATGACGCCCGTGCAGACCTGCACCGTGTCGCTGCCCAGGAGGATGAACTGCGCGGCGTCCTCCCCCGTCTCGATGCCGCCCATGCCGGAAAGGGTCTTGCCCGGAAAATCCTTGCGGATCAGCTGGGCGATCTCCATGCACATGCGCAGGGCGATGGGGCGGACCGCCTTGGACGAATAGCCGCCGGGGGTGGTGTAGCCCTCCACGCTCGGCTCCGGCCGCAACGTCTCCAGGTTCACGCCCATGACGCTGCGGATGGTGTTGATGGCGGCCAGGCCGTCGACGCCCGCTTCCAGCGCGGCGCGGGAGGGGTCCTCGATGCGCGTCACGTTCGGCGTCATCTTGGCCCAGACGGGTTTCTTGGCGGCGCTCATCACCCACTTGCAGACCTGGCCCAGGATCTCCGGGTTCTGGCCCATGGCGGCGCCCATCTTCCGCTCCGGCAGACCGTGCGGACAGGAGAAGTTCAGCTCGAAGGCGTCGACGCCCGCGTCCTGGCACTTCTGCACCAGCTCGATCCAGCGGCCTTCCTCGAACTCCTCCATGATGGAGGCGATGAGGATGCGGTCCGGGAACTCGTCCTTGCAGCGCTTGAACTCCTCGATCCACGCGGTGATCGGGCGGTCGCTGATCAGCTCGATGTTCTCCCAGCCGATGACTTCCTGGTTGTTGGAAAACAGCTTCGCGTAGCGGGGGCTCACGTTGGTCACCTTGGAGGCGTCCAGGCTGATCGTCTTGGCGATGACCGCGCCCCAGCCTTCCTGGAAGGCCTTGCGGATGACGTTGAGATTGGTTCCCGGCGGCCCGGAACCGATGATGAAGGGGTTGGGAAGCTTGAGCCCGTTGACCGTAGTTGCCAGTGTTGCCATAATTGCCCTCCTAGGAAGTTTAGCGGTTTAACAAAGAAGGGCTCCGTAAGCAATTTAAAGGCCAAGGTTTGCAAATATTAAGGAATTTGGCACACGAACCGCTAGCTCCCCCCTCCCCATGACCCTCGACCCGAAACGGACCGTCGCCGAACTGAAGGAACTCCGCGCCCTCACCGCCGATGAAAACGGCGCCCAGCGCGTCGCCTTCACCCCTACCTGGACGAAAGCCCGGGAATGGTTCCGGGAAAAGCTAAAGGGCCTGCCCGTGGAAACCGCGACCGACGCCGCCGGGAACGTCTGGGTCACCCTGCGGGGCGCGTCGGAAAAAGCCCTGGTTCTGGGCAGCCACCTGGACTCCGTGCCCCACGGCGGCTGGCTTGACGGCTGCCTGGGCGTCGTGGCCGGGCTGGAAGTCCTGCGCCGGATCGCCGCCCAATATAATGGGAAGCCCCCCGTCACCGTCCGCCTCGTCGACTGGACGGACGAGGAAGGCGCCCGCTTCGGCAAGAGCCTCTTCGGCTCCTCCGCCTGCGCGGGTACGCTCGACCTGGACGAGGCCCGGAGCCTTAAGGACAAGGACGGCATCCCCCTCCCCGAAGCCGTCAAAGCCCACGGCATCGACCTGGCCACCGCCAAGGACGCGGGCAAGGAACTCAAAAACGCCGCCGCCTACCTGGAATTGCACATCGAGCAGGGCCCCGTCCTCCTGGACGCCGGGCTGCCCCTGGCCACCGTCCTGGGCACCTACGGCGTGGAACGCCACGCCATCACCTTCAAAGGCCAGGCCGCCCACTCCGGCAGCACGCCGATGAACCGCCGCAAAGACGCCTTCCTGGCCGCCGCAAAGATGTCCCCGGAAATCTACGCCATCACCGATCGCCACGGCGGCGTCTGCACCATCGGCTCCTGCACGACCAAGCCCGGCATCGTCACCAGCGTCGTGGAGGAATGCCGCATCACCCTGGACCAGCGGCATCTGGACGCCGCCGCGCTCGCCGCCATGCTGCGGGAGGCCCGGGAAGCCAGCGAGCGCTTCGCCCGGGAAGGCGGTGTTACCGTCGAATGGAGCCGCATCTGGCACATCGCCCCGCGCCCCTTCCACGAGCAGCTCCTGGCCTTCTGCGACGAGGCGGTGACCCAGACCGCCGGGACCCTTTACCGCATCCCCTCCGGCCCCCTGCACGACGCCTCGGAAGTCGCCGGGGCGGGCGTCCCCACCGTCATGCTCTTCGTCCAGAGCCTCCACGGCATCAGCCACAACAAGATCGAGGACACCCGGGAAGAGCACCTGGAACAGGCCGTCGCCGCCTTGGACCGCCTGGCGGAGAAGGCCTTGCGGTGGATTGCGGGTTGACCTGCCGCGCGTGCCCCGGCAGGATGCCGGGCTATGTCGACGCCCGCCAAGAAGGTGAACCTCCGCACGCCGGAGGTCATGAAGATCGTCCAAGCGGAGGTGGAAAACCACTACCGCAGCCCGATCGTTGAATTTCTCCGCCACACCGGCTCCCCCCTGACCGCGGGCGGCCTCACCGTCAAATTGGCCAAGGCCTTCGGCTTTTGCTACGGCGTCGAGCGCGCCATCGACCTGGCCTACGCCGCCGCCAAGGTCTGCTCCGGCCGCGACATCTACCTCCTGGGCGAGATCATCCACAACCCCGAGGTGAACGACCAGCTCAGCGCCATGGGCATCAAGCAGCTCCATGAAGTCGACGGCAAATACCAAGTCGACCACCTGACGGCCGACGACGTCGTCATCATCCCCGCCTTCGGCGCGGAGGTGAACACCATCAACCGCCTCAAGGAAATCAACTGCCAGCTCGTCGACACCACCTGCGGCGACGTCATGAGCGTCTGGAAGCGCGTCCGCCAATATAAGAAGGAGCAGGTCACCTCCATCATCCACGGCAAGGCCTGGCACGAGGAGACGAAAGCCACGGCCAGCCAGGCCGTCGGCGACGGCAAGACCCCCAGCGGCCACTACCTCGTCGTCTACAACCTGGACGAGACGGACTACGTCTGCCGCTACATCCGCGAAGGCGGCAACAAGGAAGAGTTCCTGGAGAAGTTCAAGGGCGCCCACTCCCCCGGCTTCGACCCGGACCAGCACCTGCGCGCCGTCGGCGTCGCCAACCAGACGACCATGATGCGCGGCGAGACGGAGGAAGTGCAGCGCCGCATCCGCAAGGCCATCGCCGACCGCTACGGCGAGCAGTCCGTCGACAACCACTTCCGCTTCTTCGACACCATCTGCGGCGCCACCCAGGAACGCCAGGACGCCCTGCGCGACATGCTGGACCAGGAAAAGATGGACCTCCTCATCGTCGTCGGCGGCTACAACAGCAGCAACACCTCCCACCTGGCCGAGATGGGCGAGGCGATGCTCCCCACCTACTTCATCAAGAACTCCGAGCTGCTCGTCTCCCCCCAGCTCATCCGCCACTGGGACCTGCACCACGGCCAGGAAAAGAGCACGGAAAACTGGCTGCCCCCGGGCAACGTCCACGTCGGCATCACCGCCGGCGCCTCCTGCCCGAACAACTTGATCGAGGAAGCCATCAAGCGCCTCTTCGAGTTCCGCGGCGTCAACGTGGAGACCCTGCTGCCGCCCGGCTTCCAGGACGTCCTGGCCCCGCAGCCGGCCGCCGCCGCGCCCGCGCCCGCGCCCGCGCCGGCGCCCGCCGCCACGGCCTAAAACACCGCATTCATGAAAAGGGGAGCTTCGGCTCCCCTTTTCTTTGCCCATCTCCCTTTTCCAACCATGAAACTCGACATCGTCACCAAAGCGCCCGCCCGGACCGACCGGGTTGAATTCTTCCCCTCCACCGCCAAGGCCTTGCCCGGCGTTCCCGCCGCGGAGTTTTCCGGCGCGCCGCTCTCCACCCTCCTCCACCGCTCCGCCGACGGCCGCCGCACCCTCTACGTCGGCATCGGCGATCCCAAGAAAAAACCCGCCACCGCCGCCCTCCTCCGCAAGGCCGCCGGCACCGGCGTAAAGGCCCTCCTGAAAATCGGCGCGCAGGAAATCGTCCTAGCTCCCGGCAGCCACCTGCCCTACCTCTCCGCCATCGTGGAAGGCGCGCTCCTGGCCTCCTACAAGTTCGAGGTCTACAAAGCCCCCCAAGCCCGCCGGAAAAACAGCCTGCAAAATAGCTCACCGTGGCCGTGGAGCAGGGCGGCGAGTCCGCCCGCCGCCAGGCGGAGCAGAACGCCCACCAAGGCGCCATCCTGGCCCGCGCCGCCAACCTGGTGCGCGAAGTCGGCAACCTCCCCCCCAACCACATTACCCCCGCCACCCTGGCGGAGCGCGCCCGCGCGCTGGCCAAGACCCACGGCCTGGCCGTGAAAGTGTGGGACGAAAAGCAGCTCAAGCGCGAGGGCTTCGGCGGCATCCTGGCCGTCGGCCAGGGCTCGGCCAATCCGCCGCGCTTCATCTCCCTGGAATACCGGGGCAAGGGCGCGTCCAGCGCCGCCCCCTACGTCGTCGTCGGCAAGGCCATCACCTTCGACAGCGGCGGCATCAGCATCAAGCCCGGCGAGGGCATGGACGAAATGAAGTTCGACAAAATGGGCGGCGTCGCCGTCCTGGGCATCCTCCAGGCCGTCAGCGAGCTGAAGCTGCCCATCCGCGTCGTCGGCCTCATCTCCAGCGCGGAGAACATGCCCGGCTCCCGCGCCTACCGCCCCGGCGACATCGTCACCACCTACAACGGCCAGACCATCGAGGTTCTGAACACCGACGCCGAGGGCCGCATCGTCCTGGCCGACGCGCTGGCCTACGCGGTAAAGCACCTCAAGCCCAAGCTCATGTTCGACATGGCCACCCTCACCGGCGCCGTCGTCGTCGCCCTGGGCGGAGGCCGCACCGGCCTCTTCGCCACGGACGAGAAGATCCGCCAGGACCTCTGGGAAAATTCCGAGGAAGCGGGCGACCCCGCCTGGCCCCTCCCCTTCGCCGAGGAATACTCCGACCAGATCAAGAGCGACGTGGCGCTGGTGAAAAACACCGGCGGCCGCCAAGGCGGCGCCTCCACCGCGGCCTCCTTCCTCCACCACTGGACGGGCGACACGCCCTGGGTCCACCTGGACATCGCCGGCACCGCCTGGACGACCAAGGAGCTGCCCTACCTGGAAAAGGGCGCCACCGGCGCGGGCGTCCGCCTCATCACCGACTACCTCCGCCGCAAGGCCAAGTGAAAGAGGCCCAGGCCGACCGCCTGAGCGAGATCATCCTCCGCCTGCGCGCCGCCTACCCCGGCGCGCGGTGCGAGCTAGACTTCCGCACCCCGCTGGAGCTCCTCGTCGCCACCATCCTATCGGCGCAGTGCACCGACGTGCTGGTGAACAAGGTCACGCCCGCCCTCTTCCAGAAATACAAGACCGCCGCCGCCTACGCGGCCGCCCCCCTGCCCGAGCTGGAGGAAATGCTCCGCCGCATCGGCCTCTACCGCGCCAAGGCAAAGAACATCAAAAAGTGCTGCCAGGTCCTCGTCGAAAAGCACGCCGGGGAAGTGCCACGGGAGATGGACGCCCTCGTCGAGCTGGCCGGGGTGGGCAGGAAAACGGCCAACGTCGTCCTGGGCAACGCCTTCGGCATCGACGAGGGGATCGTCGTCGACACCCACGTCACGCGGCTTTCCCACCGCCTCGACCTGACCCGCCAGACCACGCCGGAGAAGATCGAAGCCGCCCTCGTCCGCCGCGTTCCCCGGCCGGAGTGGACCCTCTTCTCCCACCTCCTCATCTGGCACGGACGCCGCCGCTGCCGCGCCCAGCGTCCGGATTGCCCCCAGTGCGAGCTGCTCGACCTCTGCCCGCGCCGGGGCGTTTCTGCAAAAACGCCGCTTCAAAAAGCCTGATTCATGCATTTTGCCGCACCGGCAGCGGCGTCCTGACCCCTTCGCTTTCACAACTCCTTCCCGCGCAATGGGAATCTGGAATTGGCACGCCATGTGATCCCCAAGATTCATGACGAACGACACCCTCAACAAATACAGCGACATGCCGATCAGCGACATCGCCGCCAATGCCAAGCAAGATTTGACCCGCGAAATGGGCAATCGCATCAACCAGGCTAAGCAAGTCGCGCAGAACGCGGCCGGCACCGCCAAGGAATATGTGAAGAACAACCCCCTCAGCGCGGTGGCCATCACTCTGGGCATCGGCCTCGTCGTCGGCTTCCTGGTTTCCCGCCGGGATTAAGCCGAAGCTGATCGGAATTTCGGAACTCCAATCCGGGCCCCTTCCTGCCTTGCGGGAAGGGGCTTCTTATTGTAAGGTTCCCTCGTTAACGGGGGCGCATTGGCTTCGATTCTAGAGCGTCGCCTCCCGCTGCAAGTCGAGGACTGAACGGGTTGGCCTCGTAAAAAATCCTGTTCAAACAAATAAACGCTAACGAAGAGTTGGCTCTCGCGGCCTAATAGTGCCGCGACGTCGTTGCCCTGACTCCGGCTGGGGGACAACGGCGCCATTAGCCGGGCGGGCGTGAGAGGTGAGTGACCGACCTCCGCGCCGGCATCAATGTGGTGACTAGGTTCCGGCGGCCCGTGGCCAGGCAACGCCGGAATCCGAAACTCAAACGGCCACTAAACTTGTAGATGCGGCTGGTAGCCCGCTAGAAGACGGGGGTTCGACTCCCCCCGCCTCCACTCCCCTTCGGGGGGAGAAGATCGTCATAACGACGTTTCTTCCCCCCACCGTCGCTTGCCCTCTCCCCGAAGTCGGCTAGCCTGACAAGACGGCAATGGAAGACGCTTCCAAGATCTACACCATCGGCCGGGCCGCTTCCCAGCGGCTCTACGGGCTGCGTGGCGTGGCCATCCTCCTGGTCCTGTGGGACCATTACAACCTGCACGCGCTGCCGCTCCACCTGGGACCCGTCGGCGTCCGGCTTTTCTTCGTCCTGAGCGGTTTTCACATCACTCTTTCCTTTTGGCGGGCGCAGGAAAAAGCGGGCCTGCAGGGATCGTGGCTTCACATCCTCAAGAACTTTTATCTCAAGCGCTTCCTCCGCATCGCCCCGCTCTTTTACGGCGGGTTGCTTCTGGGCCTTTGGGCAGGCTTGCCGCAGGCGCGGGAGACAATCCGCTGGGACAGCCTGTTCCTGACCAATTTCTACGTGGTCCATGCGAATGAATGGCCCGGGGCCACGGCCCATTTCTGGTCTCTGGCCATGCAGGAGCAGTTCTACCTCCTCTGGCCGCTCCTGCTGCTGGTGGCCTGCCGCTGGTCCTTTCGGGCCACGGTGGGGCTCACCGTGGTTTGCACGCTTTTCTTCCGCTTCTATTGCGATAGCCACGGCCTCTCCCCCTATTGCAAGTGGCTGCTCTTGCCCGGCTGCTGGGATTCCTTCATGGCCGGCGCGGTGCTGGCCCATGTCTACGCAGACCCGGCGAAGCGCGCCGCCGTGGCTGCGGCGGCGCGGAAGGTGGCGCGGCCCGCTTTGTGGCTGACGCTTCCCTTTGCGGCGGGCATCACCCTTCATTTTCTCCCCGAAATGGTTCACCTCCAGTTCCTCCGGGAATCGCTGGAGGCCGTTTCCCTGGCCGCGCTGGTCTGGGCCACCTTTGACGCCCATGGCCGTTTCCCGCACCTCGACCTCCTGGTGGAGAACCGGCACCTCATCCACATCGGCAAGATCAGCTACGCCCTCTACATCTTTCAGTTCTTCTTCTTTTGCTGGCTGGGACCGAAGCTGGCCCACCACCTGCACGACCCCTTCGCCCAGGGGCTCACTTCTCATACCTTCCTGCTCCTGACTTTCCTCAGCGTGCTGTGCCTGAGTTACGGATACGAGGCCTGGGGGCGGATGCAAAAGCGCCGTTTGATCCCTGCCACCGCCTAGCGGGAAAGAGTGTCCCGCGCCTTGGGACGTTTTGACTCATCGCGCCGGATGCACTCCTTTGAAATCAAGGACTTAAGCGCGGCACAGCTTAAGCAGCTCTCCTGTCAGAGGTAACCCCTCACTAACTAAAAAGGAGAATAACACGATGAACTTAGTGCCTTACATTGCTAATCGCTTGAACGGCCACACGTCCGACCTGGCCGACTTGATGGGATGGAACTCCCCCGGCCAGTCCGCGGGCCGCTATCATGAGGACAAGGACAATTACTATGCCGAGTTCGACCTCCCCGGCGTCCGCAAGGAGGCCGTCCAGTTGAACGTCGAAGGCGAGGAATTGACCTTGGCCGCCGAGCGCGAGATCGGCTTCGGCGAGAACCGCCGGACCGTCTCCATCACCCGCGGCCTGGCGCTGCCGGAAGACGTGAACGCGGAGGCGATCCGCGCCGACTTCCAGGACGGCGTCCTGCGGCTCACCTTCCCGAAGAGGGAGGAGAGCAAGCCGAAGCAGCTCAAGATCGCCGTCAACTAAGCGGGCGCTTCCCTAAAAGCCCCGGCATCCCCGCGATGCCGGGGCTTTTTCCTGCCGGATTGCGGAACCCGCCCTTCCGGGGCAACGTGAGACGTGCACGCGCTCCTCTGCCTGCTGGGCCTTCTTCTTTCCGGGTCTTCCCTTTGGGCCCAGGCCTTTCCCTACGAGGTGCCGGACAGCATCGTCTTCTCCCTCACCTCCCCGGCCTTCAAAAACGGCGACCCGCTCACCAAGCAATACACGAAGGAAGGCGGCAACGTCAGCCTGCCCTTGAAGATCGACCACATCCCGGATCACGCCCGGAGCCTTGCCGTGGTGATGGTCGATCTGGACGGCCCGGACGGCCCCTTCACCCACTGGCTGGTCTGGAATCTGCCCCGCCAGACATGGACGATCCCGGAAAACATCCGCTTTCCCGTCCGGGTCGTGGTGGGACAAAACGACTTCGGCAACAACCGCTACGACGGCCCCGACTTAAAACCCGGCTCCGGCGTGCATCATTACGAGATCCGGGTCTACGCCCTGCACCAGATGCTCGACCTGCCGCCGGAAACCAAGCGGGAACAACTGCTGAACGCCTTCAACAACTTACTCATGGCGCAGACCGCGCTCACCGTCACTTGCGCCGCGCCGGACGCGGTGGAGGCGCCCCAGCCGCCGCCTGCTGACGGGACGAACGCTCCGGCGGCCCCGGAGAAGACCGCGTCCTCCCCCGATGCGCCGGCTTCCACGAACGCGCCGGAATCCAATGCGGCGCCCTCTTCAAAGGAAGAACCGCCGCCCGCGCCTTAGCTTTTAATCGCCTTTTTCAGTTCCGCCCGGGCGGCGGCATCCGCCTGACCCGCGGTAGTCCTGACGTGCGTCTTGCCGCCCCTCACCGTGACCCGGTAGAAAGCGCCCGGCACGGCGTCCGCGCCCTGCGGAGTCCGCACGACGAAATCGGTGACGTTCGGGTTCTTCCGGTCGATCAGGGAAAGGACCGTTCCGGAACGCAGGTTAAGCAGCGCCTTGCGCCGAGCCACGCCGTCCGCCGTCCGGGAAAACTCCAAATGCTCCAGGCGAACGGAAGTTCCCTTTTCCAGACAGGCCGCCGCGCCCGGCGTGACCAGCAGGATCGCGCGCCCGCTCCCATCGGTCCGGATCCGGGTTCCGGACGAAAGCCGCGCCCCCGCCTTCAGCGGCGCAAAAGTGCCGCCGGCGGGACAAGCCTCCACCCTTCCCTGCACGGCCTTCACCACGGCTTCCACCGGAGCGGCTTGAAGGGAAAAAAGAGGGAAAAAGAGGGCCGCTCCCAGGCACAGGATTCTCATCGCCATGATGGACTTAGGATAGCGGCCAGCCGCCGGTCAACAATCCGGATATGCACTTCCGGTGGCGAAGAGGAAGTTCTGTGCTACCCTTTGAGACCTATGAAATATTCCGCTCTTCTTCTGGCCTTGGCCATCGGGTTCATCTCGGCGGTCTCGGCGTCCGCCGCAAACCTGCAGGATCGCATTTCCGAAGCGGTCGACATCCTCTCCGCCCGCCAGCACGGCGGCCATCCCATCCCGGAGAGCATTCTGAAGAACGCCAAGGGCGTGGCCATCGTCAAGGTCAGCCAAGGCGGCCTCGTCTTCGGCGGCATCGGCGGCCAGGGCATCCTGGTCACCCGCAAACCCAGCCTGCTCGGCTCCGGCTGGAGCGCCCCCAGCGCCTTTAACCTCTCCGGCGGCACCTTCGGCGCCCAAATCGGCTTCCAGACCAAGCGCTACGTCATGGTGATCAACTCCGAGAAGGCCCTGCGCCTCTTCACGACCGAGGGCAGCGAGGTGAAGTGGGACGGCACCGCCGCGGGCACCGCGGGCGCCACCCAGCTGAAGGAGACCAACTCCCAGCTGGCCAAGCTCCCCATCATCTACTACCAGGACGTCGACGGCGTCTTCGGCGGCGCGACCTTGGGCGGCACCACCGTGGCCGTGGCGGACGACGCCAACCAGGGCTACTACGGCCCCAACGTCTGGGTGAACGACATCCTCACCGGCAAGGTGAAGGCCCCCGCCTCCAGCAAGGCGCTCTACGACGTGCTCAACGGCAAGTAAGACCCGTCTCTAACGCAAAAAGGCCCGGTCGAAAGACCGGGCCTTTTTTTGTGGGCGGATGAAATTTTCAGGCGGCGATCCGCTGCTGGTCTTGCTGGGGCTGTCCGCGCCCGCCGGGAATCACCTGCCAGTTGGAGCGGGTCGCCCCGGCCAGCTCGATTTTCGGCGCGGCCGCGTTCTCGTAATTGCGCAGGCCCACTTTGCCGTATCCAGCCAAGTCGTAACGGCCGTTCACGTCCCGGGCGCCGCCGTGGATGGTGGAACCGGTGCCGCCGTAATGCATCTCGAACATCCGCTCCAGGACCACTTTCTGGTCAGTGCTGCCCATCTGCCGGACGGCGACGTTGTAAAGGTGCGTCTGGTCCCGGACGAAGAGGCGGTCCTGGTCCTTCTTGGGGAAGAAGCGGTCCATCCCCTCCCGGACTTCCTCTTTCTCCGCCTTGGAAAGGTTGCTCTTGTCGGCGTGAACGCGGCTGATTTGGTCGAGGCGCTGAAGGAACTCGGTGCCCCCGTTGGCCGTGATGGCCTGGCGCACGTCGTCCCGCCCGCTCATGTATTGGTAGCGGCCCAGGGCGATTCCCATTTTGACGCCGGTGGGACGGCCCACCGCCTCGTAGCCATCCCGGCCCGATTCGGTAACGGAATAGGCGGCGGCCAGACGGTTAAAGTCAATCGGGACATCCTTCGGCTGAATGGCGTCCAGCTGGGTGGCCTGGATGGGAACCGAATTGCGGTTTACCGACAGCCCACGCAGTCCTGCTCCCTGGCTGGGCAAGAAGGATTGAATCAGCTGCCCCGGCTCCCCGGCGGGAGCGTAGGCCGGTGCATTGGCCTGTGGCATGAAGGCGGAAGAATCGATCTGTTGGAGCGCGTCCAGCGGCTTGCCGGAAATCAGATCAGAGTAGAACTTATCGAAATCGAGCGTCATGCCGTCTCCGCCGGCGCGGAGGGTGATGGATGGGGGAGCTTGGGCGGGCATGGCTTACTTAAGGGTAAGCATAGGCCGTTCCAGGCCTTATCCCTGCTTTACAGACGGGGTCTTTCCCGTGGGAACGGTGTGCTCTAACCACCCTCCCCCCAAGGCCTTATACAAATTCACAAGATTCTGTAAACGGGCCAGGCGAGTGCTGACCAGGTTCTGGCGGGCCGTATAAAGGGAGCGCTGCCAAATCAGGACGTTGAGGTCGCTGTCGATGCCGTTGCGGAAGCGGAGGTCGTAAAGCTTGTAGCTGTCGTCGGTGGCCTTCAGGTATTCCTCCTGGGCTTTGAGCTGATCGTCCAGGGACTTGCGGGCGGCCAAAGCGTCGGCCACTTCCCGGAAGGCGGTTTGGATGCTCTTTTGGTATTGGGCCACGTAGAGGTCCCGGTTCACTTTGGCCGCTTTCAGGTTGGCCAGGTTGACACCGCCGTCAAAGAGAGGAACGCTCACCTGGGGGGTGAAGTTCCAGGCCTGGGATCCCCCGGCAAAGAGACCGGAGAGGCCGCTGCTGGCGGTGCCGAAAGCGCCGGTCAGCGTCAGCGTGGGGAAGAAGGCCGCCCGGGCGGCTCCGATATTGGCGTTGGCGGCGATCAGGTTGTCCTCCGCGGAACGAATGTCGGGCCGGCGGCGCAGCAGATCGGAAGGAAGGCCCGCCGGAAGGGCTTCCAGCAGGGAATCGTTTTCCAGGCCGTGGTTGGCGGCCAAATAAGCCTGCACTTCGTCCGAAAAAGGTTCCCCGACAAGCAGGACCAGCAGATTCATGTCCTGGGCCACGGCCAGCTTGTTCTGCGCGATGATGAGCTTGGCCTGGCTGACGGCGGTGGCGGCCTGCTGGAAGTCCTGGGCGCTGAGGACGCCTCCCTGGAAGGCGCGCTCCTGGATGGAATAGGTTTGCCCCTGGCTGACCAGGGTTTCCTCCGCCACCTTGAGCAGCTCCCGATCGGCCAGCCAGGTGAGGTACGCGTTGGCTACCTGCGCCACCAGGCTGATCTGGGCGGTGGTCCGGCTCTCCTCCATGCCGAAGAACTGCTGGAGGGCCTGCTCCTTCAGGCTGCGGATGCGGCCAAAGAGGTCGACCTCATAGGAGGTGACGCCCACGCCGATGTTGTAGTTGTGGATGGTAAGGCCGCCGCTGCCGGCGCTGGGCAGGTAGACGGCCAAAGGCTGGCGCTGGACGGCGCCGGTGGTGGTGGCGTTGACCCCCGGATAGAGGGCCGCGGCGCGGATCTGGTACTGCGCCCGGGCCTGCTCGATGTTGAGCGCGGCCACGCGCAGGTCCCTGTTGTTTTTCAGCGCCAGCTCTACGAGCTTCTGCAGGCGCGGATCGGAGAAGAAATCACGCCAGCCGATGTCGGCGGCGGGCACGGCGATCGTGGAGGGTTCCTCCTTCTTCCCCTGCCCGTCGTCCGGCCAGAAGGCCTGGATGGAGGAGTCCGGCCGCTTATACGTGGGCGCCATGGTGCAGGCGGCCAGGAGCAGGGCGGCGGCAATAAGAGCCAGGCGGCTCATGAGCGGCCCTCCCTCTTTTCCTCCTCGTCCGCATGGGGATCGTGTCCGGCGCGGAAGGGTTTCACCTTGAAAAGCCGCAGCATGATGACGAAGAAGAGCGGCACGAAGAAGATGGCCAGGAGGGTGGCGGAGACCATGCCGCCGATGACCCCGGTGCCGATGGCGTTGCGGCCGCCGGAACCGGCGCCGGTGGAGATGGCCAAGGGCATGACGCCCAGGATGAATGCCAGCGAGGTCATGAGAATGGGGCGCAGGCGCTGGTGGGCGGCGCGCACCGTCGATTCCAACAGGTCCATGCCGGAGTCGTAGTTCTCCTTGGCGAACTCGACGATGAGGATGGCGTTCTTTGCGGAGAGGCCGATGGTCGTCAAAAGGCCGACCTGGAAGAAGACGTCGTTGGAAAGGCCGCGCAAGACGGTCGCCGCCACCGCGCCGAAGACGCCCAGCGGAACGACGAGCATGACGGCCAGAGGGATCGACCAGCTTTCATAGAGCGCCGCCAAACAGAGGAAGACGATGGCCAGGGAGACAGAGTAGAGCGCCCCGGATTGGGAACCCGCACGCCGCTCCTCGAAGGAAAGGCCGGTCCACTCATAACCGATGCCCGCGGGCAGCTTTGCGGCCAGGTCTTCCATGGTCTTCATGGCGGAGCCGGTGGAAAGGCCGGGGGCGGGCGCGCCCATGATCTCGATGGAGGGGGAGCCGTTGAAGCGTTCCAGCTTGGGGGAGCCGTAGATCCAGCTGCCGGAGGCGAAGGCGGAAAAGGGCACCATCCTGCCGGTATTGTTGCGGATGTACCATTTTCCGAAATCCTCGGGGGACATGCGGGAGGAGGGATCGCCCTGGACGAAAACGCGCTTCACGCGGCCCCGGTCGACGAAGTCGTTCACATAGGCGGAACCCCAGGCGGCGGAGAGCGTGTCGTTCACGTCCGCTACGGTCAGCCCCAGGGCGGTGGCCTTTTCCCGGTCGATGTCGAAGCGGAACTGCGGCTCGTCGCTCAGGCCGTTCGGCCGGACGCCGACGAGGCCTTTCTCCTGGGAGGCCATGCCGAGCATCTGGTTGCGCGCGGCCATGAGGGCCTCATGGCCCAGGCCGGCCCGATCGACCAGCTCGAAGTCGAAGCCGGTGGCGTTGCCCAGCTCGATCACGGCGGGCGGAGCGAAGGCGAAGGCCATGGCGTCCTTGAACTGCATGAAGCGGCCCATGGCCCGCCCCGCGATGGCGGAGACGCTGTTCTGGGCGCCGGGCCTCTCCTTCCAGTCCTTCAGGTTGACGAAGGCCAGGCCGCTGCTCTGGCCGCGGCCGCCGAAGCTAAAGCCCGCGGCGGTGAAGACGTCGGCCACGTTGTCCTTTTCCTGCGTCAGGAAGTAGGTGCGGACATCGTCCAGGACCTTTTGGGTGCGGGCCTGGGTGGCTCCCGGCGGGGTGTTCACCAGCACGAAGAGGATGCCCTGATCCTCGTCCGGCAGGAAGGAGGTGGGCAGCCGCAGGAAGAGGAAGGCCAGGCCGCCGACGATCAGGACGTAGACGAGCAGCCAGAGCACCGCGCCGCCCAGGACGCGGCGGACGCCGCTTTCATAGCTGCGGTTGGCCCGGTTGAAGGCGCGGTTGAACCAGCCGGCAAAGCCCTTCTGCCGCTCCGTGTGGCCTTTTTCCACCGGCTTGAGGAGGGTGGCGCAAAGGGCGGGGGTGAAGATGAGGGCGACCAGCACGGAAAGGCCCATCGCGGAGACGATGGTGATGGAGAACTGCCGGTAGATGACGCCGGTGGAGCCGCTGAAAAAGGCCATCGGGATGAAGACGGCGGAAAGGACCAGGGCGATGCCGACGAGGGCGCCCGTGATCTGCTCCATCGACTTGCGGGTGGCTTCCTTCGGCGTGAGGCCTTCCTCCGCCATGACGCGCTCCACGTTTTCCACGACGACGATGGCGTCGTCGACCAGGAGGCCGATGGCCAGCACCATGCCGAACATGGTCAGGGTGTTGATGGTGAATCCGGCGGCGGAAAGGATGGCGAAGGTGCCCAGGAGCACCACCGGCACGGCGATGGTGGGGATGAGGGTGGCCCGCAGGTTCTGCAGGAAGAGAAGCATGACCAGGAAGACGAGGCCGATGGCCTCCAGGAGGGTCTTCACGACTTCCTCGATCGAAATTTTCACGAAGGGCGTGGTGTCGTAAGGGAAGGCGACCTTCAGGCTGGAGGGGAAGATAGGCTGAAGCTTGTCGAGGGTCTTGTGGACGGCCTCGGCGGTTTCCAGCGCGTTGGCGCCGGAGGCCAGCTTCACGCCCAGGGCGGCGGCGGGCTTGCCGTTGTAGAGGCCGTTGATCGCGTAGGACTCCGCCCCCAGGCCGACTTTGGCCACGTCCTTCAGCCGGACCTGCGCGCCGGAAGAAAGCGTCTTAAGGAGGATGGTGCCGAATTGCTCCGGCGTCTGCAGGCGGGAAGGCCCGATGACGGTGGCGTTGAGCTGCTGCCCCTTCACGGAAGGAAGGCCGCCCAGCTCGCCCGAGGCCAGCTGCACGTTCTGCGCCTGGATGGCGGCCTGGACATCGCCGGGCGTCAGGTTGAACTCGTTGAGCTTCGCGGGATCGAGCCAGATGCGCATGGCGTACTGGGAGCCGAAGAGGAGGTAGTCGCCCACGCCGGAAGTGCGGCTGATGGGGTCCTGGACGTGGGAGGCGATGAAGTCGGCGATGTCGTCCCCCGTTCATGGTCCCGTCCTCCGAATAGAGGGCGAAGAACATGAGGAAGTTGACCGTGGCCTTTGCCACGCGCAGGCCCTGCTGCTGCACTTCCTGCGGCAGGAGCGGCGTGGCCAGCTGCAGCTTGTTCTGCACCTGCACCTGGGCGATGTCCGGATTGGTCCCCTGCTCGAAGCAGAGGGTGATGGTCATGGTGCCGTCCTTGTCGCTCTCCGAGTAGAAGTAGAGCAGGTGGTCCAGGCCGCTCATCTGCTGCTCGATCACCTGGACGACGGTGCTCTGGATCGTCTCCGCCGAGGCGCCGGGATAGGTCGCCTGAATGGAGACCGAGGGCGGCGCGATGCTGGGATACTGCGCGATGGGCAGGGTCTTAATGGCCAGACCGCCCGCCAACATGATGACGATGGCGATGACCCAGGAGAAGATCGGGCGGTCGATGAAGAAATTGACCATGCGGCGGGAGGCTTACTTGGCGGCGGGCTGGGAGGCGGCTTCCGTGGGGTTGACCACGGCGCCGGGGGCGACTTTTTGAAGGCCTTCCACGATGACGCGGTCTCCGGCGTTCAGGCCGCCGGTGATCAGCCACTTGTCGCCCATGGCGCGATCGGCCTGGATGACGCGCTGCTCCACTTTGTTCCCCTGCCCGACGACGAGGGCGGTGGGCTCCCCCTTCACGTTGTGGGTGACGCCCTGCTGGGGAACCAGGAGCGCGTGGTCGTCGTCGGCCTCCTGCACCTGGGCATGGACGAACATGCCGGGCAAAAGGACGTGCTTCGGGTTCGGAAAAACCATGCGCAGGATGACGGAGCCAGTCCCCTGATCGACGGTGGTTTCGGAAAATTCCAGGCGTCCGGGCTGGTCGTACTCGGTGCCGTCTTCCAGCACCAGCTTCACCCTCGCCTCGTTGGGGCCGGCCTTCTCCAGCTTGCCCGCGGCCATTTCCCGGCGCAGGCGCAGGAGGGTGACGCTGGGCTGGACGGCGTCGATATAGATCGGGTCGAGCTGCTGGACGATGACCAGAGTGTTCGACTGGTTGGCCGTGACCAGGGCCCCCTCCGTGACGCTGGAGCGGCCGGTGATGCCGGTGATGGGGGAAAGGACCTTCGTGTAGACCAGGTTGATCCGGGCCGTCTCCACGGAAGCCTTGCCGGAGGCCACGTCGGCCTCCGCCTGCTTTTGGGCCGCGACGGCGTTGTCATAATCCTGCTTGCTCACCGCGTAGGCGGAAACCAAGGGCTTATAGCGCTCCGCCAGGAGCGTGGCGGAGGCCAGCGTCGCCTCGGCGCGGGCCACGGAAGCCTGCGCGCTGTCCCAGGCGGCCTGATAGGGAGCAGGGTCGATCTGGTAAAGCTGGTCGTTCGCCTTCACCTCGGCGCCTTCGGTGAAGAGGCGCTTCTGGATGATGCCGTTGACCTGGGGGCGAATCTCCGCCACGCGGTAGGGATTGGCCCGCGCGGGCAGGTCCGTCATGATGGCGGCACGCTGGGGTTTCAGCGTCACCACGACGACTTCCTGCGGGGGGCGGGAACCGCCGCCCTGGGCAGCTTTCTCTTCCTTCTCGCAACCGAAGAGGACCGCTCCGAAAGCCGCGTAAACGGCCCATTTCCACACACCATTTCTCATTTCAAAGCTCCTTCGATAAATCGGATATGGGCACGCACCCGGCCTTCGACCTTCTTGTGGTCGAGCTCAGGAAACAAAAGCGGGTGAACGACCCATTGTAAAGAGTCCAAAAGGGTCTCCGCCGTGGAGGCCTCCGCGCGGGAAAATTCCCCGCCGGCGACCCCTTCCCGGACGATGCTGGCAACTACTTCCAAAAAGAACTCCCGGAAGTCCCGGATGCACTCCCAGTCTTCCTCATAAGCGTCGACCACCAGCTGGTAAATCTGCTTTTCCTTGCTGAAAATCTTCCGGTGGTAGCCGTAAAGATAGCGGACGATTTTTTCCAGCTTGCCGATGGCTTCCCCCTTCCCGTCGCGAATGCGCTCCAGCTCCTCCTGGATCTCGACCATGTTACACTCCGCGCCCTCCTCGATAAGGGCCCTCTTGGAAGGAAAGAACTTATAAATGTTCGCCGGAGACATCTTCAACTCGGCGGCAATTTCGGCCATGGAGGTCTTGGTGTAGCCGAACCGGCGGAAAAGGGCGTTGGCCGTCTCCACAATGCGGGCGCGGGTCACTTCCCGGCTGGAGCGGCTTTTCCTCATAACGAAGAGGGACTTTGTGACGAAAAAACAAAATCGTCACTATTTATTTTACGCCGTGCCGGAGGCCCAGAGGTCCAGGAAGTAAAGGCGCAGGGGCTGCCGCGCCTCCCGCAGAAAGAGCTCCACCACGTTTTTCCCCGGACGCAGACAGGAGGCGGGCACCCGCCAGGCGCGGAGCTGCTCCGGCTTGCCCAGGAGCTGCGTGTAGAAATTGGGATAAGGTTCCCCGCGCTCCGCGCTCTCGTTCAGCGCCACGCCGTTGATCCGCGCCTCCCAACGGCTCTCCCCCAGGGAGTCCTGCCCCTGGACGCGGAGACCGCCGGTCCCCACCCAGCCGCCCGACGGCGGGGCCAAGTCCAGCGGGAACGACGCCGTCTCCCCCGGCTTGACCGTGCGGGGAATGGGAAGGGTCATCCCGCTGTCCTTCCAGCTGGGCCCCAGGAAATAGTGCTGCGGCTGGCGGGCCAGCCAGGCCTTGTCGCGGAGGTGCGGCAGGATGAGGAAAGGCGGCTCGCTGAAAGGCCCGCGGTAGGGCTCCCCGTATTCCCGGTAGTAGGCGAAGTTGAAAAGGCTCACCCCGTCCGCCCCTTCCGCGTAGGCCAGGTGGGCCGTGGTGTAGAATTGCTCCGGCGTCGTCCGGCGGTCCTGACGGCTGTCGTACCCCTTTCCCACCGGCTTTCCGGCCCAGGTGACGTGAGTCATTTCGTCATAGAGGGCGACGCCCGGCACCTGCTTGCGGATGGCGGGCAAGTCGGTCTGCTGGACGGTGAAGTAGCTGGCGGAGAGGTTGGCCATGTCGAGCCCCGCCTCCGCCATGGCGGCCAGGTCGATTCCCATCCCGTCCCAGGCGGCGACATAGGCGGGGACGCGCGCGCAAAGCCAGCGGCGCTTCCCCTGGCGCGCCGTCCGGTCCAGCAGCGCCCGCACCCGCCCGACGAAGGCCGTCATGATCTCCCGGCGCTGTGCGCTCGTCGTCTCCGCGGCGCGGAAAAAACTGAAATAGCGCATGTAGTCGAGTTCCAACCCCTCCAGGTCGTAATTCTCGCAAAGCTCTTGAATAAGGGAGAAGACCCGCTCCCGCACCTCCGGGATCGCCCAATTGAGGACGCGCTGCTTCCAATCGTGCAGATCCGGGCCCAGCCGGTATTCGGGATGGTCCCGGTAAAAGGGGGTCAGCGCCTGCTGCGCGTTAACGTCGACCTTCTCCCCCCGCTTGGCATCGACCCATTCCAGGTGGTGCCCGTCGTTAAGCCGAAAGGAGATGAACGGCGCCTGGCCGCGCAGACGGCAGCGGTCGATGAAGACCTGGACGTAATCGCCGCCGCCCAGGAGATATTTCCCGCAGCTGTCCGGCCCCTTCCCGTAGGTTTCCTCAAACCAGCGGTAATGCTCCGCCGCGGGATAAATCTTGCTCCTCCACCACGGCACCCAGCCCTTCGCGGGCTGGAGGAAATGGGCGTCGACGCCCAGTCCCGCAACCTCGTCCACGGAAGCCTCCAGCATCTCCGGGCGGAACCCCTCCCCTTTCCGGTGAAAGGGACTGACACAGGTCAGAAGATTCGTCAGGTCGTTGCTGTAAAGAAGCCGGAACGGCGCGCGGTCCGCCGCTTCCGCCCGCAACGGATAGGGAAAAGACGAAAGGGCTAAAGCCCCTCCTGCAAGGGAAATAAATTGCCGCCGATTCATTCCCATTGCGGCATTCATGGCGCGAAAACGCGCGGACAGGGAGGGATTCGAACCCTCGAACGGGTTTAAGCCGTTACACGCTTTCCAGGCGAGCCCATTAAACCACTCTGGCACCTGTCCTTTGCGAGGGGGGGAGTTAAGCAAGATTCCGCCCGGGCGCAAAGACCCATTTTTTATCCACCCCAGTGGCATGGCTCGCTTTCCAGCCGTTGACAAAAAAAGAGGGCCGCACTACGGTCCGCCTCATACGGACGGCAGACGCCGATTCCGCGTAAGCGTTAACGTTAGCCAACGCATTTACCGCCAGGCTTCCCCAAAAAGAGGCCCGGCCAAATGCGAGGTTTTTTATGACGACTGCTGCGCGGATCAATTCCCCCCGTTCTCCCCAAACGCCATGGGGGCTCTACCTGGGCATCGTGCTCATCGGCGCAAATCTGCGCGCCCCCATCACCAGCCTGGGCCCGGTGCTTCCGGAAATCCAAGACTCACTGAGCTTGGGCGGCTTCGGCGCAGGATTATTGCACGCCCTTCCCCTTCTCCTTTTCGCGCTCCTGTCTTTGGCTGCGCCGCGGGCGGGCCGCCGGTACGGTCTGGAGCGGATCTTAGCCGGCGCGGTGGCCGTCATCTTGGCCGGCACGGTCCTGCGCTCGCTTCCTTTTCCCGGCCTGATCTGGATCGGAACCGGCTTGATTGGCGCGGGCATCGCCTTCGGCAATGTGCTGCTGCCAGGCCTGGTAAAACGGGAGTTTCCCGCGCGGGCTGCCGGGCTCATCGGCCTGTACGCGGCGGCCATGGCCGGATGCGCGGGCCTGGCCGCGGGCCTCGCCGGACCGATTTCCCATTTGCCGGGATCAAGCTGGCGCTGGGCGATCGGCTGCTGGGCGGCTCTGGCGCTCGTCACGTTGATGGTGTGGCTGCCGCAGGGGCGCAAGCGCCAACACCACCTGGCCGACGCGGCTCCGGAAACCCGGGGGCATACCTCGCCCTGGCGGCATCCAATCGGCTGGCAGGTATCCCTCTTCTTCGCCATGCACTCCCTGGTGTTTTATTCCATCGTGGATTGGTATGCCTCCTACGCCGCTTCGGCGGGCATCGCCGCGGACGCCGCCGGGATTTACCTGCTTTTTTATCAAGTCATTGCCATAGGCTCCAATCTGGGTAGCGCCTCCCTCATTAAGAAGCTCGGGGACCAAAGGCTGCTGGGCCTTGCCTGCGGCTTATTCCTCCTCGCAGGGACGTTAGGGATGCTTTGGTCCCCCGCCCATTCACTGCTCTGGCTGGCCAGCGCCGGGTTGGGAGCAGGAATCGCCCTGGTGACTAATCTTTCCCTGTTTGCCTTGAGAACCCGCAACCACCACCAGGCCGCGCGGCTTTCCGGCATGGCTCAGTTCATCGGCTATGCGGGCGGCGCGGCGGGCCCATTGTTGGTCGGCATTCTTCACGACGCCACCCATGGATGGTCCTGGCCGCTGGGAATGCTTGTCATTGCCAGCGGCCTGGCGGGCGTTTTCGCGACGCTGGCCGGCCGGCCCCGTTTTATTGAGTAAAGCCGGGTCTCCGGCTTTATCCGGCGATCAAGCCTTCGATGGCCAGGGCTGCGCGCTCCGTCGCCAGGGCCGTGTCGACGTTCTGAGAAAGGGAGGCGTGCAGCCCTTCCAGGCTGCGCAGGGTCTGGAGGGTCTCCGTGGAAGGGGAGGCCCCCTCTGCCCGCGACCGCTCCCAGACGGCCTTTTGCAGGGAGCCCAGGAGGCGCTGGCGGGCCAGAAGGAATTCCCCCTCCAGCAGGGCCTTGGCGGTCCCCTCTTCTTCCTCGTCCTCGGCAGGCTCGATCGAGGCCTCGATTTCTTCCCGCAGCTCCTGGCAGCGGCGGCCGAAGAGGGCGGCCCGGGCGTAGGCGCGCAGGGGGCCGGGCTTTACGTAGCCGAACCAGGTTTCCAGGAATTTCCGGTCCCCTTCAGAAAGGGCCTCGGCCTCCCCCTCGTCCTTCAGGCTCAGGCGGACGCAACGGGAAAGGATGGTGGGGAGAATGAGCTGGGGCGCGTTGCTGGTGAGGAGGATGAGGGTGTCCTCCTGCGGCTCTTCCAAGGTCTTGAGGAAGGCGTTGGCCGCTTCCGAGCCGCCGATGCACATCCGCTCGGCCTCGCAGATGAGGGCCACTTTACGGCCTCCGGCGTAGGACTTGAGCTGAAGGTTCTTTTCCAAATCGCGCATCTGCTCAATGCGGATGCGGCGGGATTTGGAGCCGGGCTCGACGCAGTGAAAGTCGGGATGCTTTTCCGGCGGGGCCTTCAGGACGGCGGCGGCCAGTTCCTCCGCCAAGCGGCGCAGGGCGGCGCGGTCTCCCCCCTGCAGTAGGTAGGCGTGGGCCATCCGGCCGGAGGCGACGGCCTCCCGGAAACGCGCGGCGATCTGGCTAGAGGGAAAAGGCATGGGAGACTTCTTTCCAAATCACCTCAAAAACGGCGGCGGCCGCCTCCGTGGTGTCGATGGTGCGGATGCGGTCGGGCTCCGCCTGGGCCAGGGAAAGGAAACCGTCCCGGACCTTGGCAAAGAAGGCGCTCCCTTCCTTCTCGATCCGATCGACGGGCTGCGGGCGGCGGCGGATGCGGCGCGAAGCCACCTTCGGATCAAGGTCGAGGAGGAAGGTGAGGCCGGGCTTCAAACCGCCGGTGGCGAACTCGACGACCTGCCGGACCGTCTCCATGCCCAATCCGCGGGCGATGCCCTGGTAGACGACGGAGGAGTCGCCGAAGCGGTCGCTCAGGACCCAGGCTCCGGAGTCGAGGGCGGGGAGTATTTCCTTGCGGACCAATTCGGCGCGGCTGGCGTTGAAGAGGAGCAGCTCGGCCTCGGCGGCCATGTTCTGGCCTTCGCGCGCGTGCTTGAGGAGGTGGCGGATCGCCTCTCCCAGGAGAGTGCCGCCCGGCTCGCGCGTGAGGAGGACGGTTTCCCCGCGCTGTTCTAGACGCTCGCGCAGGAGGGCGATCTGGGTCGTCTTTCCGCACCCCTCCGATCCCTCGAAGCTGATGAAGCGGCGGCGGGTCATTTCTTGACCAGTTCCTGCCCCTTGGCGCTGTCGCGCACGGACCAGCCGAGGCGGTCGAGCTCGCCGCGCAATTCGTCGCTCTTCTTCCAGTCTTTCGCCTGGCGGGCGGCGAGGCGCGCGTCGGCCAGGGACTGGATCTCGACGGGGACTTCCACGGCCTTCTCGCCCAGGCCCAGGACGGAATCGACCCGCTTCCAGATCGCGGGCAGGTCGGGCAGGGGCTGCCCCTGGTCGATCAGGCGGTTCGTCTCGTGGATGAAGTCGAAGAAGTGGCCGAGGGCGCCGGAGATGTTCAGGTCGTCGGCGAAGGCGGCGGTGAATTTCTCCAGGAAGGCCGCGCCCACGGCGGCGTCCCCCTGAAAGGAGGCGGCGGGCAGCGCCTGCCAGCGGCCCAGCCAGTTGTCGATCCGGCCCAGGGCCTGCCGCGCGGCGGCGACGCCTTCCCAGGTGAAGTTGAGGGTCTGGCGGTAGTGGGTGCCCAGGAGGACGTAGCGCA
Organism: Verrucomicrobium sp.; assembly: GCA_028283855.1. Taxonomy (NCBI): domain Bacteria; kingdom Pseudomonadati; phylum Verrucomicrobiota; class Verrucomicrobiia; order Verrucomicrobiales; family Verrucomicrobiaceae; genus Verrucomicrobium; species Verrucomicrobium sp. The sequence goes on along the minus strand of JAPWJX010000005.1, from coordinate 159,054 downwards.
GTTCCCGGCCGGTGTAGCCGCGGGCCAGCACGTCGCGGACGGTGAAGAGGTTGCCCAAGGACTTGGACATTTTCTGCCCGTCGACCATGAGGTGCGCGCAGTGGCCCCAGCAGCGGACGAAGGGCTTGCCCGTGGCCCCCTCGCTCTGGGCGATCTCGTTCTCATGGTGGGGGAAGAGGAGGTCGATCCCGGCGCAGTGGAGGTCCAGCTCCGGCCCCAGGAGCGCCATGCTCATGGCGGAACACTCGATATGCCAGCCGGGCCGGCCCTTCCCCCAGGGGGAGTCCCAGGCCACGTCGCCGTCTTCCGCCACCCAGGCCTTCCAGAGGACGAAGTCGCCGTAGGCTTCCTTTTGGTATTCGTCCTGGGCGACGCGGGCGCCGGCCTTCAGGCCGTCCTTGTCCAGGCGGGAGAGCTTCCCGTAATCGGGCAGGGCGGCGATGCGGAAGTAGACGGAGCCGTCCTCGGACCGGTAGGCCAGGCCCTTTTCCAGGAGCGTCTCCACCAGGGCGATCATCTGCGGGATATAGTCGGTGGCGCGCGGCTGGGCGTCCTGGGGGTCGATGCGCAGCGTGGCCATGTCTTCCCGGAAGGCGGCGATGAACTTGTCGGTGAAGGCGCCCAGGGGGACGCCCGCCTCGCGGGAGCCGCGGATCGTCTTGTCGTCCACGTCGGTAAAGTTCATCACGCTCTTCACCTCGAAGCCGAAGAAACGGAGGACGCGCCGCAGCAGGTCGCCGTAGAGGAAGGAGCGGAAATTGCCGATGTGGGCGTAGTTGTAGACCGTCGGCCCGCAGGCGTACATGGAGACGCGCTTCGGGTCGCGCGGCTGGAAGGGCTCGACCGCGCGGCTCTGGGAATTGTAGAGGCGCAGGGCCGTCCCGCTCATCGGTCTGCCTTTTCGGAGACGGAGGCCACGGCCATGGCCGCGATCCCCTCCCCGCGCCCGATGAAGCCCATCAGCTCGTTCGTCGTCGCCTTCACGCCGACGCGCTCCGGGGCGATCCCCAGCGCGGTGCCCATGCGCTCCTTCATCTCCGCCAGGTAGGGGCCGATCTTGGGAGCCTCGGAAATCAGGGAGGAATCGACGTTCTCCAGGACAAGGCCCTTCGACTGGAGCATGGAGGCGATCTCCCGCAGGAAGACCAGGCTGCTCACGCCGCGCCAGCGCTCGTCGTTGTTCGGGAAATGGTGGCCGATGTCGGCCTCGCCGATCGCGCCCAGGATGGCGTCGGCGATGGCGTGGATGAGGACGTCGGCGTCCGAATGGCCGTCGAGGCCCTTCTCATAGGGGATTTCGACCCCGCCGAGGAAAAGTTTCCGTCCCGTCACCAGCTGGTGAACGTCATATCCAATGCCAACACGCGCCATAGAGGGGGGTAATGCTTCTAAAACCAAAGCCGGGCGTAAAGCAGCAAAAAGAGGAGGATCCCCAGGCCAAAGAGATAGCGAAAATAAAAGAGAGGCAGGACCAGGGGCCGCCGCCGGAGAAGGGCCCAGGCCGCCCAGCCGATTCCGAAGGCCAGATGGGCCCAGTAAAGGAGGGCCACGGGCTTGCGGAAGGCCTCTCCGGAAGGGAGCACCAGGGACGCCGCCAGGAACCCGGCGAAAAACATCCCGTCGGCCACCAGGAAGATGGCCAGGGCCAGCCTACCCGCGGGCGGCGTCATAAGCCATCAGGCCCAAAAGGAGCGGCAGATAGATGATGGAGGTGAAAAAAAGCTGCCGCGCGCGGCCGTCGCCCGGCTGGCGGGAGAACTGCCATGCCTTGAAGCAGAAGAAGAGGCCCAGGATCAGCGCCCCCCAGAAATAGACCGGGCCCGCCAGACGGACCAGGGAAGGCAGGAGCGCCACCGGCAGGAGCGCCGTGGCGGTGAGGAAGGATTGCCGCCCGGTCTGCGCCCCGTGGGGATCGTCCGCCGTCAGCATCTTGAAGCCCGCGTCCCGATATTGCGCCCGGTACATCCACGCGATGGCCAGGAAGTGGGGCAGCTGCCAGAAAAAGAGGATGGCGAAGAGAAGCGCCGCCTCCAGCCCCAGTTTGTTCTCCACCGCCGTGTAGCCGATGACCGGCGGGATCGCGCCGGGGATGGCGCCGACGAAGGTGTTGAGCGTCGTCGTCCGCTTCATCGGCGTGTAGACCAGGACGTAGGAGGCCAGCGTCACCGCCGCCAGGAGGCAGGAGAGGAGGTTCACCGCCACCGCCAGCTCCACCAGTCCCAGGACGCCCACGACCAGGGCGCCGAAGAGAACCGTATCGGCCCGGCGGCGGCGCGCCGCCAGGGGGCGGTCCGCCGTGCGGGGCATGCGGCTGTCGTGCTCCCGCTCCACCAGCTGGTTGAGCGCCGAGGCGGAGGCGGCCACCAGGGCCGTGCCCAGCAGGGTGTGGAAGAGGAGCCGCCCGTCCACCGCGCCCGGCGCGGCCAGGTAGAAGCCCGCCAGGGTGGTCACCAGCACCATGAAGGTGAGCCGGGCCTTGGCCAGCTCCATGACGTCGGAGAACCAGCTGGGCTGAGGCTCTGCGGCGGGGACGGCCGTTTCCTTCATCGTGCGGGAGTCAAATCAAGCCTCGACGGCAACGGCGGAGCGCCGCCAGCGGCTGACCAGGGCTGCCATGGTGGAGCCGGTGAGAAGGAGCGCCGCCCCGGTGACGACGTGCAGCGTGGCGACGAGCGGGCTCTTCCCGCTCCAGATCACCGCCGCGCCCAGGGCGATCTGCATGAAGATGAGGAAAAGCCAGAAAACGGCCAGGTTCCGCAGGACGTCGGGGCTTTGGCGGCAGCGCAGGACGGCCAAGCCGCAAAAGACGACGCCGAAGAAGATGATATAGGCCAGCATCCGGTGGGTCATCTGCAGGTGGATCTGCATGATCGTGGTGGGAGCCTGGCCGGCGGCGGCGCGGGCGGCGTTGATCTCCGGCAGATTGGCCTTGTTCACGTGGGGCCAGAAATGGTGGTAGGCGGTGGGGAAGTCCGGGATGGAAAGCCCCGCGTGCTGGTGGCGCATCACCGCGCCCAGGATGAGCTGGATAAAGATGAGCCCGGCCACCAGGTGAATGCCCCGCTGCCAGCGGCGCGGGAGGCGCTCCGCGTGCGGCGGCGGCGTCAGCCAGCTGCCGGTGTAGGCCAGCGCGATGAGCCCCGTGACGACTAGGAAGAGCTGTCCGAGGACGGCGTGGGGAATGCCGAAGTCGTTCAGCCGCCAGACGACGCGCAGGCCGCCGACCACCCCCTGCAGGATGACCAGCCCCAGGGCGACGAAGCCGAGGTTCCGCAGCCAGCGGCGCGATTCGCGGACGCCCATCCAGATGGCCAGGACGACCGTGAGGAGGCCGACGCCCGAGGCGACGAGGCGGTGGGAGTGCTCGTAGAAGATGCCCCCGACCCACTTTTGGTAGGGAAAGGTGAACATGTTCTGGTGGAAGCTCGTGGGCCAGTCGGGGACGGTCATCCCGGCCTCATGGCTGGTGACCAGCGCGCCGACGGTGATGAGGAAAAGCACCGCGCCGACAACGAAGCCGCTGTAAATGCGGAGGCCCGGAGGCGGCGTATACGGGGCGGAGGCGGCGGCAGGCTCGGAAAGGGTCGTGCTCATGAGTCGTTTTGGGGGCGGTAATCGCTCGAGGGGTGGAGACTATATTCGTAGGGTCCCCGGGTGACGAGGGGGATTTTCTCGAAATTCCCCGGGGGCGGCGGCGACGGGCAGGCCCATTCCAGGGTGGCCGCGCGCCAGGGATTCGGCCCGGCGGGCGCCCCGTGCCGCAAGCTGCGGAAGAAATTCACGACGAAGGGAATCTGAGCCAGGCCCAACCCCACCGCGCCGAGGGTGCAGAGCTGGTTGATCGGCTGGAGGCTGACCAGGTGCTCGTAGAGCAGCGGGTCGGAAATGCGGCGCATCATCCCTCCCAGGCCCAGGAAGTGCATGGGGAAAAAAGTCAGGTTGAAAAAGGCCAGCGTCAGGCCGAAGTGGAGACGCCCCAGAAAGGGGTCCATCATCCGGCCGAACATCTTCGGATACCAATAGGCGATCCCCGCGAAGACGCCGAAGAGGCTCCCCCCGAAGAGGACGTAGTGGATATGGGCCACGATGAAGTAGGTGTGGTGGACGAAGAGGTCGACCGGCGTCGAGGCCATGAAGATGCCGGAGAGCCCCCCGATGACGAAGAGAGTGACGAAGCCGAGCGCGTAGAGCATCGGCAGCGCGAATTCGATCGAGCCGCCCCAGACCGTCCCCATCCAGTTAAAGGTCTTGATGCCGGAGGGCACCGCGATGAGCAGCGTGGAGAGGGAAAACGTGGCCGCCAGCACCAGGCTCATGCCGCTGACGAACATGTGGTGCCCCCAGACCAGGAAGCCCAGCAGGGCGATGGCGATCATCGCCCAGACCATCGCCCGGTAGCCGAAGACCGGCTTCCGCGCGAAGACCGGCAAAACCTCCGAGACGATGCCCATGGCGGGCAGGATGAGGATGTAGACCTCCGGATGGGCGAAGAACCAGAAGAGGTGCTGCCAGAGGAGCGGCTGGCCGCCCCGGGCCGCGTCGAAGAAGGCGGTGCCGCAGTCGAGGTCGAGCACCAGCATGACCAGCGCCGCCTGGAGGACCGGCGCGGCCACCACCACCAGGACGGAGGAGACGGCGACCGACCAAGTGAAAAGTGGCATCCGGAAAAACGCCATTCCCGGCGCGCGGGAAAGGACCACCGTGGCCAGGAGGTTGACCGCCCCGCAAAGGGAGCCGGTGACGTTGAGGAAGACCGCCACGCACCAGCAGGTCTGGCCGACCTGGGTCAGGTTGTATCGGGCCAGCGTGCTCAGCGGGGCGTAGGAGGTCCAGCCCGCCTGCGCTCCTCCGCCCGGCACCCAAAAGCTGGCCAGCAGCACCGCGCCGGAGGCCGCGTAGAGCCAATAGGAAAGGACGCCCAAACGGGGAAAGAGCAACCCCCGCGCGCCGATCTGAAGCGGCACCACGTAGTTGCCGAAAGCCCCCAAAAGGAGCGGCATGACGACCAGGAAGACCATGACCGTGGAGTGCATGGTCAGGATCATGTGGTAGGTCGCCGCCGTCATGAGGTGCTCCCGGGGAAAGGCGACCTGCCAGCGCATGACGATGGCCAGGAGCCCGCCGAAAAGGAGGAATCCCAGGCTGGTCCAAAGGTAGCGGAGGCCCAGCTGCTTGTGGTCCGGCGCGCTCATCGTTTGGCTTCCTTATACCACGCGTCGAACTCCGCCTGCGGCAGGACGCGCAGATGGCCCTGCATCAGCTCGTGCCCCGCGCCGCAGAGCTGGCTGCAGGAGATGGAGAAGCGGCCCGGCCTCTCCGCGGTAAAGGAAACCCAGTCGATCGTCCGGCCCGGGACAAGGTCCTGGTAAAGGCGGAACTCCGGGATGTAGAGGGAATGGATCACGTCCCGGGAGGTCAGGTGCAGGTGGACCGGGCGGCCGACGGGGACGACCATCTCGTTATGCAGCGTCCGGCCCGTCTCCGGGTAATGGATCACCCAGTCGTATTGCTCCGCCATCACCTCCACCTGGAGCGCCCCGGCGTCCGGGGGCGGCGTCTGCAGCTTCTTCCACAGCCCCTCCCCCCAGACGAAGAGGCCCAGAAAAATGAGCGTCGTCACCAGCGTCCAGGCGATCTCCGCGCCCAGGTGGCCCGTGGTAGGCCGGGCCGCCACCCCGTCCCGCCTCCGGTAACGGTAAAGGCTGTAAAAGAAAATCCCCTGCGTGAGGACAAAGACCGCCCCCGTCAGACCCGCGATGAAGAGGAGCAGCGCGTCGATCTCATGGGCGCCCGCCGTCACGGCGGGCGGCAGGCCCCAGATGTGGGTCGTGCGGATTTCGGCAAAGAGCGGCATCGCGGAAGGCCTTCCATACAAGCGGCGGCTGCCGGGATTGTCACGCGCCGCCTCCCCGGCTACCGTTCCCCTCCCCGATGAGGCTGACCACGGAACTCCCCCCCGCCGCGCACCGCGCCCACGTCGCCGCGCGCCGGGACGGTTCCCGCCTTTGGCGGCTCATCCACCGGGGCGGTTCCCTCCACCTGGCCATGGTGCTCCTCCTCACCATCGCGTCGGCCTGCGCCGTGGCCACCATCACGGAGTCCCGTTTCAACGGCGACGTGGCCCGCCACTACATCTACAAGGCGCCCTGGTTCCTCGCCTGGCTGGGCGTTCTTTGCCTGAACCTCTTCTGCGTCACCCTCACCCGCTGGCCGTGGCGGCGGGAGCACCTCGGCTTCGTCATCACCCACTACGGAATCATCACCCTGCTGGCCGGAGCCGTCGTGGGGCGGCTGTGGGGCTTCGAGGGGTTCATGAGCCTGGACCAGGGCGCGCCGCAAAACCGCGTCGTCCTCAAACAGACCGTCGCCCAAATCCGGATCCCCCAGACCGGCCGCCTCTACGAAATCGCGCTCGATCCGGAGGCCCGCCCGCCGACCGAAGCCCGCCCGTGGGACCTGCCGCTCCCGGAAGAGCCCGGCCTGGCCCTGCGCCTGGACGGCTACGCCGAGCACCTTGCCGCCAAGGAACGCCTGGCCCCCGGCGGCGAAAAACCCGGCGTGGCGCTGCGGCTCCAGACGGCGATGATGGGGCAGGAGCTTTCCCTCGTCCTCCTGGCGGGCGATCCGCGCCCCCTCTTCACCCTGGCCCGGATCGAGTGGACCAAGCCGGCGACCGACCTGCCCACCCTCCAGCTCTCCCCGCCGAAGGACGGCGCCGTGCCCTACGTCCTGTGGCGGAAGAAAAAGGCCTTCGCCTCCGGCGTCCTGCGCCCAGGCCAGCCCGTCCCCCTGGGCTGGGCCGATTGGCAGGCGACGCTCCTCCAGGCGGAGAATCGCGCCCACGTGGAAACCTACTTCCTGCCCGGCAACGATCCCGCCGACGCAGGCGGCCTCCGCGCCGTCCTCCTGCGCGACGGCAAGCCATTCTCCGTCGCCCAATGGATCCCCTCCGGCGAGGAGCGGCTCTTTCCCACACCCTCCGGGCGGAGCGTCCCCGTCGCCTTCGGCCTGAAGACGCGTCCCCTTCCCTTCGCCGTGACGCTCCTGCGCTTCGAAGTGCCGCGGGACGAAGGGACCGCCAATCCCGCCGACTTCATCGCCACCATCCGCTTCGACGGGGCCGGGCGGCAGGCCATCGGCCAGGCCCACATGAACTACCCCGCCAGCTTCCCCGGCGGGCTCTGGCGCTCCATGCTAGGCCTCAACTACAAGTTCTCCCAATCCTCCTGGGATCCCAGCGACCTGGACCGCACCACCCTCCAAGTTCTCTTCGACCCCGGCTGGCCGCTCAAATGGATCGGCGCGCTCCTCGTCGTCACCGGCGTCGCCCTCCTCTTCTACTTCAAGCCCACCTCATGATCCGCCTCCTCTTCCTCCTGCTTCTCCTGGCCGCGCCCGCCTGGGCCGGCCTGGCCCGGCCCGACGCCTTCGCCCAGCTCGCCGTCCAGGATCGGGGGCGCAAGAAGCCCTTCACCAGCTTCGCCCGGGAATCGACGCTCCAGCTGACCGGCCGCTCCTCCGTGGAGGCCGGCGGGAAAACGTGGAGCGACCTCGACCTCGTCGTCGCCCTCTGGCTCGATCCCACCGGCTGGGACAAAAAACCGATCCTGGCCGTGGAATCCGCCCGGCTGAAGAAGGTCCTGGGCCTGCCCCGGTTGCAAAGCCGCTTCAGCTACCGGGAGCTGGCGGAAAATCCCGCCCTGCTGCGCATGCAGCGGGAAGCCGCCCGCCGCCGTATCGCTGCCCCGGAAGCGCCGCCGCAGCCGCTGGAACGGGAAGCCGGACGCGTGGCCGAGCGGCTCACCCTCTTCGCCCGCCTTGCGGAAGGCACCTCCTACGCCATCGTCCCCGATCCCTCCGCCGCCACCGGCACCTGGGGCGTCATCGAGCGGATCGCCACCGTCTATCCCGCCCCGCAGGCGCTCCCTCCCTTGCTGGCCTTCCAAAAGCTGGCCCAGGCCTGGACCAAAGGGGACGCCCCCGGCGTCAACGAAGGCGCGCGGGAGCTGGCCGCCCGCCTCCGCGCCCTGAGCCCCGGCGTCTACCCGCCCGCGTGGCGGCTTTCCTTCGAAAACACCTACCTCCAAGTCCATCCGTGGCGCTGGGCCTGGCTGGCCTACCTGGCCGCCGCCTGCGTCTGCCTTCTCGGCGGCATACGCCCCGCCGCCTACCGGTGGACCTGGGCGCTGGCCCTCGCGGGCTTCGCCTTCCAGGCCTACGGCTTCGCCAGCCGCATCGTGATCGCCGGGCGGCCGCCGGTGACCAACATGTTCGAGTCGATCGTCTGGGTCGCCTTCGCCGCCGTCCTCTTCGCCCTGGTCCTGGAGGCGGTCTACCGGCCCCGCCTCTTCCTCCTGGCCGCGCTGCCTCTGGCCGCCGTCGTCCTCCTGTGGGTCGACATGGCGCCGCTCGTCTTCGACAGCTCGATCCAGCCCCTGGTGCCCGTCCTGCGGAACAATTTCTGGCTCTCCATCCACGTCCTCACCATCACGATGAGCTACGGCGCCTTCGCCCTGGCGATGGGGCTGGGCCACATCGCCCTGGGCCGTTATCTACGCGGCACGCCCTTCCAGGCGGACGGCGGCGCGGTCCGCGCCATTTACCGGGCGGTCCAGATCGGCGTCCTCCTCCTGGCCGCCGGGACGATCCTGGGCGGCGTCTGGGCCAACTATTCCTGGGGCCGCTTCTGGGACTGGGACCCGAAGGAGACGTGGGCCCTCATCACGCTGCTGGGCTACCTGGCGCTGCTCCACGGGCGCTTCGCCGGGTGGTGGGGCGGCTTCGGCCTGGCCGTCGGCTCCCTCGTCTGCTTCCTCTCCGTGGTGATGGCCTGGTACGGGGTCAACTTCGTCCTGGGCAAGGGGCTGCACAGCTACGGCTTCGGCTTCGGCGGGACGCCCTACGTCGCCGCCTTCGCCGCGCTGGAGGTGGCGCTGGTCAGCGCCGCTCTTTGGAAGCGCCTGCGCCCGGCGCGCTGACGGGGCCGGAGGAACGCTCCATCCCGGCGCAATCGCCCGGCTGGAGGCGGGTGGGCGCGCCGTCAAAGACCGAGGCGACGCCGTAATTCAAATAGCTGCGGAACGTCTCGAACGTGGGCGTCTGGAGCGCCTCCCCGCTGCTCAGGGCCCGCTGCGCCGCCTTCCGGCCCGCTTCGGGATTGGCTTCCAGCCAGTCCTGAACCGCCTTGCGGTTGCCATGGGCCGCCTCGGACAGGTCGTGTTTGTGGGCGTGGTCGATGCCGAGTTCCAGGACAGTCCTCAGGCTGCCGCTGAAATAGCCCTCCCGTTCGCCGTAAAAGTCCTCGCAGGAATCCCACCGTCCCAGCACTTCCTGGTATCCCCGCGCGTGCGGCGAAGGGGCGATCAGCCCGTCGAGCTTTTCCCCCATGCGGGCGGCAAGCATCCGGATCGGGGTCTGGAGGAGGTCCTGCCCCCATTCCGCGTCGCTCTTCCGTTCCTCGCCGCGCCTTAGCAGGGCCAGGCCCAAGTGGCTTTCCGGCGTCATCGCCGCCACGGAAAAAGCGAATTCCTCCAGCCGGTTCATCGAGTAGGCTTCTCGGTGGTAGGCGCTCTTCGTCCGCAGGAGCTGGTAGTCGATGATCGGCTCCATGGGAGAGCGGGAAAGCCAGCGGCGGCGGTGGCCCATCAGCTCGGAGATGCGCACGTCGCGCTGGAATTCCTCTTCCAGCTCCGGCCCCATCTTCCCGGCGACGACCTTCTCCGCGTAGCGTTCCCGCAACGCGTGAACGGTGGGATGGATTTGTTCGGCCAAGGCGTGGACGATCTTCTTTTCCAGCCGTCGGTCGACCGATCCCTCCTGCCGATATTGCTGGTAGAGGGGCATGAGCAGCTCGGCGCACTTCGGAAAATCTTCCCGGGTCTTGGCCAGGCTCCCCATGACGGACTGGAGAGAGCAGGAGGACGCGGTCTGCGCCAAGTGGAGAAGCTCGATATCCTGCCGGATCTGCCGCTTGCTTTCCGGGAACAGGCCCGGCTGCCCGTCCAGCGCCTGCAGGCGCTCCAGGGGGCTGTGGGCGGCCACGAACTTGGCGATTTGGCGCAGGGCGGCCCGCACCGGCGCGGGAGCCTCGGCTTCCAGGGCTTCCCGGAACGGCGCGTGATGCCGCACGGCGTCCCAATAGGCGGCGCGCAGCTGGCGGGGTCGTACGGCGTTCGGATGAGCCATACCTGTAATTCGGCTATCCGAAAGGGCTTAGGCCTGAAGCTTTTGCTCCCAGCGGGAGACGGCGGCGGCCACCTGGACGGGGTCGGGGGACCCCAGGGTGACCCGGCGGGCCAGGGCCCCTTCCAGGCTCAGCAGGGCCCGCATCTCCTCATTACAGAGGGGGGAAAGGTCTTTCCACCGTTCCAGGGGGAGCTGGTCCAGGGTGTATCCCCCCTTTTCCGCCAGGCCGACGGCGGAACCGACGACGTGGTGGGCCTGCCGGAAGGGCATCCCCTGCCGGACGAGCCATTCGGCCACGTCGGTGGCCAAAAGGAGCGGGTCGGCGGCGGCGGCGCGGCAGTTTTCCCGCCGGGCCTTGGCCCCGTCGACCATCCCGGCGAAGACTTCCAGGCTGGCGAAGAGGGTGTCGGCGGTGTCGAAGAGCCGCTCCTTGTCCTCCTGCAGGTCCCGGTTGTAGGTCATCGGGAGGCCCTTGAGGAGGGTGAGGAGGGAGACGAGGTTGCCGACGACGCGGCCCGTCTTCCCCCGGACCAGCTCCGCCGCGTCGGGATTTTTCTTCTGCGGCATGATGCTGGAGCCGGTGGTGTAGGCGTCCGAAAGGGAGACGAAGCCGAATTCCGCGCTGGCCCAAAGGATGACGTCCTCCGCCAGGCGGGAGAGGTGGACGGCGCAGAGGGCCGCCGCCGCCGCGTATTCCACAGCGAAGTCCCGGTCCGCCACCGCGTCCATCGAGTTTTCCGAGACGGCGGCGAAGCCCAGCAGCTCCGCCACGCGCTGCCGGTTCAGCGGCAGGGTCGATCCGGCCAGGGCGCCGCTGCCCAGGGGCAGGACGTCGGCCCGGCGGGCGGCGTCGGCCAGGCGGCCGGAGTCGCGCTCCAGCATCTCGACGTAGGCCAGGAGGTGATGGGCCAGGCTGACCGGCTGGGCCCGCTGCAGGTGGGTGTAGCCGGGCAGGACGACGTCCAGGTCCCGCCGCGCCCAGGCGACCAGGGCGCGCTGGAGAAGGCGGATGGCGGCCCGCTCCCGGGCGGCTTCTTCCTTGAACCAGAGGCGCAGGTCAGTGGCCACCTGGTCGTTCCGGCTGCGGCCGGTATGGAGCTTCGCCCCGGCGGGGACGCGGGCCGTCAGCGCGGCCTCGATGTTCATGTGGACGTCCTCCCGCTCCAGGGACCATTGGAAGGTGCCGGCGTCGATCTCCTTCTCGATCTGGCGCAGGCCCTCGGTGATCGCCTCCCGTTCCTCCTGGGTCAGGAGGCCGATTTCAAAAAGCATCACGGCATGCGCGACGCTCCCGGCGATGTCGTGCCGGTAGAGCCGCCAATCGAAGGAAACCGACTGGCTGAACCGCTGCATGACGGAGGAAGTCCCCTCCGAAAAGCGGCCGCCCCACAGCGCGCCCTGGCTCATCGGCGGCGCTCCCGGGCCGCGCGGGCCGCGGTGGGCTTCCGCTCCCCGGAGGGACTGCGGCGGGGGTAGGCGGAGCGGGACTTCGACTGCTTGTATTTCTTGGCGGCGGACGGGGGCGCGGGCTGGGGCTTGGCGGAGCCGAAGGAGCGGCGGATTTCCTCGTCGCTCAAGAGGCGCCACTGCCCGGCGGGCAGATCGCCCAGCTTCAGCTTGCCGATCTCGGTCCGGATCAGGCGCTTCACCTTATAGCCGACCAGCTCGAACATCTGGCGGATCTGCCGCTTGATCCCCTGGGTGAGGACCACCTTCACCACCGTGGCGCCCAGGCGGTGGATGCTTTCAAAACGGCCCTTCTGCCCCTCGACGAAGAGGCCTTTCTTCAGCTTCTCCGCCAGGGTGAAGTCGAATTCCTTGTCCAGGACCACCTCATAGGTCTTCGGCAGCTTGTAGCTGGGGTGGGTCAGGCGCTGGGAGAGCGCGCCGTCGTTGGTCACCAGGAGGAGCCCCTCACTGTCCGCGTCAAGGCGGCCGACGTAGAAGACCCGGGGCCAATTGGACGGCAGGAGCTGGAAGATGGTCTTGCGCCCCTCCGGATCGTCGGCGGTGCAGAGGAAGCCGCGCGGCTTGTGGAGCATGGCGGTCATCAGCCGCTCGTTGCGCAGGAGACGCTTGCCCGCCTTCACGTGGTCGCCCGCCTCGACCTGGGTGGACAGGTCGGTCACGACCTTGCCGTTGATCGTCACGCGGCCTTCCGTGATGAGCTGCTCGCAGGCGCGGCGGGAGCCGCAGCCCGCCTGGGCTAGAAATCGGTTGAGGCGCATAGGGAAAAGAGTCCCAACAAAAAATCCCGCCGGAAAGGCGGGATTTTTTAATCCGGACAAAAGGTCGGTTATTCGGGGCGGGTCTTGCGGAGGCCGATGACCTTGTCGCCGTCCTTCCACTGGCCGCGCTTCTTCATGAGGTCGACGCGCTCGAAGCGCTTGAGAACGTTCCGTTTCGTGGCGGTGGCCGAGTTGGCGCGCAGGCTGCGATGCTGTGACATAAAATTGCTCCGGGTTTAAATGGAACCTGTGACATTACTGGCTCCGCGGGGCCTGTCACGCCTTAAATTTTATGAATTGACCGGGAAAAGGCGGGCCGCAAACTCTGCCCCTCCCGTGCAAATCACTCTCTGCAAAGACTTCGCCTTCGAGGCGGCCCAGGCCCTCCCCTCCTTCCCGGAGGGGCACAAATGCCGCCAGGTGCACGGCCACAGCTTTAAGGTGACCATTTCCGTCACCGGGGAGGTCGATCCCAAGACCGGCCTCTTTTACGACCACTCCCGCATCTCCGAGGCGATGAACCCCCTCCTGGCCAAGCTGGACCACTCCTTCCTGAACGAGATCCCCGGCCTGGAAAACCCGACCATCGAGGTCATGGCCGGATGGCTCTGGCAGCGCCTGGCCCCGCAACTGCCGGGCCTCTCGGAGATCGTCCTCCACGAGACGCCCCGCGCCCGCTGCGTCTACCGCGGAAACTAAGCCCCTTTCCCTATGTCTACTATGGATGAACTGAGCGAATTGTTGCAGGTGCGCCGCACGAAGCTTTCCGCCTGGCAGGCGGAAGGGACCGATCCCTTCGGCGGGTCCTTCCCCGGCACCCGGTCGGTGGCCGACACCGTCTCCTCTTTCCAGGAGGAAGCCCCCGCGAAGCTGGCGGGCCGCGTCGTCGCCTTCCGCGACATGGGCAAGAGCATCTTCGGCCACTTCCTGGACCAGAGCGGCCGCCTCCAATTCTACGCCAACGCCCAGTCCCTGGGCGACGCGCTCGACTCCTTCCGCCGCCTCGACCTGGGCGACATCATCGGCGTGGAGGGCACCCTCTTCACCACCCGCACGGGGGAAAAGACGGTGAAGGTGACCCGCTTCGTCCTCCTCTCCAAGTCCCTGCGCCCCCTCCCCTCCCAGTGGCACGGCCTCTCCGACGCGGAGTCCCGCTACCGCCAGCGCTACCTGGACATGATCGCCAACCCGGAGGTGCGCGACACCTTTGTCCTGCGCAGCCGGATCGTCCGGGAGATCCGCCGCTACCTGGAGGAGCGCGGCTTCATGGAGGTGGAGACGCCCATGATGCAGGCCATCGCGGGCGGCGCGGCGGCCCGGCCCTTCGTCACCCACCACAACGCCCTGGGGCTGGAGCTTTACCTCCGCATCGCGCCGGAACTCTACCTCAAGCGCCTGCTGGTCGGCGGCTTCGAGAAAGTCTTCGAGGTAAACCGCAATTTCCGCAACGAGGGCATCTCCCGGAAGCACAACCCGGAATTCACCATGCTGGAAGCCTACTGGGCCTACGCCGACTATCAGACCATGGCGGAGCTGGTGGAAGGCCTCATCGTCCACCTGGCCAAGGAAATCATCGGCACGCTCCAGATCCCCTGCGGCCCGGCCGACGCCGACCCGCGCCCCACGATCGACCTGACCACGCCCTGGCCCCGGAAGAAATACCGGGACTGCGTCCGCGAAGCGGCGGGGGCCGACTGGTTCGACGTCACCCCGGAGGAGCGCCGCGCCCGCGCCGTGGCCCTGGGGGTCGAGATCTCCCCCGCCATGGAGGACTTCGAGGTGACCAACCAGATCTTCGAAAAGAAGGTGGAGGCCGTCACCATGAACCCCCTCTTCGTCACCCATCTGCCGAAGGAGCTGGTCCCCCTGGCCAAGCAGAACGCGGCAGACCCCTCCGTCGTCGACGTCTACGAGCTGATCATCAACGGCCAGGAAATCTCCCCCGGCTACAGCGAGCTGAACGACCCCGTCATCCAGCGCCAGCGCCTGGAAGCCCAGGCGGGGGAGGAAGTGCAGAAGCTCGACGAGGACTTCCTCCTGGCCCTGGAATACGGCATGCCCCCGGCGGGCGGCATCGGCCTGGGCATCGACCGGCTGGTCATGCTCCTGACCGGCGCGGAATCGATCCGGGACGTCATCCTCTTCCCCCTCCTGCGGCCGCGCTAAGACAATGAAGGTCCCGACGGCGGTGGAAGAAGGCTCCGGCCTTCCGGAAGACATCCACCACGCCTACTCCTTCGAGATCCTCAACACGGTCTCCTTCACCCTGGCCATCGGCCTTCCGAAGCTGCTTTTTCTCAAGCATCTGGGCGCCACCGCCACGGTGCTGGGCATCGCCGCCTCCCTCCCCGCCCTTCTCTCCATCCTCCAGATCCCGGCGGCGGGCCTGGTGGAAAAGACCGGCTACCGCGCCTTCGCCCTGCGCGGATGGACGATCCGCTCCTTCTTCATCCTGGGGATGATCGGCGTGCCGGTCTTGAGCCTCTTCCTGGCTCCCATGGCGTCGATCGCCCTCATGCTCCTTTTTCTGGTCGGCTACAACGTCTCGCGCGGCCTCTCCCTCTGCGCCTTCCCGCCCTGGATCACCCGCCTGGTGCCGGAGGCCTTCCGCGGCCACTTCCTCTCCCGCCAGCAGACCTGCAACGCCCTGGCCGCCTGCCTCACCATGCTGGGCACCGCCCTTCTCTTCCGGGGCAGCGCCACCACCGGCTCCTACACCCTGGCCTTCTCCATCAGCTTCGTTGCCGCCATGGGCAGCCTCTACTTCCTGCGCAGCATTCCGGACGTGCCCGTCGCCGGGGCCCCCGCGGCGGAGGCCTTCGCCTGGAACTGGAAGACCCTCTCCGCCAACCGGCCCTTCTTCCTCCTCCTGGTCTACAACATGGTGGTCAACGCCGCCTTTGCCGCCAACAACGTCTTCTGGATGCCCACGCTGCGGGACCTCTACCACTGGAGCGACACCCGCATCCTGGTTCTGAGCTCCACCGGCTACGCCGTGGCCATGCTGGCCCTCTGGGCCTTCGGCCGCATCCTGGACCGCGTGGGCAGCCGCCCGCTGCTGGCCCTTTCCTCCTTCCTCCTCATCGTCCACTTCACCCTTTGGGCGGCCGTGGCCACCGGCTGGCTCAAGCCCCGGTTCTGGAACATGCTCTTCCTGCAGCTGGCCAGCGCGGGCGTCTCCCTCTTCAACCTGGCCAACGCCCGCCTTCTCATGGGCACCGTGCCCGCCTACGCCCGCAGCCACTTCTTTGCCCTCTACAACGTGGCCATCAACCTGACCCTGGGCCTCCTGCCCATCGCCTGGGGCATCGCCCTGGACGGCCTGGTGCGGATGCATTGGACCCTCGCCGGAGGGGACTTCAACCGCTATAGTCTCCTCTACGCCACGCTCCTCGGCATTATGCTCTGCTCCCTCCTTGGACTCCGGAAGCTTCAGGAAGCCCGTGCCATGACCACGGAGGCTTTCTTCTACGAGCTGCTGGTCCGCACGCCGGGGCGCGCCGTCAGCCGTTTCCTGCCGGGGGGACGCCGCCTCCTGCCGTGACGATGAAGGGGCTCTACAAATCGCGCTTCGTCGCCTGGCTGGCCGCGCGGCTCATCAAGGCCCTCTTCGCCACCCTCCGCTTCGAGGTCAGCGGCCTGGAAAACATCCGCCACGCGGGACCGCGCCTCTTCGTCTTCTGGCACGACCGCCTCCTCCTGGCCCCTTCCATCTACCGGTGGATCGAGCCGCGGCGCCCCGGCATGGCCCTCATCAGCCGCAGCCGGGACGGGGAAACCATCGCCCGCATCATCTCCCACTTCCGCATCGAGGCGGGCCGGGGATCGACCTCCAAGAAGGGCGGCATGGGCCTGCGGGCCCTGGTCCGCGTCATCGAGCAGCGCCAGGCCGACGTGGCCATCACCCCCGACGGCCCGCGCGGCCCCCGGCACGAGGTAAAGCCCGGCATCCTCCAGCTGGCCCAATGGACCGGCCACCCCATCATCCCCATCGTCTACTCCACGACACCCCATTGGAAACTGCCCAGCTGGGACCGCTTCCAAATTCCAAAACCCTTCGCCAAATGCCGCCTCGCCTTCGGCGCTCCGATCCGCGTCCCGGCCGAGGCCGGCGCGGAAGAAGTCGAGCGCCTGCGCAAGGAACTCGCCAAAATACTCGGCGAGTGACCGTTTAAAATTATGTACAACAAGAAGCGTCAGAAATTCGACTGGCCCTTCGCCCTGGCGGGAGGAGACGCCCTGGCGATCGGAATCTCCCTCTTTCTCACCCTTCAGGGCCTGCGCGCCGCCTCCCATCTCCCCGCCTCCCCCTTGCCCTGGCGGGAAACGGCGGCCTACCTCATCTTCATCGCCCTCTTCTTCAGGCGCTCCTCCCTCTACAGTTGGCGGGCCTTTTCCAGCCGCGGCCTTCTTCCGCTTCGGATCATCCTCGTCCTGGGAGGGGCCGGCCTTACCTTCCTTGGCTGCGCCTACCTTTTTGGAGAGGAACAGACAGGCTCCTCCCTCCTGGCCAAGTGGACCGGCATCCAGACCCTCTGCGCATTCCTCCTCGTCTGGGGAACGCGCTTTTTCCTGCGCTACCTCATCATGGACCGCTTCTCCCTGATTCCCCAGGAAATCATCTCCTTCGTCGGCTGGAGCCCGGCCATGAAACGCGTGCTGGAGGGATACCGGCAGGAAGTCGGCCGCTTCCAGCAAGTCGCCGGCTACTTCGAGGCGGGCCCCGCGCCGGAAGAGGGATTCCCCTCCCTGGGCCCGATCGAGGAAATGGAGCGAACCGTCTCCGCGCGCGGCATCACCCTTCTCATCGCCGACGAGGCCAGCCTCGGCACGGAACGGATCCATACCCTCTCCGTGGCCGCCTCCCGCGCCCTGGTCTACTTCCAGATGATCCCCTCCTGGGTCGACATCCAAAGCCGCCGCGTCCGCACCCGGACCGTCGCCGGAATCCCCGTGCTCAGCCTGACCGGCGTGCCCCTCGACTTCCTCCTCAACCGCATCCTTAAGCGCGCCGTCGACATCGTGGGCGCCCTCGTCGGGCTGGCCATCTCCGCCCCCCTCATCGCCGTCATGGCCGCGCTCATCAAGGCGGAATCCCCCGGCCCCGCCTTCTACCGCCAAGTGCGCGTGGGGAAGGAAGGGCGGCTTTTCCAAATCATCAAGCTGCGCAGCATGCGGCTGGACGCGGAAGCCGCAGGCGGCGCGGGCTGGACCGTCTCCGACGATCCCCGCCGCCTCCGCATCGGCGCCTTCATCCGGAAGTGGAACATCGACGAAACCCCGCAGTTTTGGAACGTCTTCAAAGGGGATATGAGCCTCGTCGGCCCCCGGCCGGAGCGGCCCGAATTCGTCTCCGGATTCAACCGGAACATCGACCACTACAACCTGCGCCACCACTACCGCCCCGGCATGACCAGCTGGGCCGCCATCCACGGCCTGCGGGGGAACACCTCCATCGAAGACCGCCTCTCCTACGACCGCTACTACTACGAGAACTGGAGCCTGCCCCTCGACTTCCGGATCATGTTCCGCACCCTCCTGCCCCCTAAAAACGCCTACTGATCCGGGGCCTCCGGGATGTAGCAAATCACTGTAGCAATTTTCCGAGGCGTCTCTTAAAGAATGTGCCAAATCGCTGTGCCATTTGGAGAGGCGCGGCCCCCCTCTCTCCACCGGCTAAAAACCGCCGAAGCTGAAGGAAAAAAACGATTTTCTCTCTGTAAAAGACATTGCCAACCGGTTCAGGATTCCCTACGTTCAGCCCTCCTTGCGCGGTTAGCTCAGCGGTAGAGCACTACATTGACACTGTAGGGGTCACAGGTTCAAACCCTGTACCGCGCACCACTTTCCCTCCATGTCGGCTTGGTTTTACCGATTCGCCCAAGTCTTTTGCAGGGGAATCCATCTGCCCGCCCGCGTCCACGTTCACGGGCGGAAAAACGTCCCCCCTTCCGGCCCGGCCATTCTGGCGGCCAACCACATCAGCCACTTCGATCCCACGCTCATCGCCACGCGCATCCTGCGCCCGATCGACTACATCGCCTCGGCCGAGTTTTTCGTGAAACCCCTCCCCCGAGCCGTCCTGCGCGGGATGAACGCCTTCCCCATCGACCGCGGCCGCCAGGATCTGAGCGTGGTGAAGGAAAGCCTGCGACGGCTGAAAAGCGGAAAGCTGGTGGGCATTTTCGTCGAAGGCGGCATCCGGCACGGGGCCACTTCCCTGCTGGGGGGAGCGCCGATCAACGCGGGCTCCCTGGCCTTGGCCCAGACAGCCGCCGTACCCATTGTCCCCGCCATCATCCTGGGAGCCGACCAGCTCTACCAATGGCGCTCCTGGTTGCGGGGGTGCCGCGTCTTCATCGGCTTCGGCCCAGCCTTTGAGGCCGATCCGCACGCCAACCGCACTGTTTTGGCCCGGGAACTGGAAGACCGCCTGCGCGCGCTGGCGGCAGAGATGCGGGAGCGCTACGTGATCCGGGACGAGGAAATGCCCCGTTCCGCGCAGGAACGCTGGGCGGAGGCTTAGGCCGCGGCGGGAGTCGCCAGGGCGGGCTTCTCGTCCGCGTAGCGGGCGGACTGCTCGTCGGCGTGGTAGGAGCTGCGGACCAGCGGGCCGGACTCGACGACGCCGAAGCCGATCCCCAGCGCGAATTCCTTCCAGGAACGGAACTCTTCCGGCGTGACCCAGCGGGTCATGGGGAGGTGTTGCTGGGAAGGGCGCAGGTATTGGCCCAGGGTCAAAATATCGACCTTCTCGGCGGCAATGTCGCGCAGGGTCGCCTCGATCTCCGGCAATTCCTCCCCGATGCCCAGCATGAGCCCCGTCTTGGTGACGAAGCCCGCCGCCTTGGCGCGGCGGAGCAGCTCCAGGGAGCGCTCATACTTCGCCTGGGCCCGGACCATGGGGTGGAGGCGGGGCACCGTCTCCACGTTGTGATTGAGGATGTCCGGCTTGGCGGCCAAGACGGTCATGAGGTCTTCCTCCCGGCCCTTGAAGTCGGGGATGAGCACCTCGATGCGGGTTTCCGGGTTGACCTTGCGGACTTCCCGGATGGTTTCCGCCCAGATGCCGGCGCCGCCGTCCTTCAGCTCGTCCCGGGCCACGGAGGTGATGACGGCGTGCTTGAGGTCCATGAGGCGGATCGCCTCCGCCACGCGGCGGGGCTCGTCCCGGTCCAGCTCCGTGGGGCGGCCGGTCTGCACGGCGCAAAAGCCGCAGGCGCGGGTGCAGATGTTGCCCAGGATCATGATCGTGGCCGTGCGGCGGGACCAGCACTCGCCCAAATTGGGGCACTGGGCGCTTTCGCAAACGGTGTGGAGGCGCCGCTGGTCGACGATCTGGCGCACTTCCGCATAAGCCGCGCCGCCGGGGATTTTGGCCCGGAGCCAGGGCGGCTTGCGGTCGAGGGGGAGCGGGGCCGGATCCATGAAAAAAGACTACCTCTTTTCCCTATTCGAGGTCGAGCCGCTTCCAAATCTCCGCCAGGGGCAGGACAAGGCCGGTGTAGAAGGCGCCGAAGCCGCCGTAGCGGGAACTGACTTCGTCAAAGCGCATCTCGTAGACGATCGATTTCACGTCGTAGGGATCGTGGGCAAAGAGGGTGACGCCCCATTCCCAATCGTCCAGGCCGGTGGCGCCGGTGACCAGCTGCTGGACCCGGCCGCTGTAGGTGCGGCCCACGGCGGCGTGGCCCAGCATCAGCTTTTTCCGCAGGGTGTGGGGAATGGTGTACCAGTTGTCCCCGCCGTCGCGGCGCTTGAGCATGGGATAAAAGGCGAAGAATTCCCAATCGGGCAGCTTCGGGTAGAGGCGGGCCTCCGTGTAGTGGGCGATGCGCTGGCGGAAGGCCTCCATTTTCCCCTCGTAATCGGGGCTGGCGGGGACGACGCCCCGGGCCTGCAGCTCCATCTGGTATTCCTCCTCCGTCTGGGTGTATTCGGACCGCTCCGTGAGGGAGAAGAAGGTGAAAACCGGCTTAAGAACGCCCGCGCCGAGGGAGGCGGCGATCTGCTTCTCGATCCGTTGAAGGGAATGGAGATCGGCTCCCAGGAGCATGAAGCCGATGTCGGCCCGGGCGATCATGGCGCAGGTGACGACCTGGCCTTGGTCGGCGGCGGCGGCCTCCTCGATGATCCGCTGGAGGCGGTCCCAATTGGCCTGCCGCTCCGGCAGGGGAACGTTCTGCCAGACTAGGCGGTCGATGGTGTAGAAAAGGTGGAGGACGAAGAGGCCTTCCTTCGGGCGGAGCGGTTTGGCTTCCATGGGGAGGATTATTCTGGGACCGGAGAAGGGATCGCGCCAGTTGAAAAATGGCCTGGGCTAGACTAGGTTGCCGGTTCATGCCTTCTCTCTCTGAAAAAGCAGCCGGCATCCTGGTTCCGGCCTTCGCCCTGCGGGAAGTGGGCGACCTGGGCATCGGCGACTCCGTCTCGATGCGCGCCGCCATCGATTTCTGCGCCGTGCAGAAGTTCCGCTGGCTCCAGATCCTCCCTATCAACGAAACCGGCGGCGACAACAGCCCCTATAACGCGATCAGCTCCGTGGCCCTGGAGCCGGCCCTCCTGCGCATGACGCCGGACGAGGTGCCCGGCCTTCTGGAAGAACACCTCCAGGCCCTGGCCCACCTGGAAGTCCGCCAGGAGTTGGACGGCCCCGCCGTCGACTACCCTCGCGTCAAGCGGCTGAAGCTGGAGCTGCTCCGCCTGGCCTTCGCCCACTTCCAGGCGGCCGGGGAAGAACCCCTGCGGCGGGAATGGGAGAAATTCCGCCAGGAGAGCGCGTGGCTGCCCGCCTATACCCTCTTCCGCACTCTCCTGGACCACCACCACGGCGACGAGCGGTGGCCCCTGTGGAACCCCTCCGTCCGCCGCCCGGACGAGGCGGAAAAATGGCTCGCCGCCCGCCCCGACGCGGAGAAGAAGGAGCTGGAGCGCTCCCGCGCGTTCTACGGCTTCGTCCAGTGGGTCGCCTACCGCCAGTGGGACCGCACCAAGCGCCACGCCACGGCGCAGGGCGTCTCCCTCATGGGGGACATCCCCTTCGGCGTCAGCCGCTACAGCGCCGACGTCTGGGCGCAGCAGGAACTCTTCGACATGAGCTGGTCGGGCGGCGCGCCGCCGGAGCGTTTCTTCCAGGGCGACCCCTTCACCACCCGCTGGGGGCAGAACTGGGGCATCCCCATTTACCCGTGGGAGCTGCACCGGACGCAGAACTTTGCCTGGTGGCGCCGCCGCGTGGGGGCCACCTGCCAGGTTTTCCACTCCTTCCGCATCGACCACGTGCTGGGTTTTTTCCGCGTCTATTCCTTCCCCTGGACGCCGGAGCGGAACGCCGAATTCGTCAACCTTTCCGAAGAGGAAGCCGCCCGCCACGCCGACGGCCGCCTGCCCCGCTTCATTCCCCGCGCGGACGAGCCCGCCGCCTCCGCCGAGCTGAACGCGGCGGAGGGCAAGGCCCTGCTGCAGATGATCCAGGACGCCGCCCACGGCGCGCCCGTGGTGGCGGAGGACCTGGGCATGGTGCCCGATTACGTCCGCCCCCTCCTGCAGGAACTGGGCATCCCGGGCTTCACCATCCCGATCTTCGAACGGCAGGATTCCGACCGCTCCTACAAGCGCTTCGAGGCCTATCCGAAGATCAACCTCATCACCTACTCCACGCACGACCACGAGCCGGTGGCGACGTTCTACGAAAAGCTGGTGCAGCACTGGACCGGCCCGGACGGCGACGCAGGCTGGCGGGAAGTACAGCACTTCATGGATTACCTGGGTTGGCGGCATGAGGACGCCCCCCGCCACTTTACCGACAGCCTGCACCACCGCCTGCTGGAAGTCCTCTTCCAGTCCCCCTGCTGGCTGGCCGTGCTGATGATCACCGACCTGCTGGGAACCAAGCAGCGGTTCAACGAACCCGGCTCCGTCGGCGCGGCCAATTGGAGCCAGCGCCTCGACCGCCCCCTCAAGTCCTTCCTGGAAGATCCCACCTACGCGCAGCGGATCCGTTCCGCCACGGAACTGATCGGCCAGACCAGCCGGGCCTAGGGGCCTAATCCTCCGGCCGCTTCCGGCTGGCCGTGCCCACGGGGGGCAGCGCCCTGGCGGTCATCGGCACGTCCACCATCCGCGTCACCCGGTTGAAGAGGCCGGGGACTGGCTCCAGGTCGCTGGTGAGCAGCTCGGCGGTGAATTGGTAGCGTCCCGGCGTGAGGTCCTCCCACGTCACCGCCTTGCGCTCCGTCAGGACCCGCTGCTGCTGGTTGAGAGAGCAGCGGACAACGAAGCCGCCGTCCTTGGAAAGGACCGCGTTGGCCAAAAGAAAGTCGAAGGTGACCTGGTGGTCGATCCCCCCGTCCATTCCCTCCTCCGGCAGCGTGGCGGTCAGGAAAGGCGTCTCCGGATCGAGCCGGTTTTGGAAATCCCGCCGCCCGACGAAGAAGCGAACCAGCGTGAAGGCCTCCGGATTGGCCAAGGCGGCGCCATTGGCCCGGGAGGCCCAGAGGCGGAGGGTGTGGCCCCCTTCCGGCAGGTTTTTAAGCACCAGGGCATGATCCGGGGCAGGCAGATCCTGCGGCGCTCCGTTGTCCAAGATGAGCCGGATGCGCTGCCCGGAGCGGTGGTGCTCCAGCGCCGCCTGAACGCGGACCGAATTCCCCTCGATCACCTGGCCTTGTTGCGGGAAAACGCAGCGGACCGCCGTGGGCGGCGCCTCCGCGCCGAAGGCGGAAGCCGCGAGGCAGAGCAGGAGGCAGAGCGTTTTTCGCATGAGATTCGGCCCGAAAAGGCTACTTTGTAGGGAATGGCTCGCCCGTCAACTCCCTGGCGCACGGTGACCAGGCTCTCCGCCGCCGACGTCAATGTCGACGCCACGCTCCGCTCCGGCCAGGCCTTCTGCTGGACACGGCACAGAGAGGTCTGGGAAGGCTGGATTGGGCCCGCCCCCTGCCGCATCGGGGCCGACGGCGCCGTCCTGGGCCCCGCCGCGCTCAAGGAAGAGGCCGTGCGCCGCTACTTCGGCCTCGACGTCGACCTGGACGCCGCGTTGGGCACCTTCCCCGCCGACGCCTGGCTGGCGGAAGCCACCCTCTACGCCCCCCGGCTCCGCCTCCTGGCCCAGGAACCGTGGGAGACTCTGGCCTCCTTCATCTGCTCGGCGGTAAAACAGATCCCGCAGATCGAGCAGATCAACCAAACTCTGCGCCGCCGCTTCGGCCCCCCCTGGAAGGGCGCGCCGGGGCTCCACGGCTTCCCCACCCCCGCCGCCGTGGCGGAGGCCGGAGAGGCCGCGCTGCGGGAATGCCGCCTGGGCTTCCGGGCCAGGAGCCTCCACGGCACCGCCGCCCGCGTGGCGGCGGGAGAGGTCGATCTCCAGGCCCTCCACGCCCTGCCGACAGACGCCGCGCGGGAAGTCCTCGTCGGCCTCCCCGGCGTGGGACCGAAGATCGCCGACTGCGTCCTGCTCTTTGCCTACCGGCGGTACGACGCCTTTCCCATAGACGTCTGGGTGGAGCGGGTTTTGCGGCAACTCTACTTCACCCGCCGCCGCCCGGACGCCGCCCGTCTCCGCGCCTTCAGCCAGAGCTATTTCGGCCCCTACCGGGGCTACGCCCAGCAGTACCTTTTCCACTGGGTCCGGACCGCCCGGCCTCCCGCCGCGATGGCTCCCCTCAGGAAGCCCAAAAAACGGCGCATAAAACGCCTTGCGGGCGGCTGAAAATGCCTTTGTATGGCGGGGTGAAATCTGCTCATTCGGCCTTCCACGTCACCTGGCGCGGGCATTCCATTCCCGTACCCCAGGCGGCGGGGGCCTTGGTGGGCCTCGTCACCTTCGCCCTGTACCTCTTTACCCTGGCCCCTTCCGTCACGCTGGAAGACTCCGGGGAATACACCACGGCGGCCGTCACCCTGGGCGTCTGCCATCCGCCGGGTTACCCCCTGTGGACACTCCTTACCCACACCTTCGTCTCCCTCTTCCCCTTCGGCAATGTCGCCTGGCGGGTCAACCTATTCTCCGCCCTCTTCGGCGCGCTGGCCAACGCCGTCGTCACCGGCCTCGTCGCCCACTCCACCCGCTGGGTCCTGGACGGCCACACCCCCGGCCACAAGGCCAAGGACGAAGGCCTGCCCAACTGGCTGATCCCCCTCTTCGCCTCCGTCACGGCGGGCCTCACTCTGGGCTTTAGCGACGTGATGTGGAGCCAGAGCGTCATCACGGAGGTCTATTCCCTCAACGCCTTCCTCCTGGCCGTCACCCTCTGCCTCTTCTACCGCTGGATGCACGAGCCCGCGGCCACCAAGTGGCTCCTCCGCGCCTCCCTAGCCTACGCGGTGGGCATGACCAACCACTACGAGACCCTCATCCTCGTCCTCCCCGCCTTTCTCCTGGGCGTCTTCCTGGCCCGGCGAGACTTCTTCCCCACCTTCCTGACCGGCGTCCTGCTCGTCTCCATCTCCGCCCTGGCCATGCTGGTCTGGTTCTCGGACGACGGCGGCCTCCTTCTTCTCACCCAGCGGCTCGGTTTCGCCATTCTCTTCGTCCTGATCGGCTTCGCCCTCTACCAGGTGCGGAAGGGCTGGAGCCCCCTTGGCTTCCTGGGCGGCGCGGCCCTGGGAGCGGCGCTCATCCTGGTGCCCTCCTGGGCCTTCGGCGGATGGTTCAAGATCGACACCTCCACCGGCTGGATGATCGCGGGCGCCACCGCGCTCCTCTTCGGCTGCATCGCCATCTCCCGCTTCGACCGCCGCTTCCTGGTCTGCATGATCGGCGGCTCCTGGCTCATCTTAAGCGTCTACAGCGCGGAGATGATCATCTCCTCCACCAACCCGCCGATCAACTGGAGCTACGCGCGCAGCAAGGGCGGCTTCTTCCGCGCCGTCAGCCGCGGCCAATACAACAACAGCCTGACAGCCATGCTCCAACGGAACCTCGGCCCCTGGCTGGGCCTCCCCGTGCAGGGGGACAACCCCAACGCCGCGCCCCTCCTGATCCGCGCCCAACGCATCGGGGAAAACGTCTTCTACTACGTCGATTACCTGGAAAAGACCTTCTCCCTGCCCCTCTGCCTCCTGGCGCTCCTCAGCTTCGGCCTCTTCACCTTCCTGCCGAACGACCGGCGGCGGTGGCTCCTCTTCCTCCTGGCCGCCTTCCTGACCCTCTCCTTCATCATGGTCATCCTCGACCCGCCGGACTCGATGGACAAGCAGACCCACGCCATCCGGCGCCGCTTCTACCTGCCCGCGCACTGCATCTTCGTCATCGGCCTGGGCTACGGCGCGGCGGCCGGCATGGCCCTGGCCAAGCGCCAGCAGGAAAAAGTCCCCCACTGGGCCCTGGGCCTCCTGCCCTTCCTCTCCCTCATCCCCCTGGGATCCAACTGGGCCACCTCAGAACAGCGGAACCACTGGTTCGGCTGGGAATACGGCACCGACGCCCTGCGGGACATGGAACCGGGTGCGGTCATCTTCGGCGGCACCGATCCGGGCCGCTTCATCCCCACCTACACCATCTTCTGCGAGAGCACCCAGCCCCAGCGCTGGAAACGGGACCCCTCCTTCGACCGGTCCGACCTCTACATCATCACGCAGAACGCCGTGGGCGATAACTACTACCTGCGCTACCTCTCCGACCAATACGACGTCCGCTACCGGCAGAGCGAGTTCAACTGGCTCGAGAAATGGCTGGGCCGCGACAAGGCCTATCCCAAAGAGGGCATCTACATCCCCACCCGGTCGGAATTCGACCAGCTCCTGCGGGAGATGACCGCGGCCAAGATCAAGACCGTCCCCGTCGGCCAGGCAGTCAACTTCAACAGCACAGAAGACATCTTTGCCTTCGCCGGAATGATCACAAAGCTCATCTTCGACCAGAACAAGGACAAGCACGCCTTCTACCTGGAAGAGAGCTACCCGATCGGCTGGATGTATCCCTACCTGACCCCGGCCGGCCTCTTCATCCGGATCAACCACGATCCCCTGCCCTCCCTGCCCCCGGAAGTCATCGCCAAAGACCACGCCTTCTGGGACGCCTACGTCGCCAAGCTCCTGGCCGACCCCAAATTCCTCCGGGACGAGAACGCGCAGAAATCCTTCGCCAAGCTGCGCGGCTCCATCGGAAACATCTACGCCTTCCGCCACCTGACGGCGGAGGCCATCTACGCCTACCAGCAATCCCTCCAACTGGCCCCCTACAACCCGGAATTCACCTTCCACCTGGTAAACCTCTACATCGAGACCGACCAGGAACAGGCCATCCGCGCCCTGGTCGACGGCGCCGTGGCCAACGATCCCGCCAACAAACAGTTTCGCGGCGTGCAAGCCCAGGTCATCAACTGGCTGAACCTCATGGAGGAAAAGCGCCACCTGGAAGACGCCCTCCGCGCCGACCCCCGCAACGGGGACATGGCCCGCCGCCTCGTCGACGTCCTCTTCGCCGTCCAGCGCGGGAACGACGCCGTACACGTCTTGGAAACCATGCAAAGCCCCCTGACCCTGGACCAAGCCTCCGCCTACGTGCCCAACCTCGTCCGCGCCGGCCGGATCGACGTGGCCATCGAGCTGCTAAAAAAGCAGGCCGCCGCCCAGCCCCAGAACCCCGTGGCCTGCTACCGCCTGGGCTCCGTCTACGCCATCGCCCGCCAGCCGGAGGAAGCCTTCCGCTGGCTGGGCAAAGCCATCGCCCTCGGCGGGGACGACTTCCGCGCCGCCACCATCGGCGACACCAGCTGGGACCCCTACCGCGTCGATCCCCACTTCCTGGCCCTCATGGCCGGCAAACCCGCCGGAAAATGAACGGCAACCGCGTCCCCCTTCCCCCGCCTCCCGGCGGCGCCAAGAAGGTACTGCTCCACTCCTGCTGCGCCCCCTGCTCCGGCGAAGTCATGGAAGCCATGGCCGCGTCCGGGATCGACTTCACCATCTACTTCTACAACCCCAACATCCATCCCCGGGAAGAATACGAGCTGCGGAAAGCGGAAAACGTCCGCTTCGC
The DNA here is from genome assembly GCA_028283855.1 of Verrucomicrobium sp. Lineage (NCBI taxonomy): Bacteria > Pseudomonadati > Verrucomicrobiota > Verrucomicrobiia > Verrucomicrobiales > Verrucomicrobiaceae > Verrucomicrobium > Verrucomicrobium sp. The sequence goes on along the minus strand of JAPWJX010000005.1, from coordinate 131,658 downwards.
CGAAAAGATGGGCATCCCCTTCATCGACGCCGATTACGACACCGACAACTGGTTCGCCCGCGTCAAAGGCATGGAATGGGCCCCTGAAAAAGGGGAACGCTGCACCGCCTGCTTCGACATGCGCTTCGAGCGGACCGCCCTCCACGCCCACGAGCACGGCTTCCCCGTCATCACCAGCTGCCTGGGCCTCTCCCGCTGGAAAGACATGAACCAGATCAACGGCTGCGGAGAGCGCGCCGCCGCCCGCTACCCCGGCATGGCCTACTGGAAACACAACTGGCGCAAGAAAGGCGGCGCCGACCGGATGCTGGACATCAGCAAGCGGGAGGAATTCTACGCCCAGCAATACTGCGGCTGCATCTACTCCCTGCGGGACACCAACAAATCCCGGCTGGAACGCGGCAAGGGGAAGATCGTCATCGGCAAGGACTACTACGGCCCCGATTCCAAGGGCGAGGCGTGATCCGCACGCCGCGCCTCCTCCTTCGGCCCTGGCGCGAGTCCGACCTGGAACCCTACGCGGCCCTGAATGCCGATCCCGCCGTCCGGGAATTCCTAGGCCCTCCCCTCACCCGGGAACAAAGCGACTTTGAAGCGCGCCGGACCCAAGGCCACCTGGAACGCTACGGGTTCGGCTTCTGGGCGGTCGAAATTCCCGATGAAGCCTCCTTCATCGGCTTCGTCGGCCTAATGCATTGTTTCCTGGAAAACGTCCCCTTCCTGCCCGCCGTCGAATTGGCCTGGCGGCTGGCCCGTCCTCATTGGGGGAAGGGCTACGCCACCGAGGCAGCCCAATACGCACTCCAGGACGGCTTTGGGCGCGTCGGACTGGCTGAAGCAGTCGCTTTCACGTTTGAGGGCAATAAACGCTCCAGAGCGGCCATGGAGCGCCTAGGAATGGCCCGCAACCCGGCGGAGGACTTCAACCATCCCAATCTGGCTGCCGGACACCCCCTCCGGCCGCACGTCCTTTACCGGCTTTCCCAGCCGATTTAATCGGCTTTATTCAGGCTTTTTCGGTGCCTTTTCGAAAATTGCGGCGTACTCCGCAACGCTCAAATAGCGGCGCTTGATCCCTGCTTCGTCCGTATCGCCATAGTCACTTCCGAATGTCGCCTTGATATCCGCGTTTTTAGTGTTTGTGAAGCCCACCGTATATAAGCGGCTGCCATCGGGACCGCTCCGGTCCTGAAGAATAATAAAATATTCCGCCTGCCGGGCTTTGCTTACCAAATAGAATCCTTCCACGGTGAGCATCGCCGAGCCAGTGGGCCCGCCCTTTCGATGAATCACCTGGATGAGCGACGTATTGGCCGTCCGACTCAGTTCGTTGGCCTCCATATCAAAGCGCGGATCGCCAAGAGTCCGCGTTTCGAAGCGAACCAACGGCGCATCAGCCGTTTGGCCAAAACATATTAAAGCGCTGAATCCGGCAAAAAGAAAAACAAGTCCCACCCCTAATCGCCACGCCTTCATCGGCATAGCTTATGTAGGCGAATCACCTGCAAACAAGCCGACCAACAAAAAACCCCGGCCTTTCGACCGGGGTTTTTCATGAGGCTTGGAAGCCTTATTCGGCCTTTTCAGCCTGGGCGCTTTCAGCCTTTTCGGCTTTGGGAGCCTTGGGCTTGGTCGCCTTCTTCGGCTTGGCCTCGGCGGCGGGAGCCTCCGTGGGGGCCGTGGCGGGGCCTTCAACCCACTCGATCAGCGCCATCTTGGCGGCGTCAGTGGTGCGGTGGCCCAGCTTCAGGATGCGGGTGTAACCACCCTGGCGCTCCTTGAAGCGGGGGGCGATCTCGGTGAAGAGCTTGCTCACCGCGTCCCGGTTCTTGATGCGGGCAACGGCCACGCGGCGGGCGTGGAGGGTGCCGGTCTTGCCCAGGGTCACCATTTTCTCCGCGACAGGGCGGATGACCTTGGCCTTGGCCAGGGTGGTGGTGATCCGCTGGTGCTGGATCAGGCTGCTGACCAGGTTGGCGACGAGGGACTCCTTATGCTTGGACGTACGGCCCAGCTTGGAGGTTTTGACTTGATGGCGCATGGCTTTCCTTTATTCGACGATGGCCGGTTCGGCCGGGGCTTCCAGGAGGTTCGAGTCGAACTTCATGCCGAGGGAAAGGCCCAGGGACTGGAGCTTGTCTTTGATTTCGTTGAGAGACTTCTTGCCGAAGTTGCGGTATTTGAGCATCTCTGCCTCCGTCTTCATGGCCAGCTGGCCGACGGTGGTGATGTTCGCATTGTTCAGGCAATTGGCGGCGCGGACGGAGAGCTCGATCTCGTTGACGCTCATGTTCAGGAGCTTCTTGAGCTTGCTGTCTTCCTCGCGGGCCAGCGGCTTGGTTTCCTCGAACTCGATGGGCTCCTCGCTGTAGTTGACGAAGATGTCGAGGTGGTGGCGCAGGATGGCGGAGGACTGGAGCAGGGCCTCGTCCGGGGTCAGGCGGCCGTCCGTCCAGATCTCGATGACGAGCTTGTCATAGTCCGTGCGCTGGCCGACGCGGGTGTTTTCCACCGCGTACTTCACCTTGCGGACGGGGGAGAACAGGGAGTCGATGGCGATGACGCCGATGGACTGATCCGGCTTCTTGTTGAAGTCGGCGGTGGCAAAGCCGCGGCCCACGCGGACCTCGATCTCGGCCTCGAAGCGCTGCTTCTTGTCCAGGGTGCAGAGGATCAGGTCGGGGTTCAGGATCTCGACGCCGGCGTCCAGCTTGATGTCGCCCGCCGTGACGGGGCCTTCCTTCGTCACGTTGAGGGAGAAGGTGCGGGTGTCGCGGTTGGGGAGCTTGAAGAGAACCTTCTTCAGGTTCAGGACGATGTCGGTGACGTCTTCCACCACGCCCGGGAGGGTGGCGAACTCGTGCAGCGCCCCCTCGATCTTGATCGAGGAGATCGCGGCGCCTTCCAGGGAGGAGAGGAGCACGCGGCGCAGGGAGTTGCCCAGCGTGGAACCGTAACCGGCCTCGAAGGGCTCGGCCACGAACTTGGCGTACGTGGACGTTGCGGACTCCTCGTCCTTGACGAGGCGGTTCGGGATTTCAAAACGACCTAAGCGGATGGGCATAATTTTCTTTGTCTTGGGGCTGGGCGGTTACGTGATGGGATGAGCGGATTAGCGGGAATAGAGCTCGACGACCAACTGCTCGTTGGCGATCGGCGCAATTTCCTCGCGGGTCGGGACGCGCTTGACCTCGCCCTTGTAGCCTTCCTTGTCCAGGAGGAGCCAATCGGGCACGGGGGCGATCTGCATGATCTCGAGATTCTTCAGCGCCATCTTGCGAGCCTGGGGCTTGTCGACAACCTCGACCTGGTCACCCACGCGGGTGCTGTAGCTGGCGATGGTGACCTTGCGGCCGTTCACGCGGATGTGGCCGTGGCCGACCATCTGCCGCGCCGCGCGCCGGGAATTGGCGAAGCCGAGGCGGTAGACGACGTTGTCCAGGCGGCTTTCCAGGATCTGCAGGAGGATGACGCCGGTGACGCCACGCTTCTTCTGCGCGATCTCGAAGCAGCGGCGGAACTGCTTCTCCAGGACGCCGTACATGTACTTGAGCTTCTGCTTTTCGCCCAGGGCGACGGCGTATTCGGAGAGCTTGCGGCGGCTGCGCTCCCCGTGCTGGCCGGGGGGATAAGCGCGGCGCTCCAGCGCCTTGCTGGTGCCGAAAAGGGCGGCGCCGAAACGGCGGCTTTTCTTGGTGCGGGGACCGGTGTAACGAGCCATATGAGGTCTTTCTAGATGCTAAGGGTGGATCAAAAACGCCGGATCAGACGCGGCGCTGCTTGCGGGGACGGCAGCCGTTGTGCGGGACGGGGGTGACGTCCTCGATCGCGGTAACCTCCAGGCCAATGGCCTGGAAGGCGCGGACGGCGGACTCACGGCCGGTGCCGGGGCCCTTCACCTGCACGGTGACTTCCTTGAGGCCGTGGGACATCGCCTGGCGGCAGGCGTCCTGGGCCACAACCTGCGCGACGTAGGCGGTCGACTTCTTCGAGCCGCGGAAACCGCACTTACCGGCGCTGGACCAGCCGATGACGTTGCCGCTCAGATCGGTGATGGTGACGATGGTGTTGTTGAAGGAAGCCAGAACGTGGGCGACGCCGGTGTGAATGTTCTTGCTGCCCTTGGCCTTGACGATCTTCGGCTTCTCGATGATGTTCGGATCGAGCGACAGCTCGAGCGATTCGGCCGCGGGGGCCTCGGCGGCGGGAGCGGCCTTTTCGGTCTTCTTCTTGGGGGCGGCCTTTTCGGTGGGGGCCTTCTCAGCCTTGGGGGCTTCGACGGCGGGCGCCTCGGTCTTCTTGACTTCCTCTGACATGGTATCCTTCTAGTTGTTAGACTTTGCCGGCCTTGGCGTCCTTGTTGCGGACGACGCCGACGGTCTTGCGCGGGCCCTTGCGGGTACGGGCGTTGGTGGAGGTGCGCTGACCGCGCACGGGCAGGCCGCGGCGATGGCGGATGCCGCGGTAGCAATTGATGGCCTGGAGGCGCTTCAGGTTGGACTGAAGCTCGCGGCGCAGGTCGCCTTCGATGATGAACTTGTTTTCCTGAATGACGTTGATGATGCGGTTCAGCTGCTGGTCGGTCAGGTTCTTGGCACGGAGGTTCGGATCGATCTCCGCCTGCTCGCAGATTTCCTTAGCCCGGCTGGGCCCGATTCCATAGATGTACGGCAGCGAAGCTTCGAGGCGCTTGTCGCCCGGGATGTCAACACCCAATAAACGCGGCATGATATTCTCCTAATCCTGACTTTTGATTAACCCTGGCGCTGCTTAAGGCGCGGGTTTTTCTTGTTAATGATATAAATGCGGCCTTTACGGCGCACGACCTGGCAATCGGCGGTTTTCCGCTTCACGGATGCTCTAACCTTCATAAAAACAGTAATTTATGTCCTTTTTTATCCTACGATTGCTTTTGGACAATGCGTCCCCGGCTCAAGTCGTAGGGTGAGATTTCTAGCAAGATTTTGTCTCCTGGCAATATTTTTGTAAAATGAAGCCGTAAAGTTCCGGATGCGTGGGCCAAAAGGCGGTGCCCATTGCTCAATTCGACCCGGAAAAGGGTGGGAGAAACGCTTTCCACGACGGTTCCTTCTACTTCGATGCGGTCGCTTTTGGGCATGTGAGAATCTCGGGTTCCCCCTCGGTGACGAGGACGACGTGCTCGAAATGGGACGATTTTTTTCCATCCGTCGTCACCACGGTCCAGCCGTCGGCCAGGATGCGGACGTCGGCGCGCCCCATGTTGACCATCGGCTCGATAGCCAGGGTCATGCCGGCCTTGAGTTTCGGGCCGTTGCGGGGCGAGCCAAAGTTGGGAACCTGCGGCTCCTCGTGCAATTTGCGGCCCACACCGTGGCCCACGAATTCCCGGACGACGGTGAAGCCGTTTTTCTCGACGTATTTTTCGATCGCCGAGGAGATGTCCCCTACCCGGTTTCCTTCCTTCGCCTGGGCGATGCCCTCATACAGGGAGGCGCGGGTGACTTCCAAAAGCTTGGTCACGGCAGGATCGGCCATGCCGACGGGGACGGTGGTGGCGGTGTCGCCGATCCAGCCGTCCTTGACGATGCCGATGTCGAGCTTGACGATGTCGCCGAGCTGGAGACGGCGGGAGCCGCCAATGCCGTGAACGACCTCCTCGTTGACGGAGATGCAAATATTTCCGGGGAAGCCGCGGTAGTTAAGGAAAGCGCTGCGCGCGCCGGCCGCGCGGATCTGCTCGGCGGCGAAGGAGTCGACCTCGCGGGTCGTCATACCGGGCTCCAGAACGGCGGCGACTTTTTCAAGGATAGCGCCGACGGCGGCGCCGCTGCGCCGCATCCCGTCGATTTCCGCGCCTTGCTTGATCGAAATCACTTGACGAGGCTGAGCGTGATGCCGGCGATGGCCAACACGGCGATGCAGACATAGAGCCAGAGCATGGAGCCGCTGGCCAAAGCGGGGCCGGTAGCCTGCGCCGGGCCGTAGGTGCGGCCTCCGGCCTTGATGCGCCCTTTCTTGAGGAAGCCGTCGTAGTGGCGCTGCAGCAGGTAGGTCTCCGTCTGGCGCATCGTGTCCAGGACGACACCGACCATGATGAGGAGGCTGGTGCCGCCGAAGAACTGCGCCGTGATGGCGGGGATCTGCAAGGTGCTCTGAATGAGCATGGGCAGCACCGCCAGAACGGCCAGGAAGATGGCGCCGGCCAGGGTGAGGCGTGTCATGGTGTAATCCAGGAAATCAGCCGTGGCCTGTCCGGGGCGGACGCCGGGAATAAACCCGCCGTGCTTCTTCAAATCGTCGGCGATCTGCACCGCATTGAACTGCGTGGCGACCCAGAAGTAGGAGAAGAAGAGGATCATCAGCGCGGACAAGGTGTAGTGGAGCCAGCCCACGCTCAGGCTCTGCGCCAGCTGAATGGCCCACCCCTGCTGCGGGAAGAGCAGGTTAAGAATGACCGAGGGGAAAAGAAGGATGGCCTGGGCGAAGATGATGGGCATGACGCCCGCGTAGTTCACCTTCAACGGCAGGAAGGCGGCCTGGCCGCCGTAGACCTTGTTGCCGCGAACTTGCTTGGCGTATTGAACGATGATTTTCCGAAGCCCCTGCGTCATGGCCACGGTGGCGGCGATGACGCCAAAAAGGAAGGCCAGAAGGAGGACGATAAGGTAGATACCTCCAGCACCGGAAGTGGTGAGCTTTTCCCAGCCCTGAAGGAGGGCGGCCGGCAGGCGGGCAACGATGCCGATGGCGATGATGAGGGAGACGCCGTTGCCGATGCCTTTGTCCGTGATCTGCTCGCCTAGCCACATGAGGACCATGGTGCCGGTGGTCAGGGAGAGAACGGTGAGGATGCGGAAGACCCATCCCGGATCGGAAACAAGGGGAACGCCCAGACGGTCGATGACGCCGCTGATGCCGTGCAGGAAGGGGATGCTTTCCGGCTTTTCGAAGCCGAGGGCCAGGAGGTAGCCCTGGACCAGGCAAAGGCCGAGGGTCATGACGCGGGAATATTGACTGATCTTCTGACGGCCGCCGTCCTCGCGGGCCATCTTGCCCAAGGAAGGAATGACCGCCGTGAGCAGCTGCATCATGATGCTGGCGCTGATGTAGGGCATGACGCCCAGGGAGAAGATAGCGCAGTTCTCCAGCGCGCCGCCGGAGAAGAGGTTAAACATGCCAATGACCGAGCCTTGCGCCTGCTGGTCGACGACCTTGGAGAAGAACTCGCCAAGGACGTGGGGATTCACTCCCGGGCAAGGAATGGCCGCCCCGATACGGACGACGACAATGACGGCCAGAGTGAACAGGATTCGCTGGCGAAGTTCGGGAATCTTGAAGCTATTGGCGAACGCGGAGAGCATATCTTCAAAAAAGCGCGCCGTCCTTTATGAGGACGGCGCTTTTTACGGCTTTTTAGGGCTTTTAGGCCCGGGCTTAGACTTTCTTGGCCTTCGGGGCAGCCACCTTCTTTTCCAGAAGGGTGACGGTGCCTCCCGCAGCCTCGATCTTCTTGCGGGCGCCCTCGCTGATGGCGTGGACGGTAACGGCGAGCTTCTTTTTAAGTTCTCCCGTGCCCAGGATCTTGACGCCGTCCCAGTTGCCGTTGACGAGGCCCGCGGCGCGCAGGGCTTTCTCGTTCACTTCGGCGGCGGAGAGCTTCTCCAGGTCGCCGACGTTCACGGGGGCGTAGACGGTGGCGAAATCGGTGTTGTTGAAGCCGCGCTTGGGGATACGGCGGATGAGGGGCATCTGGCCGCCTTCGAAGCCGAGGCGGATGCTGCCGCCGGAGCGGGCTTTCTGGCCCTTGTGGCCCTTGCCGCTGGTCTTACCGTGGCCGGAGCTTTCGCCGCAGCCGAGGCGCTTGATACGGTGGCGCGCGCCGGGACGGGGCTTGAGTTGGTGAAGTCGCATAGTTCTTATCTCTGTCTAGGTGTTGCTTAGGCGGCCACGGCAACCTCCGCCTTCTTCTGGCGGACAGGCTTGCCACGCAGCTGGAAGATGGTCTCCCGAGTGCGGAGCTGGCGCAGGGCGTCGAGGGTGGCCTTGACGACGTTGTAGGGGTTGTCGGAGCCGAGGGACTTGGTCAGCACGTCCTTCACGCCGGCCAGCTCGATGACGGCGCGGACGGAGGAACCGGCGATGAGGCCGGTACCCTGGGAGGCGGGCTTGAGAAGCACCTTGCCGCCGTCGAAGGTGCCGAACACCTCGTGGGGGATGGTGCCGTCCTTGAGGGCGATGGGCTCCATGTTGCGGCGGGCGTTTTCCGTGGCCTTGCGGACGCAATCAGCCACTTCGTTGGCCTTGCCGAAACCGATGCCAACCTTCCCCTTCTTATCGCCGACGACGACGAGGGCGCTGAAGCTGAAACGGCGGCCGCCTTTGACGACCTTGGAGCAGCGGTTGATGTGGACGACCTTGTCCGACAGGTCGCTCATGCCCTCGGCGGGCTGGCGATTGTCGTTGCGGGGGCGGCGACCGCCGGGGCCGCGACGGCCGCCGGGGCCGTTGCCGCGGGGGCCGCGGTATCCGCCACCGCTCTGTTGCGGCTGCTGCGGCTGATGTCCCTCTTCGCGCGCGGGAGCGGGAGTGGGCGCGGGAGCGGCGGGCTGGGGAGTCTGGGAAGCTTCGGTATTTTCGGCCATATACAGTTACAATTTAGAATTCGAGACCGGCCGCACGAGCCGCGTCGGCCAAGGCCTTGACCTTGCCATGGTATTTGAAGCCGCCACGGTCGAAGACGATCTTGGCGATCGACTTGGCCTTGGCGCGTTCGGCGACGAGCTTGCCGATCTGCTCGGCGCTCTTGGCGTTGGGCTTGAGCTTGGAAGAGTCCAGGCTCTTCTCCGTGCTCATGGCGCTGACGAGAGTCTTGCCGATCTGGTCGTCGATGAGCTGGGCGTAGATGTGCCGGCCGGAGAAGTTGACGGAAAGGCGGGGCCGTTCCGAGGTGCCGCTCACTTTGCGGCGGAGACGGGTGTGCAGCCGCTGCCGGATGGTTTTTTTGGATGCGATGGCCATGATACGAGGTCCTGTTGCGGTGCTCTTTACTTGCTCTGGGCGGTCTTGCCCTGTTTGCGGCGGATCTGTTCGCCGGCGTAGCGGACACCCTTGCCCTTATAAGGCTCAGGCGGATAGAAGCTACGAACGTCGGCGGCAACCTGGCCGACGAGGTGCTTGTCGATCCCTTCGACGAGGATGTTGGTGTTGTCGGTGACGGTCACCTTGATCCCCTCGGGAATGTTGTAAACGACAGGGTGGGAGAAGCCGAGGGCCAGGTTCAGGTTTTTCCCGGCAACGTTGGCCTTGAAGCCGACGCCCTGGATTTCCAGCTTTTTCTGGAAACCCTGGGAGACGCCGGTGACGTGGTTGGCCAGGAGGCTGCGGTGCAGGCCGTGCAGGGCGCGATCTTCGCGGGCTTCGCTCTCGTTCTTGAGGGTCAGGACGTTGTTTTCCAGCAGGGCGCTAAGCGCCTTCGGCAGCTGGGACGCGGCCTTGCCCTTGGGGCCTTCGATTTTGATCTCCAAGCCGTTGACGGCGACTTTGACGCCGCTAGGCAGGGGAATGGGCTTATTTCCGACGCGGGACATACGTGTTCTCTCTAGCTTTAGTAAACAGTCAGGAGCAGCTCGCCCCCGACGTTCAGTTTCTTGGCGCGGTGGCCGGCCATGACGCCTTGGGGCGTCGACAAAATGGAAATTCCAAGGCCGCCGAGCACGCGGGGAATTTCCCCGGCACCGACGTAGCGGCGCAGACCCGGCTTGCTGATGCGCTTGATGCTGCGAACGGCCTTCAGCTTGCTGGAGCCACGGAGGGTCACCTTGAGCTTGGGCTTCACCTTGTTTTCGTCCTGGTTGAGGACTTCGACGTTTTCCAGGTAACCTTCCTCCTGGAGGACGACGGCCACCTGCTGCTTGAGGCGGGAGTAAGGGAGGAGGACTTCCTTCTTGGAGGCGAGCGACGCGTTGCGAATGGCGCTCAGGAAGTCGGCGAGAGGATCGGTCTGCATACGATTACGGGTGGGGAGTGGCTTACCAGCTGGACTTGGTCACGCCGGGGATCTCCGCCGACAGGGCCATTTCACGGAACTGGAGGCGGCTGACGCCGAACTTGCGCATGAAGGCGCGGCGGCGGCCAGTGATCTTGCAGCGGTTGTAGGCGCGGGAGGCAAACTTCGCCTTGCGCTGCTGGCGGTTGACCCAAGCTTTCTTAGCCATAACTCTATTTCTTCTCTTCTATTGTGGTTGATTAAGCGGCGGCCGCTTCGGCGGTTTCCGCGGTCTTGACCTTCTTTTCGGTGAAGGGCATGCCCAGGAGGGTGAGCAATTCGCGGGCTTCGTCGTTCGTGTCGGCGGAGGTGACGATGGTCACGTCCATGCCGATCGTGCGCTTGACCTTGTCGAGCTCGATTTCCGGGAAGATGGTGTGGTCCTTGACGCCCAGCGTGTAGCTGCCGCGGCCGTCGAAGGCGCGGTGGGAGATGCCGCGGAAGTCACGGATGCGGGGCAGAGCGGCCACGATGAGGCGCTCCAGGAATTCCCACATGATGCGGCCGCGGAGAGTCACTTTGCAGCCGATTTCCTGGTTCTCGCGCAGCTTGAAGTTGGCGATGCTGTTCTTGGAAACGGTGCGGATGGGCTTCTGGCCGGTGATGAGGGTGATGTCGCGGATGGCGTCTTCCAAAGCCAGCTTGATCTCAGGAGAGGAGCCGACGCAGGAGTTGACGACGATCTTCTCCACCCGGGGAATCTGGTGGACGTTGGTATAGCCGCGGGCCTTCTTGAGGGCCGGGACGACTTTTTCGTTGTACTGCGTCTGCAGCGTGGGAGCGGGAGCGGTCATTTACTTGCTAGTCCTGTTTCTTGGCTTTGGTCGCCTTCTTGGCCGCAGGAGCGGCCGAGGCGGCCTTGCTGGCACGGCTGTCCGTGTGGGCGGAAGCCAGCATGAGGTTGGAGATGTGGATGGAGCCTTCCAGCTCGTTGACGCCGCCCTTGGGATTTTCCTGGGTGGGCCGGATGGCCTTCTTGATCATGTTGACGCCTTCGACCAGGACGCGGTTGCTGTTGCGGTTGATCTTGAGGACCTTGCCGCGTTTGCCACGCTGGGTGCCGGCGATGATGACGACCTCGTCACCCTTTTTGAGGTGGAAGGTGGCCTGCTTGGGTTGGCGGGAGCTTTTGAAGAGGGATTTCATGTTACACGACCTCCGGGGCGAGGGAGACGATCTTCATGAAGTTCTTCTCGCGCAGTTCACGCGCGACGGGACCGAAGATGCGGGTGCCCCGGGGATTGAGGTCTTTGTCGATGATGACGATGGCGTTGCTGTCGAACCGAAGGTAGGAGCCGTCGTTGCGGCGAATGGGCTGCTTGGTGCGAACGATGACGGCGCGAACGACTTCGCTCTTTTTGACGGTGCCGTCCGGGGCGGCTTCCTTGACGTTGGCGGTGATAACGTCGCCAACACGGGCGTGCAGGGTCTTCTTGCCGATGACGCCGATCATGGTGGCGAGCTTGGCGCCGGAGTTGTCGGCCACATCGAGCCAGGTGCGGATCTGAATCATAACGCTCTCTCTATTCCTTGCTTAGGCCTTGGCGGCGATAACGACTTCGATCAGTTCCCAGCGCTTGAGGCGGCTCATGGGACGGGTTTCGCGGATGCGAACCTGATCCCCTTCCTTGGCGGCGCTTTCCGCGTCGTGGGCATAGAACTTTTTCGTCACGTTGACGATTTTCTTGTAGCGGGGGTGCGGCACGCGGCGCACTACTTTGACAACGATCGTCTTGGCCATCTTGGTCGAGACGACCGTGCCGGTGCGTTCTTTGCGCACGGGTTGGGAAGCGGTCTGGGTCATATCAATCTTCTCTTTAAAATCTCTAAAAATTTCCCCTCTTTTTTCGGGGGAAGGTGGAACCTATAGAAAAACTGCGCCTCTGTTAAGCTTTTTTTATAAAAGAGGCTTATTTTTCTGCCGTGGCAGCCTTTTTCGCTTTGGCCTTGGGGGCTTTCGGGGCGGTTTCGGCCTTCGCGGCGACGGTCTTCCCGCTCTTCCGCTCGGTGGCGACCGTTTCGATGTGGGCGATCTGGCGCTTGAGCTCGCGCAGGCGGCTGGGCTTTTCCAAGCGGCCGGTCTGCTGCTGCAGGCGCAGGTTGAAGATTTCCTGGCGGGCTTCCTTCTTCTTGGAAACCAGCTCGGCGTCGGAAAGGTTGCGGATATCGGAGATCTTGGTCATATGCTGGCGGATTAGGCGCTCTTTCCGGCGCGAGTGATGAAGCGGGTGCGGATGGGCAGCTTGCTGGCGGCCAGACGGAAGCATTCCTTGGCGATCGGCTCGGTAAGACCGTCCAGCTCGAAAAGAATGTTGCCGGGTTTGACGACGGCGACCCAATGCTCGGGCTGGCCCTTGCCCTTACCCATTCGGGTCTCAGGCGGGCGGGAGGTGACGGACTTGTCCGGGAAGATGCGGATCCAGAGCTTGCCCTTGCGCTTCATGTTGCGGGTGATGGCAACGCGGCAGGCTTCGATCTGGACGTTGGTGATCCACGCCCGCTCCAGGGTTTGGAGCGCGTAGTTGCCAAAGTCGATATGGATATTGCGCGTGGCGACGCCTTTGCGGCTGCCGCGCTGGGTCTTGCGGTATTTGACCCGCTTGGGGAGAAGAGGCATGGCTTTATTCCAATGTTAAGCGATTAGGCGGGCAGAAGGGCGGCTTCTTCCTTACGGCAGATCCAAACCTTGATGCCAATTTTGCCGGCGATGGTGTTGGCTTCGGTGAAGCCGTAGTCGACGTCGGCGCGCAGGGTGTGAAGGGGAACTTTACCTTCCAGGTAACGCTCCACGCGGGCGATTTCCGAACCGCCCAAGCGGCCGGCGGCACGAACGCGGATGCCGAGGGCGCCCATGTCCATGGTCAGCTGCACGGCCTTCTTCATGGCGCGGCGGTGGGAGATGCGGCGCTCGATCTGCGTGGCGATGTTTTCCGCCACGAGCTGAGCGTCCAGCTCCGGATTCTTGACTTCCTTGACGTCGATGAGGATTTCGCGCTCCTTGCTGGTGAAGGCGCGGATCTCTTCCTTAAGCTTGTCCAGCTCCGCGGCCTTGCGGCCGATGACCAGGCCGGGGCGAGCGGTGTGGATGTTGACGCGGACACGATTGCCGGCGCGCTCGATGACGATCTTGGAGACGGCCGCCTGCTCCAGCTTCTTTTTCACGAAGCGGCGAATGCGGTAGTCTTCCACGACGTAAACGGGGAAGTCCTTTTTGTTGGCGTACCACATGGAGCGCCAGTTGCGGTTGACCGCAACGCGGAAGCCGATCGGATTAACTTTTTGACCCATAACGATTCTCTGTTGGATTAGCTCTGCTTTTCGGCTTTCTCAGCCTTGACCTTCTTCGCCTTCTTCGGGGCGACGGGCTCTTCCTGCTCAGTCAGGATGATGCGAACGTGGCTGGTGCGCTTGCGGATGGGGCCGGCGCTGCCGCGGGCCTTGGGCTGGAAGCGCTTGAAGGTCGGGCCTTCGCCGACGGTGGCTTCCTTCACGACCAGGTTTTCGCGGCGCAGGTTGTTGTTGTTTTCCGCGTTGGCAACGGCGGAGTGCAGCGTCTTGAAGATCAGCCGGGCGGCCTTCTTCGGGTAGAACTGCAGGCGCTCCAGGGCGTCCGCCGCCGGCAGACCCTGAATCTCCCGCGTCACCTCCCGCGCCTTGAAGGCGGAGATACGCGCAAACTTTGTCACTGCTTTCACTTCCATATTTTTCTTCGGGCCGATTTTATCGGCGGCCCGCTCCGTTTTCTTTTCCTACGTTTTGGTCGTTATCCGGCGCATTCATTTTTGCGCCGCTAACACGACACGATCACCTGACTTAAATTCCTTCTCTTTCTCGGCGGCTTCGACCAGGGCGGCACAGGCCGTTTCCCGGACTTCAAAGGCCTTGAGGCGGCCGATCTCGCGCTCATCGCGCAGGACCCGGAAGGGCATCCCGGGCTTTACGCCCAGTTCCGCCCCCATGTTGACGATCACCGCGCCCAAGGAGCGGTTCACGTCGACGATGCGACCTTCCTGGAGGCTGCCTGCTGCCGGAACGGGGGGTTTCCCCTTCCCTTCCAACAGCTCGCGCGAGGCCCGCAGGGCCACCTCATAGTCGGCCCGGGGCTGAGGCGCGATTTTTTGCGCGCTTTTCAGCACTTCCTGGCCGGCGTCGAGGAGCTGCCGCAGGCGGTTTTCCGCGCTGCGCCGGTCTTCCTCGGCCCGGTAGAGTTCCCGGACCGCCTGGACCAAGCGGGCCTCCAGCCGCCGACCGTCCTCCGTGAGGGCGTCGACGCCGATGGCCTGCTCGCGCAGCCGCAGTTCCTGCAGCCGCTCGCGGAATGCCTCCGCATCGGCATTGGCCAGCTGCAAGCTTTGCCGCAGCCGCGCGTTTTCTTCGCGCAGCGCGGCCAGCTCCGGCTGGTCCGCCGCCAAAACCTTTGCCGAATCCGAACCTCGGACCGGCTCCGCCCTTTTACTCAAAGAACCACCGGCAGGGACTTGAGCCCCTACCTGAAAACTGCAAAGACCGCAGAGAAACGGGCCGATGAAGGCCCAGATCATCCAGCGGTTCACCGCTTTGGGTCTCTAATTACTTGGAGACCTTCTCGGTGTGGCCGCCGTGCCGCTTGAAGATGCGGGTGGGTGAGAACTCGCCCAGGCGGTGGCCGAGCCATGTTTTCCGTCACGAAGACGGAATTGAAAATCTTCCCGTTGTGCACCAGGAAGGTGTGGCCGACGAAGTCGGGGGTGATCAGCGAACGGCGCGACCAGGTTTTGATCGGCTTGCGATTACCCGCCTTCTCCATCTTCTCGATTTTCTCGAGGAGATGCTCGGCGACATACGGACCTTTTTTAAGACTACGTCCCATAACTTTGGAATTCTATCTGACTATTTCTTCTTGCGGCGCTCGACGATGAACTTGTTGCTCGGCTTGTAGCGCGCGCGGGTCTTGAGGCCCTTGGCGTACTGGCCCCACGGGCTCTTGAGCTGCTGGCGTCCGCCGCCGCCCTTGCTCTTGCCCTGGCCGCCACCGTTGGGGTGGTCGACGGGGTTCATAACCATGCCGCGGACGGTGGGACGGATGCCCAGCCAGCGGGTGCGGCCGGCCTTGCCCAGGGACTGGTTGAAGTGCTCCAGGTTGCCGACCTGGCCGACGGTGGCGTAGCAGCCGGCGAAGATCTTGCGGATCTCCCCCGACGGCAGGCGGATGTTGGCGTAGCCGGCGTCGATGGCCATGACGGTGGCGCTGCCGCCCGCGGAGCGGACCAGCTGGCCGCCGCGGCCGGGGATCACCTCGATGTTGTGGATCGGGAGGCCCAGGGGAATCTTGTCGATGGGCAGGGAGTTGCCGACGGCGGGCTCAACTTCCGGACCGCTGACGATCTTGGCGCCGACTTCCAGTCCGTTGGGGGCGATGATGTAGCGCTTTTCCCCGTCCTGGTACTTCAGGAGGGCGATGCGGGAGGTGCGGATCGGATCGTATTCGATCGCCTCGACGACGGCGGTGACGCCGTGCTTGCTGCGCTTGAAGTCGATGATCCGGTAGCGCTGCTTGTGACCGCCGCCACGGTGGCGGGAGGTCAGGCGGCCGTTGTTGTTACGGCCGCCGCTCTTGCGGCGGGGCTCCGTGAGGGAGCGCTCCGGCTTGCTCTTGGTGATGTCGGCGAAGTCGTCGAGCTGCGTGAAACGCAGGGACGGCGTCAGGGGACGGAAGGACTTGATGGCCATGGGAGGTATCCTGTTTCGGTGGGCGTTAGACCAGTTCGATCTTTTCGCCAGCCTTGAGGGTCACGACGGCCTTTTTCTTGGCCGAGGTGGTGGTGAGCTTGCCCAGACGGGTGCGCTTGAGCTTGCCGCGCACGTTCAGGGTGTTCACGTTGGTGACGGTCTTGTTGAAGATACGCTGGATGGCGTACTTGATTTCGATCTTGGTCGCCTTGCGGCAGACTTCGAAAACGTATTGGTTGCCGCGCTCGCCGAGGGCGGTGGCCTTCTCGGTGACGCGGGCGGTCTTGATGATGTCGTAGGGATCGCGCATGGCTTAGCTCTGTTTGGCGGCCGCCTGGAGGCGGGCCGAGATCTTGTCGAGGGCGCCCTGCGTGACGACGACGCTGTCGTAACGGAGGAGGTCTTCGGCGTTGACCTGGTCGGCGGTGACGGCTTCCAGGGAGGCGTGGTTGCGGGCGGCCAGGTAGACGTTCTGGTCGGCCTTTTCCAGGACCAGGAGGGCGGTGCCGTCAACCTGGTAACCGTCCAGGAGGGCGACGAGGTCCTTGGTCTTCGGGGCGGCCAGGGTCAGGGTGTCGACGAGCAGGAGGCTCTGTGACTTGACGCGCTCGGAAAGGGCCTTTTTGAGGGCCAGCTGCTTGACCTTGCGCGGGGTGATCTTGGAGAAGTCACGGGGCTGCGGGCCGAAGACGACGCCGCCGCCGCGCCACACGGGGGAGGAGGCGTAGCCGGCGCGGGCGCGGCCGGTGCCTTTCTGGCGCCAGGGCTTCTTGCCGGATTTGCTGACGGTGGCTTTGGTCTTGGTGCCGCGGGTGCCGGAACGGCGGTTGGCGCGGTAGGCCACAACCGTTTCGTGCAGGGCCTGGGTGCCGATGCCGTTGGAGATGAGTTCGACCTTGAGGAGCTTGGAGGCCTGCTCGAGGGATAAGGGGGTCGCTTTCATGGATTACTTCTTTTTCGATTCCTTCATCGGGTTCGTCGGCTTGGAGGCCTGAACCTGCTTGGGCTTGGGCTGGCCCTTGATGGCGGTGCGGACGACCACGAGGTTGCCGCGGGCGCCGGGGACGGAGCCGGTGACCAACAGGGTGTTGTCATCGGGACGGACCTGCAGGACGCGGAGGTTCTGCACGGTTTTGCGCTCGTCGCCCATGTGGCCGGCCATGCCCATGTTCTTGAAGATGCGGCCGGGAGTGGAACGCTGACCAACGGCGCCGTTACGGCGGTGGGTCTTGGAACCGTGTGCGGCGCCCTGGCCGGAGAAGTTGTGCTTCTTCATGGGGCCCTGGAAGCCCTTGCCCTTGGAGATCGCGATGACGTCGACGATCTGGCCGACCTTGAAGATGTCGACCTTGACGGCGTCACCGACGTTCAGGGCGTCGGTGGTGCGGAACTCGCGGACGAAGCGCTTGGGGGTGGCGCTGGCCTTCTTGAAGTGGCCCAGGAGGGGCTTGGAAACGCGGTGTTCCTTCTGGTCGGAGAAGCCGACCTGGACGGCCTGGTACTTGTCCTTTTCCAGGCTTTTCACCTGGAGGACGGTGTTGGGGGCCGCCTCAATGACGGTCACGGTGGTGGCGATGCCCGCCTCGTCGTAGACGCGGGTCATGCCGATTTTCTTGCCTAAAATACCGACGCTCATGGGTCTTTCTTAGTTTTCGATTTTGATGATGATGTCGACGCCGGCCGGCAGGTTGAGCTTCTTGAGCTCATCGACGGTCTTGGAGGTGGGCTCGACGATGTCCAGGAGGCGCTTGTGGGTGCGGATCTCGAATTGGTCCATGCTCTTCTTGTCGACGTGGGGCGAGCGGTTCACGGTGAACTTCTCGATTTTGGTCGGGAGCGGGATGGGACCGGCAACGGCGGAGCCGCTGCGGCTGGCCGTGTCGGCGATCTCCACTGCGGCGCGGTCGAGGAGCCGGTAGTCGAAGCTTTTCAGGCGGATGCGAATCTTGGTAGCTGCCATATGTGTGCGTAGTGACGGTTAACTCTTCTTCTGTTCCTTGATCTGGGCCAGGATTTGCGCCGGGACCTGCTCAAAGTGGGACGGCTCCATGGAGTAGGCCGCGCGGCCTTTCGACATGGAACGGATGTTGTTGACGTAGCCGAACATTTCCGAGAGGGGCACTTCGGAGTGGACCAGGGAGCTGTTGCCCTTGGTTTCGACGTTCATGATCTTGCCGCGGCGGCGGTTCAAGTCGCCGAGGATGTCGCCCTGATACTCGTCCGGGGTGGAGACTTCGACCTTCATGATCGGCTCCAGGAGGATGGAGTTGGCCTTTTCCAGGGCGTTCTTGAGCGCGAAGATGGCGGCCATCTTGAAGGCCAACTCGTTGGAGTCGACCTCGTGGTAGCTGCCGTCGAGGATGTTGACCTTGACGTCGATGACGGGGCTGCTGTTGACGATGCCGTTGAGGAGGGCTTCCTCGACGCCTTTCTTACAGGCGGGGATGTACTCCTTCGGAATGTTGCCGCCGACGACCTTGCTCTCGACTTCGATGCCCTTGCCCCGCTCGTTGGGGATGACTTCGAGGACGACGTGGCCGTATTGGCCGCGGCCGCCGGACTGCTTGACCAGCTTCCCCTCGCCGCCGGCCTGCTTGAGGATGGTCTCGCGATAGGCGATCTGGGGGGCGCCGGCGTTGGTCTGGACGTTGAATTCGCGCTTGAGGCGGTCGCAGATGATGTCGAGGTGCAGCTCGCCCATGCCGGCGATGATGGTCTGGCCGGTCTCTTCGTTGGTGGAGACGAAGAAGGTGGGGTCCTCTTCCATCAGGCGCTGGAGGCCTTCGGCCATCTTCTCGCGGTCGGCCTTGGTCTTGGGCTCGACGGCCATGGAGATGACGGGCTCAGGGAAGGAGGGCGGCTCGAGCTGGATGCTGTAGTCGGGATCGGCGAGGGTGTCGCCGGTCTTGATGTTCTTCACGCCGACGAGGGCGGCGATGTCGCCCGCGTAGACGGTCTCGATGTCTTCGCGCTTGTCGGCCTGGATCTGGACGATGCGGCTGATGCGCTCGGTCTTGTTGGTGCGCGGGTTGTAGACGGTGTCGCCCTTGTTGAGCTGGCCGGAGTAGACGCGGAAGAAGACGAGCTTGCCGACGAAGGGGTCGGTCCAGAGCTTGAAGGCCAGGGAACAGAACTTGGAGTTGTCGTCGGCGGGGGCCAGGACTTCGCTGCTGTCGTCCGGGTTGTGGCCCTTGGCGGCTTCCTTGTCGAGGGGGCCGGGCAGGTAGTCGACGACGGCGTCGACGAGGAACTGGACGCCCTTGTTCTTGAAGGCGGAGCCGCCGACGACGGGGACGATCTGGTTGGCGATGACAAGGCGGCGGAGGGCCTGCTTGATCTCCATCGCGGTGGGGACTTTTTCCTCGAGGAACATTTCACCGATCTTTTCGTCCTTGTCGGCGATGGCGCCGATGAGGTCTTCCAGGGCCTGCTTGGCGTTGGCCTTCAGGTCGTCGGGAATTTCGACCAGCTCGTAGGTGGAGCCGAAGCGGTCGTTGTCCAGGTAGCGGACGGCGCGCTGGTTGATGATGTCGATCTGGCCGTGGAGCTGGTCTTCTTTGCCCCAGGGCAGGAGGATGGGCCAGGCGTTGGCGCCGAGCTTCTCGCGCATTTCGTTGACGGCGTTCTCAAAATTGGCGCCGACGCGGTCCATCTTGTTGACGAACGCGATGCGGGGGACGCCGTATTTGGTGGCCTGGCGCCAGACGGTCTCAGACTGAGGCTGGACGCCCGCGACGCCGCAGAATACGGCGACGGCGCCGTCCAGGACGCGCAGGGAGCGCTCCACTTCGGCGGTGAAGTCGACGTGTCCCGGGGTGTCGATGATGTTGATGCGGAATTTCTGGCCTTCGAAGACTTTGGAGATGCCCTCTTCCTTGCGCTGGGGCCAGAAGCAGGTGGTGGCGGCGGAGGTGATGGTGATGCCGCGCTCGCGCTCCTGCTCCATCCAGTCGGTGACGGTGGTGCCTTCGTGCACCTCGCCCATCTTATGGACGGCGCCGGTGTAGAAGAGGATACGCTCGGTCAGCGTGGTCTTGCCCGCGTCGATGTGCGCGCAAATGCCGAAGTTCCGCGTCCGCTCCATGGGGAAGGGGCGGTTCGGGGAATTAGGGCTTTTCTTGGTTTCAGCGACGGCGGACATAGGTGTGATCTTCGAAAGGTGGTGTCTAAGAGACTAGAAGCGGAGGTGGGCGAAGGCACGATTGGCCTGCGCCATCTTGTGCACGTCGTCGCGCTTCTTGATGGCGTTGCCCTGGGCGTTGGAGGCGTCCTTCAGCTCGGAGGCCAAGGCCTTGAGCATGGAGGTGCCGCGGCGCTTCTGGGCGAAACCGACGAGCCAGCGCATGGCCAGCGCGAGCTGGCGCTCGGGCGGGACTTCCATGGGCACCTGGTAGGTGGCGCCGCCGACGCGGCGGGACTTGACCTCGAGCTTCGGCTTCACGTTGTCGATCGCGCGCTTGAGGATGTCCAGCGGATTGCTGTCCTTGTTGTTTTCGTTGATGGAGTCGATGGCGCCATAGACGATGCGCTCCGCGGTGGCGCGCTTGCCGCTCTGCATCACGGTGGTGATGAGGCAGGTGACCATGGTCGATTCGAACTTGGCATCGGGAATGATTTCGCGCTTCTGGGCGCGGCGACGTCTAGCCATAAGGAGGGATGAGCTGAGGTTGGTTCTTCGGGTAAATTACTTCTTCGCGGCAGCGGCGGCGGCGCCGGCCTTCGGCTTCTTCACGCCGTATTTGGAACGGCTGACGTTGCGGTTGACCTTGTTGGTGCTGCTGGGCCCGACGGCGCCGGTGGCGTCGAGGGTGCCGCGGACGATGTGGTAGCGAACGCCGGGCAAGTCCTTCACGCGGCCGCCGCGGACCAGGACGATGGAGTGCTCCTGGAGGTTGTGGCCTTCGCCGGGGATGTAGGCGATGACTTCCTGCCCGTTGGTGAGGCGAACCTTGGCGACTTTACGCAGCGCCGAGTTCGGCTTCTTAGGCGTACGGGTCATGACCTGCACGCAAACACCGCGCCGCTGCGGGCTGTTCTTCAGCGCCGGGGCCTTGGTTTTGTTGCGGATCTTCCGGCGGCCCTTGCGCACTAACTGGTTAATAGTCGGCATGTTGTTTCGCTTTTTTCAGTATCGTTTCTTAAATTTTCCCCTTAAAACGGGAACGGTTAGAATGCGAAAAAGAATTTTTCCTTCAAGAATTATTTTCAAAATTCCCGAAGTTTCTTGAAAAGGGCCTAAAACGGCCTCTTTTCCCCTCTCCTTCCGGCCCCCTTAAAAAAGGCGGGAAAAGGCTTGCATTCCCCTTATTCGGTCCCCATTCCTGCGGCGATAAGCTTTTCGGCGTCTTTGACGACGCTGGGGAGCAGTTCTTCGAGAAGTTCCTCGGTAATGCCGCATTCCTTTAGCACGGCCTCATCCAACTCCGTGTGGAAGCCGTCCTCCCCCACGCCGTAGCCCAGGAGGGTGGCCAGGTGCTTGGCGGCATGGACGTGGCCGACGAGGAGGCGCTGGTCCGGCGTGGCCAGGCTGGGACGGGGATAGAAGCGGGCGACCTGCACGAGGCTGGCGGGATAGCCCCACTCTTCCATGAGGACGCCGCCGATTTCCGTATGATCGTATCCCAGGATGGTGTGCTCCGCCTGGCGCCAGCTGACCTGCTTGATCTCCTGGTAGCTGCGGATGGATTCAAAATGGTCGGCGCAGGCGTGGGCCAAGGCCAGCTTGCCCACGTCGTGCAGGAGGCCGGAGGTGTAGGCCAGCTCTTCCGGAACCTGCTTGGTCTTTTTGGCCAGGTGCTCGACGGAGACGCCGACGCAGAGGGAGTGTTTGTAAAGGTCTCCCGGCTCCCAGCCGTAGCCCTGGGGCTGGTTGATGAGCCAGCGGCCCGCGATGGAGCTGGCGGCGATGCGGTAGACCTGGCGGAAGCCGATGCGCATGACGGCGTCACCCACGGTTTCGCAGGGGAAGGTCCTGGAGAAGAAGGCGGAATTGGCAAAGCGCAGGACGGAGGTGGCCAAACCCGGATCCCGCATGATCAGGCTTTCCATTTCCTTCGCATTGGCCTTCTCCGGATCGGAAAGGAGCGCGATGAGCTTCGGCAGAAGCGCCGGCGCGCAAGGAAGGGTGCGGGCCAGCTCGCAAACCATGGAGATGGGAAGGATGGAACTCATATCCAGTACAGGGGCTTGCCGGGAGTCTTGACCAGGACGTGGCCGGTCTCCAGGTAGAGCTTGATGGTGCGGTTGACCTGTCCCCCGGTTTCCCAGACTTTTACCCGCAGCCCCATCTTTTGGCTCAAGGCGCGGAACGCTTCCACATTGCGGTCACCAATGCGGAAAAACTGATCGGCTCCCATGACGCGGGCGCCGCCGAAAACCTTGCATTCCAGGACTTCCGGCGCGCCGCCGGTGCGGGTCAGCTGGGCGACCAGGTCCGTCAAACCGGTGTCGACGAACATGGAGCGGTTGGTCACGCCGCTGCGGTGCAGCTTGGAGTCGGGCAACATGGCGTGCAAAAGGCCGCCGATTTTCCGGTAGGGATCGAACAGGGTGACGGCGATGCACGATCCCAGGGCGTAGGTGCTCAGAATGGAGCCGGGGGTGGAGACCAGCTTGAGGTCGGCGACGCCGACGACGGTTTCCGGCGGGTTTCCCGCGTTGGAGGTGGAAATGGATGCGAGAGCCACAGGGCTGAGCTGGAAAAGGCTTAAGGCTGAGGCGCCGTAGCCTGGGCCGGAGCCGCCGGAGATTGGTCCGCATCGTGGATCGGCATGGGCGGCGGCGGCTGGGTGGTGGGCTGGGGCGCCTCGGTGGAGGGAATGGGAACGATGGCGCCGGTCTGGAAGGACTGCGGCCCCTGGCTGCCTGCAGGCGGAATGCCTGGAGCCAGGGGGCTCTGAGTGCCGGGATTGGCCACGGGCAGGACGGCATCCGGGCCGCCCGGGGGAATGGCGCCGGAGGAATTGGTGCTGCCCCCGTTGACGATGGCCTGCTCCCGCATCATGACTAAGAGGGCGGATTGGTCGTCCATCAGGTTTTTCAGGACGTCGTATTCCTCCTGAAGCTGGGTGATCGACTTTTCCTTGAGGGCGATCGCGTTCTTAAACTTGTCTTCCAGGAGGGAGACTTCCTTAGCCCGGGCTCCTCCTTCTTTCTTCAGGGAATCGACCTCGCCGTGGAAGGTGTCCTGGAGTTGGGTGACGGAGTTTTTCTGAAGGGTCAGGTTCCGTTCCAGCGTGACCATCCGGCCCTGTTGCATGGCCAGGTCTTCCGCCAGTTTCAGGAGCTGGAGGTAACGCTGACCCAGCTGGGTCTCCAGCTGCTTGACGTTGCTGTCCGAGCGGGCCTGGACGGTGTCGATGCTGGCGTGAAGGGACTGAACGTCCTGCTGGGTCTGGTAGTAGAGGGCGCCGATGCAGACGCCGCATGCAACGATGGCCAGCGCCAGGAGAATCTCCGGGCCGACACGGCCCGACTCCCGGCGTCGGCTCTGCCGCCAGCGCATCAATTGCATCGCACCCTTGTGCATCGACCCGTTGTAAGTCGTTTCCGCTTCAGGGTCAACAAAAGGGCCATGATGGATGGCGAAATCTTCCCGCAGCGGCTTTTAGGAAGCGGCGCTGCCGTCCGGATTGGCGTTGGCGGAGGCCTGCTTGGCCTTGGCCGCGGCCTGGCCCAGAAGGGAGGCGGCATCGGCCTTCACCACGGCTTGTTGGTTGAAATGGGCCAGCTGCGGGTCGATTTCCGTGCGAAGGATGCGGACATCCCGGGGGGCCTTGATGCCCAGGCGGACGCGCTGACCTTCGACGGCGACGATGATAATCTCGATCTCATCGCCGAGTTTGACAGCCTCCCCCGGTTTACGTGACAGGACGAGCATAGGCCGCCTTTAAAATTCGAACCTCTCCTGCGTGGAGTAGCTGCTTTCGTTCAAGGTGATCTGACGGCCCAGCCTCTTCTCCTTATGGATAATGAGGGGGGCGCGGAGATTGGCATGGAAGACGAAGGGTTTCCAGCTTTCCACCTTTAAAATGAAGAAGACGAGACAATCGAGCGGGCCGGGGGAGCCGATGTCCTCCAGGAGGGTGTCGTCGACGTCCATCACGTAGTCCCCTTTCAGGTAGAAGGCCTCGATCACCAGGAAGGAGACGGAGGGATCGTCCACCGACCGCATGAAGGCGAAGGGGCGCTCTTCCTCCGTCTGGGTAAAGACGAAACGATGGAATTGAAGGAACCCGGGAAGGCCGACGGGGAACGTGAACGTCTTGTCCAGGATCTCCTGCTCCACGCTCACGCACGCTTCCATATCTTCCTCCAAAGGCTGACGAAACGATTCATACCGCTCAAGAAATATAATCGAGCATGTTCAACTTCAAAATGGTGGCCGCGGATTGCAGGGAGGCCGAGTAGGCGGTCTGGAGGGTGGAGAGCTGCGTGGCCAAAGTCGCGGTGTCCGCCGAGGTCAGGCTGTCGAGCGTCGTCGTTTGGGTGGTGGCGGCGGTGGCCAGGTCGGTCTGGTTGTTGGTCAGGACGGCCAACTGGGAGGAGGCGCGGCCCAGGTAGCGGGAGATGTTGTCGGCGCCCGCGTTGATGGCGCTGACGGCGTTGGAGTAGCTGCTGCCCAGGTTGGTATCGGCGCTGAAGGGGTCGCTGGTGCCGCTGGAGGCGTTTAGGAGGTCCTGCGCGGCGCTGGCTACCATGGTGTAGAAATCAACCCCGCTGCCGTCGGTCAGGAAACCGCCGAAATTGCTCGCGCCGCTGGTGTTGCTGCCCGCGGTCAGGCCGATGCTGACGGTCAGGTTGGAATTGATCGCCGCCGTGGTGACGTTGGAGACGTAACCCGCGCTGGTGTTGTTGAGCTGGTATTGCGGGGCGTCGGAAGACGGGGTGGGGGTGATCGCAACCAGGGGCGCCTGATTGCCCGTGCCCCCGAAGATGTAGACTCCGTTGACCTGCGTGTTGACCAGCTGGGCGAGCTGGTCGGCGTAGGTCTGCAGCTGCTGGCCGTAATCGGCGTAGTTGGCGGAGCCGGTGGAGGAGGCCTGGGTCATCAGGGAGGTGATGCTGGTGGCCAAGGTCTGCATCTGCGTCAGCACGTTATACGTGGACTGGGCGGTGGTGCTCAGCGTGTTGGTGGTGCTGGTGTAAACGGCATTCTGGGAGTTCTGCTGCCGCAGCGCGCTGACCTGGCCGAAGGCGACCGGATCGTCCCCCGGATTGATGATGCTCATGCCGCTCGATATTTGCGAGGAGTTGGTGGCCATGGCTTCCTGCAGGTTGTTGGCCTGTTGCAGGAAGGAGTTGCTAAACATCGTTTCCGTGATGCGCATGAGTTTTCCCTTGTTAGGTTAAGAAAAATTTAAACGGTCAGGTCCCCATGTTGACCAGGGAATTGTAGAGCTGCTGGAGCACGCTGATGAAGTGGGCGGAAGCCTGGTAGGCCTGCTGGAAGGTGATGAGGTCCGTGGTCTCCTCATTGGTGGAGATGCCGGAATAGGAGGCCCGCTGGTTGCTCACCTGGGTGCTGAGGAGGGCCTGGTTGGTGTAGTTGGTCTGCGCCGCGCTAGTGGTGAAGCCGATGCCGCTCACCACGGAGGCATACTTGGAAACGTTGGCCGCGCTGGTGGTGGAGGTGTTCAGGGCGGCGATCGCGTTGGCGATGGTCGCGTCGGCCGATCCCGCACCGGCCGCGGCGGCGGGAATGGCCCCGCTGTTGTAGGAGGAGCTGGTGATGTTGTAGGGATCCTCCACGGTGACCTGGTTGACGCCGTTGGCGTCGGTGCCGATGTGGAAGAAGTCGTCGCCGGCGGTGCCATCGGAGCCCTGGCCGGTATTGGTCAGCCCGTTGACGGCGGTGACCACCTGGTAGACGTAGTTGTTGAATTGGTCGAGAAGCGTCGTCGGCGTGCCGGTGGGGGGCATCGTCGTCTGGGCGCCGATGACGTCGTTGTCCAGGTAGACCAGGCCGCCCAGGTCGCCGCCCGTGGGGGTGAAGTTGACCGTGGTCCCGCCGCTGGTTTCCGCGCTGATCGTCAGGCTGCCGGTGGGATCGTAGGTGTTGGAGGCCAGCTTGTAGGTCTGGACGCCCGTCAGGTTGTTGGAGCCCCCTCCCCCCACCGTGCCGCTCACCAGCGTGGTGGTGGGGGAATCGGTCAGGGTGATGTCGACCATCGCGGAATTCTGCGGGTTGTTCGTCACCGTGATGTTGACGATGGTGCTGAGCTGCTCGACGAGGGCTTCCCGCTGGTCGCGCAGGGTGGTGGCCTGGTTGAGGGTGAGCCCCTGGGCGTCGACGGTGGTGCCCGCCTCCGCGCGCTGGATCTGGGAGTTGAGATCGGCGATCTGGGTGATGAGCTGGTTGGCCGTGGTCACCTCGTCGGAAGCCTGGCTGTAGACGCTCGATTTGACGGAGAGGATCTGATTCTCGACCGTGTTGGCCGTGTTGGCGAATGTCAGGCCCGCGTTGGCCACGGCATCCTGGGCCACCTGGGAGGTGGGATCGGCGGCCAGGCTGGTCCAGGCGTTGAAGAAGTCGGTGGAAGCCGCCTCCAGGCCGGTCTGGCTGGAGCTGGCATCGACCTGGCTGGAGCTGAGGGACTCCGAGAGGGAGTTCTGCACGCTCGACATGTAGGTGTTGACCGTGTTGGCGTAACCCAGGCTGGAGTTGGACTGCTGGACGAGGGTGTCCAGATAGTTGCTGCGGGTGTTTTCGATGCCCGTGACCGTGACGCCGGTTCCCAAGTTGGTGCCAGCCACGTTGATGGAGGTGCCGGAGCTGATCACCACGATTTGCCGGGAGGAGGCGCTGTTGCTCTGGTTCGTCAGATTCTGGCCGGCGACCGAGATGCTCGCCTGGGCGGCCTGCAAGCCGCTCAAGCCAACATAAAGGGAACCGTTAAGACCGATGCCGGACATAGTGGGGTGGGATCAGAGTTGGACGTCGACGAGTAGGCCGCTGCCGGTGAGCGGCGCCTCGACCATGCCCATGTGGTTGTAGGTTCCCTGCTTGCGCTTGGCGCCCAGGAACTCGCTCATGACCTGCTGGAGGAAGCGGAGGCTGTTCTCCAGGAGCATATGGTTCTGCCGGGCCAGCTGCTGGATGCGCTTGAACTTGCGCATGCACTCGCCCCGCAGCTTTTCCTGGGGGGCCGGCAGGCGGCGGGATTGGATGAAGGTCCGCAGGTTGAGCTGCTGCTGCTCCAGCTGCTGGGAAAGGACCTTGATCTCCTCGCAGACGACGGGCAGGCGGGTGACGTTGCGGTTGAGGATGCACTCCTGCTCCTCACGCTGGCGGACGAGGAGCTGTTCCAGCATGTCGTCCAGCTGCTGGAGGACGCGCTGGCTCTCTTCCGGGACGGCGGCGGTGGGGGGGATGGTTTCCATGGCGGAATCTTCCTCAGAGAGTCGGCTGGTCTCCGGCGGAGGTTGAAGCCGATTTGTCGAGGTGGGCGAGTTTGACGGATGCATTGTAAATTTGTTGTGCCAATCCGTGGCCCGTGTTGCTTTCCGCGACCTTCGTGGCCACGGCGTCTTTGAACATGCTGGAGTAAATCTGGGAGGCGAATCCGCCGGAGGTGCCGGGCAGGCCCTTGTCGAACTCCTCCATGAGATAGCCGTCAAAGACCGATTCCAGCTGGGTGGCGGCCTTCTTCAGCTTGGCCAGGTCCTTGTCGGTCATGTTCGCCGTGGTGGCGCTGGGACCGGCCAGGGAGGCCAGGGAGTCGGTGGGAGGAATCGGCGTCATGGCTCCTTAGTGGACGACGAGTTCGGCTTGGAGGGCGCCGGCCTCCTTCATTTCCTGGAAGATCGCCATCATGTCGCGCGGGGTGACGCCCAGGGCGTTCAGGGCGGAGGCGACGTCCTGCACGCTGGGCAGGTCGTTGAAGACGACCAGGTTTTTCTTCTCTTCCTGGACGTTGATGGTGGTGGCGCCGGTGACGGCGGTGGCGGGGCCGTTGGCCACGACGGGACCGGCGGGAGCTCCGGCCTGGGCGGCGGCGGCCGGAGCGGGCGAGTTCACGTTGGCGGAGGTCATGACCACCTGGTAGCCGGAGGGGGGAGCCTGCCCCAGGGGGACGAAGATCTGGTTGCCGGTGGCGGGGTCGTAGTAGGCCTGGTTGCCGCCGGAGGTGAGCGGCACTTGCGCGCTGCCGCCATAGCCGGGGACCACGGTGGTGTTGCCGGTGAAGGCGTTGGGCTGGGAAACGTTCAGGGAATTGACGATGGAGACGGTCAGGTTGCCGTGGGCGACGGCGACGGAGTCGATCTTGATCCGGGAATTGGCGACGATGGTGCCGGTCTTCTCGTTCATGACGATGCGGGCGGCAACGTCGGGGCGGAAGACGACGTTCTCCACCCGGGCGATAAATTCCAGCTGCTTCTCGGAAGCCTGGGCTTCCTTGGGCACGTAGACCCGGACGGTCTTGGAGCTGACCGCGTCGGCGATGGGGCCGATCTGCTCGTTGATCGCGTTGGCCATGCGGACGGCGGAGGTGAAGTCGCCGTCCCGGAGGGAGACTTCCAGGACGCCGTTGGAAAAGTAGTCGGGCACGATCTCCCGCTCGACGATGGCTCCGTCCGGAATCTCGCCGACGGTGGGGTGGTTCTTTGCGAAGGAGGCGCTGGCCCCTCCCCCGCTGCCTTCCGCGTAGAAGCCGCCGATGGAGAGCGGGCCCTGGGCCTGGGCGTAGGCCTTGCCGTCCGGACCGTAAAGGATGGTGGGGGTCAGCGTGCCGCCCTGGAGGGATTTGGCGTTACTGATGGAGGAGACGACGATGTCGAACTTGGAACCGTTCTTGGCGCCGCCGTGGATGAGGCCGGTGACGGTGACGGCGGCGGAGTTTTTCACTTCCATGTTCTGCGCGTTCACGGTGATGCCGAACTTCTTCATGAAGTTGGTCATGAGCTGCTGGGTGCTGATCGGGTCCGAATCGCCCTGGCCCGCCAGGCCGGTGACCAGGCCGACGCCGATGAGCTGATTGTCGCGGGTGCCCTGGACCACGGCGACGTCCTTCACGCGGGTCTGGGCGCAGAGGCCGGAGACCAGGGTGAGGAAGGCGGCGGCAATGAGGAAAAGGCGGCTCATACCGGGTTTAGAAAGGGCTGACGAATTCATAGAGAGTGGTGAGCCAGCCCTTCCGCTCGGCGCGGGAGAGGTCGCCGTTGCCGGTCTGGTTGATGGCCAATTCGGCGACCTGGGTGGAGCTGACGGAATTGTCGGCGGCCAGGTCCTGGCGGCGGACGTAGCCGGTGAGGACCATGGTCGACTTTTCCTTGCCGACGGTCATCTGGCGCGTGGCCACGACGTGGAAGGTGCCGTTGGGCAGGGCCTCGTCGATGCGGGCCTGGATGGTGGTGGTCAGGCCCTCGCTATCGGCCTGGGTGCCGCCGCCGGCGAAGGACTGGGCGCCGCTCCACTGGTTGGCGATGTTGGCGTTGTTCGGATTGATGAGGGAGGTGATGGAGTCGTTGACGCTGGAGGTCTTGGCCGTGCTCAGCTGCTTGGAAAGGGAGGCGCTGGTGTTCAGGTTGACGATGATGGTGATGAAGTCCCCGACGGCGAAGGCGATGGGGTCGGCGGTCAGGGAGGTGACGCGCCCGTCCGCCTGGCTGGGGAAGATGGAGCCGGGGCCGCTGTAGGGGGAGACGCGGGCCGGGTTGGCGATCTGGGCGGAGGCCAGCCCGGCGGCGGCGATCCAAAGGAGGGAGAGAAGGGCGAGGTGCTTCATGGCAAATGGCGCAAATGGGGTTATTGGACGGCTACGGCTTCCAGGGTGTCGGCGTCGACGACCTTGGCGAAAAGGGATTTCTTGGAGTCGCTGTTCTGGACGGAGATGGTCTGGCCCTTGGTGCCGTCCTGCATGGCCACGCCTTTCATGCTCACCTTGAAGGTGGACTGGACGTAGTTGACGACGACTTGATCGCCGCGCTGGACGAGTTTCTTGGGCGCCAGGAAGGAGGGCAGCAGGAGCTGGCCGGCAGTGATCTGGCGGCCGATGACCTGGTCTTCCCCCGTGGGAAGCTGGGTCATGTAGTTGCCGGAGGCGCGGATGGCGTCGATGGTGGTCAGGCGGAAGTCGAGGGGGCTGTAGGGCTCGCCCGCCTGGATGCTGCGGACGGCCTGATAGGCCTGGCGCTGCCAGCTCCAGCGGAAGCGCACCTCGGAGCTGCCGACCATTTCCTTTCCGATGTAATAGTTGATGGTGGCCGTGGCCCAGGGGTGGAGGAGGGCGGTGGGGGAAAGCTGGGCCTGGGCGCCGATCTGCCCGGCGGGCAGGGTGACGGGGGCGGTGGCGGCGAATTCCTCAATCTTCACCTGGCCTTGGCTGCCGGTGGCCTTCTGCAGCTCCATGAGGAGGACGCCGGAGAGGTTTTCCGGGTGGACGATGCGGGCGGGGCGCAGGATCTGGCAGGAGGCGCTTCCGGTGACGTCGTATTTGCCGTATTCCGGATGGCCGGCGACGGCCGCGGCGACGACTTCCCGGGTGAAAACGCTCTTGGCGTTGAGGGCGGGGGCGCTGCCTAGGGGAAGCTGGAGCAGCCCGGCGGGCAGGCTGCTGTCCGAAACGACCACGTCCCCCACCGTCACGTTGGCGCCGGAAACGCGGGCCTCCGGCCGAAGGGCCAGCGTGGCGGCCTGCGCGGAGACCCCGCAGGCGAGGAGAACGGCGAGGAGAAGGTGGCGCTTCATTTAGCGAAGGCGGGTTAGCTTTGGCGGAGGTTGTCGGCCTGCTGCATCATCTGGTCGGCGGCCTGGATCGATTTGGCGTTCACTTCGTAAGCGCGCTGGGCCTGGATCATCTGCACCATCTGGGTGACGACCTGGACGTTGGAGTTTTCAATGTACCCCTGCTGGATGCTGCCCAGGCCGTTGGTCATCGGCTTGCCCTGGAGCTGGGGGCCGGAAGCGGTGGTCTGGAGGAAGAGGCCGCCGCCCAGGTGGTTGTCCAGGCCCTGGGGGTTGATGAACTGGGTGAGCTGGACCTGGCCGCCGTTCTGGGTCTGTCCGTTGACCTGGAAGGTGAAGGTGCCGTCCTGGCTGACGGAGATTTGGGTGACGCCCTGGGGCACCTGAGGCGCGCCGACGAGGACGAGGCCGTCGTTGGTCACGATCTGGCCGCTCTGGTTGACCTGGAAGGAGCCGTTGCGGGTGTAGGCGTTGAGGCCGGAGCCGTCCGCCAGCTGGACCTGGAAGAAGCCGTTGCCCTGAATGGCCAGGGAGAGCTGGGAGCCGCTCTGCTGCACCATTTCGCCCTGGGTCATGTCCATGTTGGTGGCGACGAGCTTGGTGCCGTAGCCGACGCTGAGGCTGCCGGGGGTGTTGCTGCCGTTGCCCAGGATGGCGCCGGGCTGCTTCTCCACGTCGTAAAGGAGATCCTCAAACTGGGCGCTGGAGCCCTTGAAGCCGGGGGTGTTGACGTTGGCCAAATTGTTGGAGATGACGTCAATGTTCGTCTGCTGCGCCTGCATGCCACTGGCGGCGGAGTAGAGGGATCGGATCATAGGCTTGGGCTTGGGAGGGGATTACGAATTGGCGTTGTCGGAGGCGGCTTGGATGATCTGGCCGGTGACCGAGTCCTGCATGGTGACGGCGCGCTGATTGGCCTCATACGCGCGCACGACTTCGACGAGCTGGATCATGGAGGTGACGGGATTGGCGTTGCTGTCTTCCAGGTAGCCCTGGCGGACGAAGGCGCTCTTGCCCAGGCCGGTCTGGAGCTGGTCGGTCTTGTCCGTGTCGGCCTGGAAGCGACCGCCCTGGCCCTGGTGGAGGACGGTGCGGGGATCGTCCATGTGGACGATGGCCAGGCTGCCGCGGGAGACGCCCTGGGGGCCGACTTTCACCACGCCCTGAGGGTCGATGTTGATGATGCCCGCGTCGGCCTTGCTCAGGTTCAGCGGCACGTCGTTATCCATGAGCACCTCGGAGCCGTCGCCGGTGACCAGCACGCCGTTGGTATTGACGCGGAATTGGCCGTCCCGGGTGTAGCCCATGGAGCCGTCTTTGTTGCGGACCTTGAAAAAGGCGTCGCCTTCGATGGCGAAGTCGGTCGGGTTGCCGGTGGCGCGGACAAGGCCGGGGGAGAAGTCGATCACCGTGCGGGACTGCAGGGGGGCTCCCGCCACGCCCAGGTTTTGGGTGGTGCCGGGCAGCGCATTGGCTTCCTGAAGGGCGGAGGGCTTCGGCAGTTCGAAGGCGGTCAGCACCTGCTTGCTGCCAGGAATGCTGGAGCGCGCCAGATTGGAGGAAAGGACGTCCTCATAGGCGCTCTGGGCCTTCATTCCACTCACGGCTTCGTAGAGACCTACTTGCATGCTTCAGCTCTATTTGCACAGTTCATGCCAAGTGGTTCACGGCAGCGAAAAAGTCGCTGCCGGAAGCTTGTTTAAAGAGAGAAACCCTCTCTAAAAGATTTCCCAAGAGAGGAGGGAATTATTTTCCCACTCGGCAAAGGGGAGTATTTTTCCTTCGCCCGCCCAAATTTTCTGGGAAGAATTTTCCTGCCTACGAAGCCTTAGGCGCTTCCCCGGGCTTGGCGACGGAGTCGCACCGGATGACGTACTGCTCGCCGCAGGAGCAGGTGAAATGAACTTCGAAAACTCCGTCTTCCACCTGAAGGACCTGGACTTGGGGAGCCGGCTTCGGCTTCACGACGGCGTTGACGACGGTGGGGGCCGCTCCAGCCGGAGCGCCCGGCTTAGCGGGAGCGGTTGCGCCGGGTTTGGCTGCCGGCTTGGCCGGGGCGGCAGCTCCTTTGGCGCCCGGGGCGGCAGGAGCGGGAGCCGCGGCGGGCGGAGGAGCCACATCGGCTGCCTTGCGGATCGCCACGCGCTTCTGTTCTTCCGGGTTCAGGAAATTCATGGCTGCATCATCTTTTGGCGGAAGGAGGAGAGATCCTCCCCCTTCGCGGGGCGGACCACAATGGTAATCCGCCGGTTGTTTTCGCTCTCCGGGTGGGCGGCGTCGAGGGGATCGGTGGCCCCCTTCCCCGCCACGCGGAAGAATTTGTCCGGCTTCACCCCGCTGTCCGTCAGGGCCTTTTCGGAGGAAAGGGCTCTTTCGGAGGAAAGGGTCCAGGGCTGCATCGGGTCACCGTTGTTGGGGTTGTTTTCCGTGTGCCCTTCCACCTCTACCTGGACGGGGAGCCGCTCCAGCTGCCAGCCGATGGTTTGCAGGACGAAGGAGCCGAAAGGGGTCAGATTGGAGCTGTTGGGGTCGAAGAAAGGGCGCTTGGACTTGTCGATGACGTTGATGCGGACGCCGTCGGAGGTGAAGTCGAAGCGGATTTGGTCGTCGCCGGGATCGCTGCTGTTCTTGAGCTGCTGGCGGATTTGCTCCAGGGCCTGGGTCAGTTCGTTGATCGACTGGAGGTCCTGGCTGGGGGCGTCCTGCGGGATGGTGTGGAAGGTGGAGTTCTCCTCCCACTTCGTGACGGAGCGGGAGCCGTTGGTGACGTGGATTTTCCGGCCCTGGAAGTAGTCTTCCACGGCGCGGCGGGTTTCCTCGTCCGCCCCGATGATCCAGAGGACCAGGAAGAGCGCGAACATGGAGGTGACGAAGTCGGCGTAGGCGACTTTCCAGGAACCGCCGTGGTGTCCACCTTTCTTAGACATGGCGGAGGGGGCCGGTCATGAGGATCAGGCCTTCTTGAGGGCCTTCAGCTCGGTTTCAAAGGCGTCGCCCGCGGGCTGGCGGTCCGCCGGGATGGTGCGGCGGCCGGCCTCGGCGGCCATGACCGGCGGGGAGCCGGTGGCGTAGCTGACGATCATGTTGCACATGACCTGGTAGTAGGCCAGCTCGTCCTCATTGATGAATTCCAGCTTGAGGATCATGGGCTGGAAGAGGCCGTAGCTGATGAGAAGGCCCAGGAAGGTGCCGACGAGCGCCGCGGCGACTTTCTCGCCGATCTTCGCCTTCTCGCCCGCGATGAAGCCCATGGTGACGACGATGCCGAGCACCGCCGCGACGATGCCGACGCCCGGCAGCGCGTCCGCCACCTTGGTGAGGATCATGATGGGCGCTTCCGAGTGGATGGAAAGGCGCTCCAGGTCTTCGTTGAGGGAGGCGCGGAGCTGCTCCGGCTTCATGCGGCCTTCGATGAGGGGGCGCAGGGCGTCCTGCAGGAAGGAGACGGCGTGGTGGTCGTTCAGGAAGCTGGGATACTTGGAGAAGACGGAGCTGGTGGAGGGGTTGATGACGTGTTCCTCGATGCCGACGACGCCCTGCTCGCGCGCGACCATGAACAGCTCGTAGAGGGCCTTGCACAGGTCCATGTAGCGCTGCTGGGTGTAGGGCGGCGCTCCGACGGCCTGCTTGATCTTGGCGATCATCAGCTTCAGCACGGAGCCCGGGCTGGAGCCGACGAGGAAGCCGATCATGACGCCGACGATGATGATCCATTCGCCGGGGTGGAGAAGCGACTCGATGTGGCCGCCATTGTACATGAAGCCGCCAAGCACCGAGCCGAAGACGATGGCCCAACCGATGAGAAGGAGCATAGGCCTAGCGCTTTCTCTCGCGCAGGAAGACGGCGCGCAACCGGGTGATGGCCAAGGTGTGAACCTGCGAAACGCGGGACTCGGTGATCCCCAGCAATTCGGCGATTTCCTTCAGGCGCAGGTTTTCCATGTAATAAAAGCTTAGGACCTGAAGTTGCTGGGCGGGAAGTTTTCCCATCGTTTTGCGTAAGATGAGTTTATCTTCCTCATTTAGCAAGCTTGCAAATGGCGTTTGGGCGCTTTCGTCGGCCAGAATATCCTCATGGGAAAGGGTGTCTCCCCCCTCCCCCTCGTAGATCGGTTCCTGGAGGGAAAAGTAGGTGGTGGGCTTGATCCGGTCCAGCAGCTCGGTGAGCTGCTGTCTACCGATGTGCAGCTCCTGGCAAAGCTCGTCCTCCGTCGGTTCCCGGCCGAGCCGCTGGGCGATGGCCTCCTGCGCCCCTTCCAACATCCGGGCCTCCCTGTGGACGGAGCGGGGCACCCAGTCCAAGCGGCGCAATTCGTCGAGGACCTCTCCCCGGATGCGAAAGGAGCAAAAGGTCTTCAGGCTGGAGCCGCGGGAGGCGTCGTAGCGTTCCACGGCATCGATCAGGCCGATGACGCCCGCGCTGACTAGGTCTTCCTGAGCGATGTGGGGCGGAAGGAAGAGCCCCATCCGCGCCACGATGTGGTGAACCAGCGGAATCATGGAGCGGATGAGGGCGTCGCGCTCCGCCTCCGTCTCTATCTTCGCCTGGGGCACGGCCCCTTGAGCCGGCGCAGCGGGCGCCGGAGGGACCGAGGGCTGGGGTTTGGACTTAGATTTCAAAAACGGCTAGTCCTAGACTTGGTTCTTGGCTTCGGCCTTGGCCTCTTTTTCCTGGAGGCGGAGCGCCTCGGCCTGCTTCTTGGCCTCGTCCCGCTCGCGGGATGCCTGTTCCAGTTTCCCCTCCATCCAGGCGCGCATGAATTTGACGACGATATATTTCGCGCTGGCCGCAAAAAGGAGGCCCAGGCCGGCGGCGCAAAACATCGACCATCCCAGTTCCTGCCCGTTGATGTAGGACAGGAAGAGGCCGACGATCATGCCGGACAGGCCGATCACGACGACCACTTTGTTGATGATCGTCGGGAGCTTGGTTTGGGTCAGGAGTTTGAACATTTTTTGAAAGGGCTATGCCGCCACCATATTCTGCGGCGGGATATTGTAAACAGGCTCGATCTCGTATTTGGCCGGAATTTCATTATAAGCCACCACGCGCAGGAGAGGAAAGCTGTCCGCGTAGAAGCGCTTGAGCCCCAGGCGGACGGTGGGGGAGGTCAGCATGAGGGGGGTTTTCCCCCGCTTGCCCATTTCCGCCACGCCGCGCTGGATGTGGTCGTGCAGGTAGCGGGCCAGGCCGGGGTCGAGGACCAGGTTGATCTCCTGCTGGCTTTGGCGGATGCCCTTGGCGACGTGCTGCTCCAGCTCCGGGTGCATGGTGACGCAGAGGATCTTGTTCTTTTCGATTTCGCAATGGCGGCTGATTTCCATGGCCAGGACGCGGCGGCAGGCCTCGCTCAGCTCGTCCGGGTTCTTCGTGAAGGCCACCTGGTCGCACAGCTTTTCCAGGATGACGCCCAGCTCCCGGATCGAGAGGCCCTCCCGCAGGAGGCTTTGCAGGACGCGGTGCACCGTGCCGACGTTGATCTGCAGGGTCTTCATTTCGGACAAAACGGCGGCGTGGGTCTCCTTCATGGCGTCCAGGAGGTTCTGGGTGTCCTGGCGGGTGAAGATTTCCGCGGCGGAACGGCGCAGGGTCTCGCCGACGTGGGTGATGAGGACGGAGAGAGGATCGATGACGGCGTGGCCCAGGCGCTCGGCCTCCCGGCGGTCGCCCTCCGCGATCCAGGTGGCCGGCAGGCCGAAGGCCGGTTCCGTGGTCACCTTGCCGCGCAGGGGCCGCTGCGGGGTGCCCACGCCCATGGCCAGGTATTGGCCGATGAAAAGCTCGCCTCCCGCCACCTCGTGCCCGCGGACCAGGACGGCGTAGCTGTGGGAAGGCAGGGCGGAATTGTCCCGCACGGAGATGGAAGGGATGATGATGCCCAGTTCCTGGGAAATGTTCCGGCGCAGGAGGCCGATGCGGTCGAGCATGCTCTTCATTTGCCCCTGCACCAAAGGCAGGAGGTCCAGGCCGATCTCCAGCGCCAGGGGATCGAGCTTGAGGAGGACTTCCGGCCGCTGGTCCTTGGCAGCGGCGGCTTCCTTTTCCTTGACCTCGCGGGCTTTCATCTCTTCCTGAAGCTTGTTCGCCTCCGCCTTGTTCCGGGGAAGGAAGAAGAAGGAGATGAGGAGGAGGGCGCCCGCCACGCCGCCCATGGCCCCGGAGGGGAAGCCGGGGATGAAGGCGAAGAAGATGAGGGCCATCGCGGTGATGCGCAGCACCATGGAGCTGTTGAAGAGCTGCCGGGAGACGTCCCCGCCGAGCGCCGAGTTGGAGCTGGAGCGGGTGACCAGGATACCGGCGGCAGTGGAGGTGATGAGGGCGGGGATCTGCGTCACCAGGCCGTCGCCGATGGAGAGGAGGGAGAACTTGTGGATGGAGTCCGAGGCGCTGAGGTTCATCTGCAGCATGCCCACGGCGAAGCCGCCGATGAGGTTCACCAGGGTGATGAAGATGCCCGCGATGGCGTCGCCGCTGACGAACTTGCTGGCGCCGTCCATCGCGCCGTAGAAGCTGGCCTCCTTCTGAATGGCCGAGCGGCGTTCCCGGGCGTCCTTCTCCGAGATGATGCCCGCGTTAAGGTCGGCATCGATGGCCATCTGCTTGCCCGGCATGGCGTCCAAGGTGAAGCGTGCGGAGACTTCCGCCACGCGGCCCGCGCCCTTGGTGATGACCATGAAGTTGATCGCCGTCAAAATGATGAAGACGATGAGCCCTACGATCGGGTTTCCCTGCACGCCAAAGTCGCCGAAGGCGGAGATGAGCTTGCCCGCCTCCCCGTTGATAAGGATGGAGCGGGTGGTGGCCACGTTCAACCCCAGCCGAAAGAGGGTGGTGAAGAGCAGGATCGTGGGAAAGACGAAGAACTCCGTGGGGTCCTTAAGGAAGGCAACGGTAAGGATGATGATGACCGAGAGGGTGATGCTCAGGGTCAGGAAGACGTCGATGAGGACCGGCGGCAGCGGCAGCACCAGGATGACGACGATGCCGAGCAGGGCGATGCTGAAGATCACGTCGCCGCGCTGCAGGAACCGGGTGAGAAGGTTGGAATTCATCTAGGGCGTCAGTTGGGGCTCCCCTGCCCTTCCCCGGATGTGGGGCGGTAGCCGCGGCGGAAGAGGTCGGCCAGAACCTGGGCCACGGCTTGGTAATAAAGAGGCGGGATCGGCTCCCCGACTTCCCCGTGCTTGTAGAGGCCCTGCGCCAGGGGGACGTTCTCCAGCATGGGGATGCCCAAATCGGCGGCGCGTTCCCGGATGCGGAGGGCGTTGCGGCGCGTCCCCTTGGCGACGACGATAGGCGTGGGCGTGAGGCCGCGGACGTAGCGGAGGGCCACGGAGTAGTGGGTCGGGTTGTTGACGACGATGGTGGCGTCCGCCATGTCTTCCAGCTGGCGGCGGAGGGAGCGCATCCGGCGCATGATGCCGCGGCGGCGCGCCCGGATTTCCGGGGAGCCCTCGGACTGCTTCACCTCGTCCTTTACGTCCTGGAAGCTCATGCGGTTGTCCTTTTCATACTGCCACCTCTGGTAGAGATAGTCGATCACTCCCAGGATAAGCAGGGCCAGAATGACCCGCCAGCCGACGGCCCAGCAGGCCTGCAGGAAAAAGGCCCCCAACTCCTGCACGGAGACGGGGCGGCTGAAGACCGGCGCTTCCGACAGCTCCCGCACCGCCGCGTAGGCGAAGGAGGCGATGAGCAGGAGCTTGATAACGGACTGGGAGGTGGCGACGAGCTTGCGGAGGGAAAAGAGATTTTTGATCCCCTTGAGGGGGTTGAGGCGGCCGCGGCCCTGCTCCAACAGCTTGTCGGCGATCCACAGGGGGCCGCTCTGGACCATGTTGGCCAGCACGGCCACCAGGGCCATGCCCCCCATGAACAAGATGAGAACCAGGAGCAGGTGATTGCTCAGCATCGGATAAAGGGGCGTGGTGGCGGAGGTGTGCCCGGCCGGCTTCCCCAGCTCCGTGAAACACTCCCGCATGAAGTCAGCCAGCCCGATCCCGATCTGGGAGCCGAAATACATGAGGGAGAACAGGCCGGTGGCCACGATGACCGTGGTGGCCAGATCATGGCTGCGCACGACCATGCCGCTTTCGCGGAGCTTGGCGCGCTTTTTGGCGGAGGCCGGCAGATTTTTCAGGTCGTCCTGGGGCATGTCAGGAAGGGCTGAGGAATTTGAAGTATTCCGACGACATCGGGATGATCTTCTCCATCTGCACCTTCATGATGAAGAAAAGAAGGGGCAGGAAAACCAGGATGCCGATAAGGCCCACGGCGACCTTAAAGACGAAGACGTCCGAGAAGATGTTCATCCCCTGCACGGTGCGGGCCAGGAAGCCGACGGTAATCGTGACGAAGAACATGAGGGCCATGATGGGCGCGGCGAAGGTGAGTCCCCCGGCGAAAAGGGCCGCGCCCAGCTTGACCAGCATGGCGAAGTCGAACAGCGGCCGGTCCATAACTCCCAGGGGAATGAGGATGAAGCTCTGGTGGATCGCCGCCATGACGATGCGGAAGTAGTCGAAGGTCCAGAAATAGAGAATGGCCATGAGGAGGAACAGGCGGCTGAAAATGCCGCCGCTGACCGGCAGGGCGGGATTGACCTGCTGGGCGTAGAGAAAACCCAGCTCATTGTCCAACAGCACGCCGCCGAACTGGACGGCGCCGAAGATGAGGCGGAGCACCAGTCCGTAGCCCGCGCCGATGATGAACTCCCCCACCACGGCCACGATGATATCCGGCATGGTATAAAGGTGGGCCTGCGGCGTGATGGGACCGACCAACGGCAACAGCAGGTAACTAAGCCAGAGAATCATGGCCGCGCGGGTGAGCTGCGGCGTGTTGATCTCCGCGAAACCCGGGGACAGGAGCATCCAGCCGCTCAGCCGCGAGGCGATAAGCCAGAGGGCGATCGGGTTGACGAAAAGTTCCATTTGCCGGGCGCGCGCTTACCTGGCGATCTCCGCGGCGCGCTGGAAGAGGGTGGTGGTCAGCTGGCGCAGGTGGGCCAGCATGAAGGGGGCGAAAATCCAGGTCCCCGCCACGGCCCACAGGAGCTTGGGCACGAAGGAAAGGGAAGTCTCCTGGATGGTGGTGATGCTCTGCAGGATGCTGATGCCCAGGCCAATGACGAGCGCCCCCAAGACGATCGGCGCGCAAACATAGATGCCTTCCCAGAGGCAGATGCGGATGATGTCGAGGGCGGCGTCGATGTTCATGACACGCGAAAGCTGTCGACGAGGGAGCGGACGACGAGCGTCCATCCGTCGACCAGGACGAAGACCATCAGCTTCACCGGCAGGGAGACGGTGGAGGGCGGCAGCATCATCATGCCCAGGGCCATGAGGATGGAGGCCACCACCATGTCGATCACCAGGAAGGGCAGGAGAATGAGGAGCCCCATCTCAAAACCGCGCTTCAGCTCGGAGAGCATGAAGGCCGGGACGACGACGGAAATGGGCAGCGCCTCCGGCGTGGTCAGGGTGATCGGCGTGGGGGACATGCTCAGGAAGAGGCGCAAATCCTGTTCCCCGGCATAGCGGAGCATGAACTCCTTGAGCGGGATGACGGCCTTGTCCATCCCCTGCTGAAAGGTGATCTTGTTATCCCGCACGGGATCGATGGCCTCCTTGGAGATGCGGTCCCAGGTGGGCTGCATGATGTAGAAGGTCAGGAAAAGGGCCAGGCCGATGACTACCTGATTCGGCGGGGTCTGCAGGGTCAGCGCATTGCGCAAAAAGGAAAGGACGATGACGATGCGGACGAAACACGTCGTCATAATCATGATGCCCGGCGCCAGGCTGAGGATGGTGAAGAGGACAAGGAGCTGAAGGCTCACGCTCATGTTCGCCCCGCCGCCCGAGCCGGTGTTGAGGGAGAAATTGATAGTGTCGCCGGGAGCGGCCTGCGCCGGAACGGCCAGAAAAGCCAGAGCCAGGCCCAGGACCAGGGCCCAAAAGCCGGGCCTGCCGCGGAAAAAAGACTTTTGCTTCATGAATCGGAAGGTTGCGCGGCTTCCGCCTTGGCTAAAGGCTGCCAGGAAACGGCCCCCTGCGTCTGGGCGACGAGGAAGCGCTCCCCGGAAACTTCCACCAGGCAGAGATGGGTCTTGGAATTAAGCCAGCGCTGCTCCCGGACGACGATCTGGGAGGCCTCCGGATTGAGGGAGAGCCAGCGGCGGAGGTTGTCCCGCGTCCAATGCCGCCGGTTCACGGCGGCCCAAACCGCCAAAAGGGCGGCGAAGATGACGACCAGGACCACCAGCCGCCACCAGGGCAGTGGCGGCGCGGGCTGCTGAGCCTCGGCCAGCGCCAGGAACCAAGCCGGATGCATGGGCGCGGGCCGCTTACCGCGGCTGGGTGGCCTGTTTGAAGACTTCCGTGATTTTGATTCCCAGGGACTCGTCGACCATGACGACCTCCCCGCGGCCGATGAGCTTGCCGTTCACGTAGAGGTCGACGTTCTCGTCCACCTTCTTGTCCAGCTGCACGACGGTGCCGCTGGTCAGGGCCACGATGTCCCGCACCTTCATCTGGGCGCGGCCCAGCTCCACGCTGAGCCCCACCATGATGTCCATCACCAGATCGACGTTCTTATCGTTCATAGCCCTACCCTTCTATCTTGTTGGTTAATTGGATGCTGACCTGCTTTCCCTTCCGGTCCAAGGAGGCCTGGAATTTCGGCAACGCGCCCAAGTCGACCTCGACGTGGCTAACCTTATCCGGGTCGAGCATGAGGACGTCCCCCGGGGAAAGGCCGCTGATATCCTCCAGGCTCAGGGAGAAGCCGCGCCAGTAGGCGGTGAGCGGAATCTGGATGTTGTAAGTCGGCGCATTGGGCTCGAAGCTGGGGCTGACCTCCGACTCCTTCCCGTCATCCCCGTCGCTCATCTCGTGCATCATCTGATCCACGAGGGTCTCCAACGTCTCGTAGCAGAAGACGAAACGCAGCGTGGAAACGCAGTCGCCGAAACGGGCTTCCATCTCCAGGTAGAGCATGGTCTGGTCCGGCTCCGCGATGTCCAGGAAGCGGATGGTGTTTTCATTGCCCACCTTCTCCCACTCCAGCTTTTGGAAGCGGATCCAGCTCTCCGTGTATTCCTTGATGATTAGCTGGATGAAATTCTCCAGGACGGTCTGCTCCATGTCGGTGAACTCGCGTTCCACCTTCACGGAGTGGCCGGGGCCTCCCAGCATGCGGTCGATGATGGTCAGGCCCAGGCGGGGAGTCAGGTCCAACACCGCGATGCCCGGCAGCGGCTTCATGCGGAAGAGGGTCAAATAGCTGGGCATGCCCATGCTTTCGATGAGCTGCTTGTAAGTCGTCGTCTCCAGGCGGGACATCTGGAGCAGGAACTCCATGCGCAGGAAGACGGAGAGGGCCGCGCTCAGGTTCCGGATGAATTCCTCATGCTTGATGCGGAGGCGCCGCATCTGCGCCGGCGTCAGGAAGACGGGCGAGCGGAAGTCATACGGCTGGATGTGGTGGCTCTTCTGCCCTTCGGAAGGGCGGCGCTTTTCCGTCCCCGCGCTGATGACGGTGGCGCCCGGATCGACGCCGCTCTGCACCGAGGCTAATATCGCCTCGACCTCGGCCTGACTTAAGACATCGCCGGAGGAATCCTGGGCCATTTATTGGATGATGAATTCGGGGAAGTAGATGTTGGTCACTTCCCCCTTAGTCTCAAGGAGGGGATTGATCGTATTGAGCAGCTCGGAGCGGAGCTTGCCGCGGACGGAGGGATCGGACAGCTCCTCCAAGCTCTTCTGCCCCAAAGTGGCGGAAACGATGTCGGTGATCTGGGGGCGCTTGCGCTCCAGCTCAGCGACGACGCTCGGCGGAGCGGCGAAGTAGGCGGTGGCCTTCAGAAAACGGCCCGCCTTGGTCCCGGCGATGTTCACCAGGATGTCCGTGATAACGAAGCTGTCGCCCGCTTTCCCCTCCCCTTTCTCGCCCTTTTCTCCGCCCTTTTCCTTTTCCGCATGCTCGGCGGGGGCCGGGGCGGCCTCTTCTCCGCCGGCGGCGGGAGGGGCACTCTGCTGGATGGCCGCGGCAATGCGGGCCGGAAGGACGAAGTAAGCCAGGGCAAAGCCGCCACCCAGCATCAGCACCGCCACGATGATGGCCAGGATGAGCGGGGACGGGCCTCCCTTACCGGAAGAGGCGTCGGGAGCGGCTACGGGGGCGGGATCGGACATATCAGATCGTGACTTTGGATTTGCGGTGCGGGGGGGTCAAGTTATTTGCTCCCCTACCAGGCCGCGGCACCCGGCCGCCGATCATATGACGTGCCCGGATGCCGCGCCGCTGGGGTTTCCTGGTTAAAAGTTTAAGGTCGTGGGGACGCCTTTCCGCCTTACTGGACCATGTTGGTCACCACCTGGAGCATCTGGCTGCTGGTGCTGATGACCTTGGCATTGGCCGCGTAGGAGTTCTGGATGATGATCATGTTGGAGAACTGCGTGGCCACGTCGGCGTTGGAAAGCTCCAACGCGCTGCCCTGCAGGCTGCCCGTCTGGTTAGTGCTGGCCTCGTAGACAGTGGGGACGCCGGAGGCTTCGGTCGCCTGGTAATAACCGCCGCCCACGCTGTTCAGGCCGTTGTTGGCAGAAACCAGGGCGATGGGCAGGTAACCGACGACGACGGAGGTACCGTTTTGACCGATGACGGAGATGGCACCGTTGTTCCCCACGCTGTAGCTGACGACCTGCTCGGTCACCGTATTGCCGCTCGCGTCGAGGGAGCTGATCGTCGAGGGGATGACGATGTTGCTCATGCTGGTTTGGTCAATGGCGGCGCTGCCGGAATCGGTCGCGGCAAAGTCGGACTGGACGACGGACTGGAAGCCGGTCGTCTCCGTCGCGTCCTGGGTGGAAGTGCCGGCGCTATACCCCTGCACGTAATAGCCGTCGACGGTGCGAAGGTTGCCGTTCACGTCGACGACGAAGTCGCCGGCGCGGGTGTAGTAGGTATTGGAGGCGGCCGTGGTGCTCTGCGTGTTGACCACGAAGTAGCCGTTGCCGCTGATCGCCACGTCGCTGGGGATGCCGGTCTGGGCGATCGAGCCCTGGGTGAAATCCGTGACCGTGCCGGCGATCTTGGTGCCCAAGCCGACGCTAAGGCCGATGGGCGTGGAGGAGTCGGCCAGCCGGGAGGTTTGGTAGTAGGCTTCGCTGAATTCGGCCGTGCTGG
Organism: Verrucomicrobium sp.; assembly: GCA_028283855.1. Classification (NCBI taxonomy): domain Bacteria; kingdom Pseudomonadati; phylum Verrucomicrobiota; class Verrucomicrobiia; order Verrucomicrobiales; family Verrucomicrobiaceae; genus Verrucomicrobium; species Verrucomicrobium sp. The sequence continues at coordinate 88,044 of JAPWJX010000005.1, read as the reverse complement.
CCTTGAAGCCCGTGGTGTTCAAGTTGGCCACGTTGTTGCCGATGACGTCCATGGCAGTCTGGTCACTGGTCAGGCCGCTGACGGCGGAGTAGAGGGCGCGGATCATAAAATTTGCTCCTTTTTCGTTTTGGGTTGGAGATTAGTTGCTGCTCGTGCCGGTGCCGCTGCTGGCGGCGTAGGCGCTGGTGACGTAGCTCAGCGGATAGGAAGTGCCGTTGACGGTGACTGTGGCTCCGCCGGAGCTGAAGCTGGCGTCGGTGACCTCGCCGGTGACCGTCGACGCGGACGTGACCGTGCTGGCAGGGATGGAAACGTCCACGGTCTTCCCCAGGAGGGTGGTGGCCGTCGAATAGTTGGTCAGGCTCGAGACATTCGTGGCGCTGTTCTGCGTCGCCACGTAGTTGGCCAGCGACATCATCTGCTGGAGCAGCTCGTTGGTATCGGTCGCATCGTCCGGATTTTGATTCTGCAGCTGGGTGGTGATGATCTTGTAAAAGTCGGACTGAGACAGATTGCCGATGTTGCTATTGCTCGTGCTGGTCGAGCTGGAACTGCTGCTCGTCGAGGAAACGCTTGAAACGCTCATGGTGGTAAAAAAGGTGGGGGTTAAGCGGTCTTCGCCACGGAGGCGAGCTGGCTGAGGCTGTAGGATTGCCCGGCGACCTGGAACGTCGGCACGCCGTGGCTGATCTGGAGCTTTTCGGCCTTGCCCTGGACAAACTGGCCGCCCTGGTTCACCACCGTGACGGTGGAACCCACGAGCTGCTGGGCCAGGCTGATCTTCTGTGAGGAAGTGAGCGAGGATATCTTCTCCTGCAGGTCGCCGGATTTAAGGCCGACGAGCTGGTTGGCGTCGACGCCGTGGCTCGCCTGCAGGCCGGCGGTATAGCGCTGGAAGTCGGCGCCGCTGGAGGCGGTCGTAAGGGCCGAGGAAGCTGCCGCCACGCCGCCTTTAGCGGCGGAGGCGGCGGCCGAGGCGGCCGGGGCAACGAGGAATGGATTCATGGGTTAGCGATTCTCCGTGAGGGTTAGGTTAAGGTCGGATCCTCCGAAGATCGCCTCGGCCAAGGCGCGGTCGTCCATGTCGGCATCGGCACTACCGTTCTGCTGCTGTTGCTGCTGGTAGTGGGCGTTCTGGCCGGAGCCGCCCTGTTGACCGTTGCCGGAATTGGGATTGTCCAACTGGGGAGGCAGCCAGACGACGCCGGAGCCGGAACCGGCTTCCTTCAGCCCGCCGACCTGCTGCTGGAGCCATTGCAGCGAGCTGGAGTCGCTGGCGCTCAGCTGGGCGCGTAATTGCCCGTTGGATTGGGAAAAATAGACGGTGACCGTTTCTCCCGGGGGAGTCTGCAGTTCCACGGCGATGCGCTGGGGGGTGAGGACCGGCGCCTCGTTCAACGTCTGCCGGATGACGTCGACGAACTGATCGTTCGACTGGAGCGCAACGCGCTTTTCCGTGATCGCATCCTGGGAGCTGGCCTGCACGCCGGCCTGCCCCTGAATGGAAGCCGTGGCGGCCGCCGCGGTCTGGCTGGCGTCCGCGGCCGCTCCGGCCGTGGCGGAGGTGGAGCGGGCACGCTCAGGCTTCACCGCCGTCAGGGCGGCCAGCAGATCGCCGGTCGTCTTTGCGTCGGTTCCGTGCGTCGGCAAATTTTGCGCAATCGCGGGCATTACAGTGCTTTCAGAAAAAACCGTGCCAACCTGCGTGGAAAGAGGCGTCAATAGGTCGTTAGCGGGCTGATCCCCCTTCTTTTTGTCCGAATTCTCCGAATTTTCGTCCTTGGAAGAATGTTTGCCGGTATTTCCGGCGGCGGTGGCCGTCAGCGACTGGCTCATCGTGGTCACATTTATTCCGGATTGCGGCGTGGTGGCGGCATTATTTTCCCCGGTCGATGCCGTCACATCGTTGGAAGCGGTGGCGTCATCGGTCTCCTCTCCGGCTTGCGCATTTTGCCCCGTCTGGGCCGCTTGAGCCGCCTGTGCTGCCAGGGAAATCGGGGGAGGCGCGGCGGGCTGGGCCGTCTCGGCGGTCGCCACGTCAAAGAGCGCCGCGCCGGAAGTCGTCACGGTGGCCGCGTCGGCGCTGTCGGTGGAGGCGTCATCCCCGGCCGAGGCATTCGCGGCAACGGCGGCCTGCGTCGGGGGGGGAATGACGCCGGAGGCGATGATCTGGTTCATCCACTGGGTGGCGTCGACGGCCACGGGGGTCGTGGAAGAATCGGCCTGGGCGTCGTCCTTATCCGCCCCGTCGTCATCGGTCACATCGGCTTGGTCATCATGCTTGTCCCCGGACTTGGAAGGTTTTCCGGAGGGCGTCGCATCGGCCGCATGAGGATGCGCGGCCTGAGCCTGGCCCTGAGTTTGGGAAGCCTGCGTGTGGGAGGAGTCCTGGGCGGTCGTTTGCCGGGTGGAGGAGGAGGAAGAGGACTTCGCCGGCGCATCATGTCCGTGGGTGACCTGATCCATGTAGGAGCTGAAGTCGGAACCCGCGCTGGACCCGGAATCCGTGGCGGAAGCGTGCGAGGAGGAAGCGGAGGCGGAAGACGAGGCCGAGGCGCTGGAGGAAGTCCCCGTGGCGGCCTTGGCGGCGTTGAACATCGCGGAAAGCGCGGCGGAAAGTGCCATAAAGAATGAAGGGGTTAAGGGTTGGCGGGAGAGCTTGAGCTCGGGTTATTGCTGGAAAGGTCGGTGGAAGAGGAGGGCTGGTCGATGGTGCGGACCAGGTCGTTGGTGATCTGGGCGACGAGGGCCTTGTCGCCGGGATACTTTTCGATCCAATTGGAGAGGAGCTTGGCCGCCGTCTTCTGCTTCATGACGGTGACGACCTTCGTCGCCTGCTCCGGCGGAAGGACGCGCAGGAGGGACACCGCGTCGTCCGGCTTCATCGTGCTATAGAGATCGGCCAGCTCCTGAAGGCGCGGAGTCTCGTTCTGTTTGATTTTGATAAGACGATCTTCCATGTCCTTCTGCACGTGCTCCAGGCGGCTGCGCTCCTGGTCCAGCGCGCCGCGCTCCGCCTGGAGGAGCTGCTCCCGCTTGGCCAGCTCGGCGTCGAGGAGGAGGGCCTTGTTGTTCCGCTCCGTCAGTTCCCGGCGCCAGGAATCGAGCTCCGCGGCGATCTTGGTGAAATCGTCGAAAGACTTGGCGGAGGAAGTCGCCATGGAGACAGGCTTGACCGCATGGGGAGCCGGGCGCGGGGGGAGCTTAACCTTGCCGGCGGCGACGAAGGTGCCGCCGAGCAGGCCGAAGAGAAGGCCGATTCCGGCCGCCAGGGAGATGATGAGGGAGGGCATGTAGAAGAAGAGTCTAGAAAAGGGGCTCGTTGCGGGAATAGATGAACTGGTTCTGCGCCACGTCGTCCATCTCGCGGCGGTCGCGCAGGTCGGCCTCGACGCGGTCCTGCTCGCGGCGCTTTTCGAGCACCTTGGCGATCATGTCGGCGCGGGTCTTCGCCTTGAGGGTTTCCTGCACCTGCTCGTTGCGGGCGATCTGGGCCATGCCGTATTGGCGCAGGTCGTAGTTGTGGCGCAGCCCGGCCTCCCGCACGCAGCCGTCGCGGCGGGAATAGTCATGCACCTGGGCGTTGTCCACGCTGTGGTGGTAGCTGCCCTGCAACACATCCAGGGAACGGTAGCAGTCCTGCTCCTTGGCCTTTTCCTCCCGCTGGCGTTGGACGAGTTTTCCTTCCTCCTGTTCGAGGTCGTATTCCCGCAGGCGGTGGAGGATTTCGAGGGAGCGGTGCTTCATCGGCTCTTAGTTGCGGGCCAGGGCGGCGGAGGAAGAGGAAACGACGGGCGCCGCGCCTCCTCCCTGGCTGTTGAGGATGCGCTCCAGCACCGCAAAGGCGCCGTTGACGGTGCCCGGCTCCTCCACCGACTGGCGGAGGAACTGGACGAGCTGGGGATAGAGGGCCAAGGCGTGGTCCAATTGGGTGTTGCTGCCCGGGGTGTAGGCGCCGATTTCCACCAGTTCCCGGTATTGCCGCTGCACGGCCAGGATGTGCCGGGCGCGGCCAATGAGCTCCCGCTGGGGCGCGCCGATCAGGTTGCTCTGGAGGCGGCTGAGGCTCTCCAGGACGTCGATGGCCGGATAGTGGTTCTCCGAGGCCAGACGGCGGGTCAGGAGGAGGTGGCCATCCAGAATGGAGCGGGCGCAATCGCTGATGGGGTCGTTCCAGTCGTCGCCTTCCGTCAGGACGGTGTAGAAGCCGGTAATGATGCCTTGATCCAGGCAGCCCGCCTGCTCCAACAGGATCGGCATGAGGCCGAAGACGGAGGGCGGATAGCCGCGGGTGGCCGGGGGCTCACCGACGGCCAGGCCGATTTCCCGCTGGGCCATAGCCAGGCGGGTGAGCGAATCCATCATGAGGAGGACGTGCTTCCCCTGCGCGCGGAAGTGGGCGGCGATCGTATTGGCGGTGAAGGCGGCCTTGATACGGGCCAGGGCGGGCTGGTCCGAGGTGGCGACGACGATGACGCTGCGCTTGAGCGCCTCGGGACCCAGGTCCCGCTCGACGAACTCGAGCACCTCGCGGCCGCGCTCGCCGATGAGGGCGATGACGTTGATGTCCGCGCTGGCGTAGCGGCAGATCATGCCCAGGAGCGTGCTCTTGCCCACGCCGCTGCCCGCGAAGATGCCCAGGCGCTGCCCCGCGCCCGCCGTGGCGAAGGAGTCGATGGCGCGGACGCCGGTCTGGAAGATGTTGCTGATGCGGGGACGGCGGGCCGGGGGCGGCACGCTGCGGATAAGCGGAGCCGTCGGCGTCTCCGCCGGCAGCGGGCCCAGATCGTCAATGGGGCGGCCCAGGGGATCGAGGATGCGCCCCAGGACGGACGGGCCGACGGGGATCTGCGGCGGCGCGCCGGTGGACTGGACGCCGTCGCCGATCCCGATCCCTTCCAGCCCCTCCCAGGGCATAAGGAGAATGCGCCCCTCGCGGAAACCGACGACTTCCGCCAAACGGCGCTTTTGCGAGGCGCCGCAGTAGATCCAGCAAGCTTCCCCCAGCGCGGCGGCCGGCCCCTGGGACTCGACGGTCAGGCCGACGACCTTGGCCACGCGCCCGACGAGGCCGACGGGGCGGATCTGGGAAAGGGCGCGCCGGGTCTTGGCGACCAGCCCGGGATAATTCAGCCCGGGATGCATCAGGCGGCCTCCTCCTCAAGAGCCAGGCGGATCTGGGCCAGCTTAGACAGGCGGCGGCCGTCAACCATGCCGAGGTCGGTCTGCAAAACGTATTCCCCCTTGCCGAGGGTGGGATTGGCGCGCCATTGGACACGGCCGTGATGGAGAGCCAGCCCGAGCTTGTCCAAACGGCGCTCCAGGATGCCGATCTCCTCTTGGGAGGCTTCGATCGAGATCGCCTGGGCCTGGCCGACTTCCCGCACCAGGGCGGAAACCTCGGCAGCCATCTCCTCATGAGTGAAGGAGTGTTCGCGGAAAACGCGGCCCAGGGCGGCCAGGAGCAGCTCGGGAAGATTCTTCTCCGCCACTTCCAGGAGCTTTTGCAGCACCAAGTCGAACTGGCGGAGGGAGGCCTGCATCTCCTTCTGGTCGGCGGCGCGGGCCGCGGCCATCTCCTGCAGGGCGCGGCGGCGCCCCTCGCGGAGGCCGGCGTCATAGCTGCCGTCGTAAAGGGTCTCTTCCGAGGCGACCACTTCCGGCGCGGGCGCGGCCTCGGCGCCCTCCTCCCCTTCCCCCTCCGGCAGGACCGGAGCGGGCGCCAGAACGCGGCGGCGGACCGTGAGGCGGTCGACGCGCGCGGGAATCTGGACCTGGAAGGATTTCATCGGAGGGAGAGGGCGGCTTTAGACCAGCTCGCGGCGTCCGCCGCCCTTGCTGATGGTGATTTCGCCGCTGGCTTCCAACTGGCGGACAACGTCGATGATCTTCTGCTGCGCCTCCTCCACCTCCGTGAGGCGGACGGGGGGCATGAACTGGATTTCTTCCTGAAGGCCTTCCGCGGCGCGCTTGGAGAGGCCGCCCAGCACGGTGCTGCGGAGGCGTTCCGAGGCGGTCTTGAGGGCGATGGCCAGCTGGTGGTAGTCGACCTCCCGCAGGATGCGGGCCAGGGTCTGCTTGTCCATGTCGGCGATGTCCTCGAAGACGAAGAGGAGCTTTTGGATGTTTTTCGCCAGATCGGGATTGCGCTCCTCCAGGCCGGTGAGGAGCTGCTTGGAAACGTTGTCGTCCAGGGCGTTGATGACGTCCGCCAGGATGCGGGCGCCGCCGGAGCTGGTGACGGAAACGGTGCTCTTCATCGCCACGCGGCGCTTGATGTGATTGAGGATCTGTTCCACCACTTCGGCCGAGGTCGGCTCCATGGTGGCGATACGCTCGACCACGTCGGTGCGGAAATCGGTGTTAAGGAGGGAGAGGACCTCCGCGCAGCGGGCGGGATCGAGGTAGGAGAGGACCAGCGCCCAGGTCTGGATCTGCTCCTTGCGCAGGAGGTTGATCAGCTGGCGGGGCTGGATGTCCCGCAGCACGCTGCTGTCGACGGTGCGCGCCTTGTTGGGGGCGATGCGGTTGATCAGCTCGTTGGCCTTAAAGGTGCCGATGGAGCGCTCCAGCACGTCCTTGGCGAACTGCGGGCCGCCCGCGGCGGAGGCCACCGCGTCGACGGTGACGGAGGTGAATTCCTTGAGAAGGGCGCGCTGCATGTCCATCGAAATGAAGTCGATGCGGGCCATCTCCGTGGTGACTTCCTCGACGTCGCGCTCGTCGAACTCGTTGAGAATCTGGGCGGCCAGCTCCTTCCCCAGGACGACCAGGAGGCCGGCCAGGCGCTGCTTTTTCGACCAGCTGCGCAGGGCTTCCTCGGCGGATTTTCCTCCTCCTCCGGGGCTGTTGAGCTGCTTCGGGGCTGCGGGAGTCTCGGTAGCGGTGGCCATAGGGGTGCTCCGTGGTTAGTTGCGCATCATCCAGGCCTTGAGGGCCTGCGAGGTGTTGCCGGGGTTGTCGCGGATCAGCTTGCTCAGGTCGTCGACGGAAAGGGCGTTGGGCTGGGCTTTCTCCCGGTCGATCTCGGCCAGGGCGTCGTCCGCCATCTTTTTGTAGCGGGAGAGGAGGGAGGAGAACTCGCCCGACTCCGCGCTCTCGAACATGCTGGAGCTGCGCAGGATGCTGCGCAGGTAGAGCAGCACCACGACGGCCAGGACGCCCAGGCAGCCCTGGGTGACCCAGGGGATCCACTGGTTCTTGTTGGCCAGGATGGTGGCGGCGGCGGTGGTGGCGGGCTCCGCCTGCTCGAAGGCGGGGGCGAACTCGATCTCCTGCACGGTGACGGAGTCTTTCCGCGCGTCGCTCTGGGTGAAGCCGATCGCCTCCTTCACCATCTGGTCTAGCTGCTGCAGCTCCTGCGGCGTGCGGGGACGGACGGAGGAGGTGGGGCCGGTGCCGCTGTGGCGCACATTGACGAAGACGGCGGCGGTGATGCGGGTGGGCACGCCGACGGCCTTCTGCAGGCTCTCGACTGTGCGGTTGATGTCGTATTGGTTCTCGGCGGTCGCCTTTTCCGTGGAGGCTTCCGTCTGGGTCTTGTCGCCGCTGTTGCTCTCGTCCGTGGTGTTCGGGGTGGAGCCGACGGTGGCGTTGGCCTGCTGGGTCTTGGTGTGGGTCGCCTCGCTGGTGGTGTGCTCGGCGCCGACGACGGCGCTCTTCGGGTCGAACCGCTCGGAGGTCTGCTGGATGGTGTCGAAGTTCAGCTCGGCGGTGATCTGGACGGTGGACTGGCCGACGCCCAGGGTCTGGTCGAGCATCGACTGCACCTTCTCCCGCAGGTGGTCCTCATACTGGCGCTGGACGCTCAGCTGGGTGTTGCTGAGGGCGCCCAGGCCGTTGCCCGCGTCGTCCGGGGCCAGGGAGCGGCCGGCGGTGTCGACGATGGCGACGTGGTTGGGCTGGAGCCCCTCGACGCTGTTGGAAACCAGGAAGCGGATGGCGGCGACCTGTTCCGGGGCCAGCGTGCGGCCCTGCTTCATCTGGATGAGGACGGAGGCCTTGGCTTCCTTCCGGTCCTTGCTGAAGAGCCGCTCTTCCGGCACGACGATCATGACGCGGGCGTCGGAGATGTCGTTGAACTGCTTGATCGTGCGGGCCAGCTCGCCCTGGATGGCGCGGTAGTAATTGGCCTTCTGCATGAAGTCCGGCATGCCGAAGCTGGGCTTGTCGAACAGCTCAAAGCCGACGCCGCCGCCGGTATCCGGGGCGCGGGGGATGCCGTTGGCGGCCAGGTCGAGGCGCGTCTCGTAGACGCTGGCGCTGGGGACCATGACGGTGGCGCCGCTATCCTCCAACTCGTAACGGATTTTCTTTCCCTTGAGGAACTCGACGACCTTGGACGCCTCGCTCGGCTGCATGCCGCTGAAGAGAACGTCCATGTGCGGCTTGTTCGCGTAGGAGATGACCATTCCCAGGCCGACGATGATGGCGACCGTGGTGGCGATGATGGGGATGCGGCGGCTGACTGGGATTCCGGCCCAGACTTGCTGCAGGTTTTTAAAGAATTCGTTCATGGTTGGCTTCCTCCTTGAAAAAATGATGCGGGATTAAATCTGCATCCTCATGACTTCCTGATACGCGCTGACGACCTGGTTCCGCACCTGCGACACCAGCTTGAAGGCGACTCCGGCCTCCTCCTCCGCGACCATCGCGTCATTGACGGTCGTCGGCCCTCCCATAAGAACGTCGCGCACCTTGGCGCCCGCCGTTTGATCCAGCTGATTGGTCTGCCGGATCATGTCCTGCACGATGCCCGTGTAGGTCGTCGGCTCGGCGCCGGCGGCGTAAACCTGGCTGGGCCCGGAGACCGCGGCGGAAGCCTGCGGCGCCTCGGCGGCCTGGGGCAGCTTGAAGGCGAAGGTGGCGCCGTTGCCCTGCTGCAGGACTGTGCCGGCCTGGCCCACCGCCGCGCCCGGGTCGAGCGGCGTGGAGGTCAGGGCGGAGGCGGCGGAAAGGGGATCCATATCTTACGGCTTAAGCTTCGGCGATGGCGATGGAGCGGTTGACCATGTCGCGCCCGGTCTTGATGACCTGGAGATTGGCCTCGAAGGAGCGGCTGGCGGTCATCATGTCGACCATCTCATCGACGACGTTCACGTTCGGCATGGTGACGAAGCCCTGGGCGTCGGCGTGCGGATGGCCGGGCATGTAAAGCTTCTGGCCGGGAGAGGGATCGTCGACGATCTTGGCCACCTTCACGCCGCCGATCTGCTGGCCGGGGGCGGCCGGGACGCCGTTCTGGTTGGCGACCGTCTCGAAGACGACTTCCTTGCGCTGGTAGGCCTTGCCGTCCGGGCCGCGGGTCGTCTGCGCGTTGCCGATGTTGCCCGCGACGATTTCCAACCGGGTCCGCTCCGCCTGGAGGGCGCTGCCGCTGACGTCGATAGCCGGAATTAGGTTTGCCATGAGGTGCTAGGAGTTAGGAACCGCTCGTGCCGCCGCCGATCGCCTGCTTCACCCGGCTGTAGTGCAGGGCCAACATGCGGGCGGAAAAATCGAAGTCGCTTTGGTTCTTCATCAGTTCGGTCATTTCCTGATCCAGGTTGACCGTATTGCCGTCGTAACGGGCGGGGTTCTGCACGTCGGCCACGGAAACCGTCCCCTTGGGGATATCCGTCGGGGTTTCCCCCTTGTCGATCTGGTGGAGAGCCGTGTTAAGGCTGGAGGCGAAAGAGGAAGCAACGTCGACGCGGTGATACCCGGGGGTATTGACGTTGGCCACGTTGCTGGCCAGCGCGTCATGGCGCAAAGAGGCTTCCTGAAGGGTAAGCTTCAGGCTCGCCAAGGTGGGCTCATTCATGAGCTTCTCGATACCACTGGTCATCGCCAGGGTATTTAGCAAGCGTTATGCCACCCCTCTTAAAGTCGAACTCAACTAACTTGCTATAAGCTACTTACAAATTAGGAGCTTTTTGCCGCCCCAGGCAAAGGGGAACTTTTTTCCCAATTTGGGAGGGGTAAAATTTTCCCCAGGACAAAAACCGCCATGAGGCGGCTCTTAGAGGTAATCCTGCCAGGAAATCGTCGTCGCGGGCCGGGAGGCCAGAACTTTGGCCTGGGTGACGACGCGCGCCGACTCTTCGTCGAACCGGTAGCCATGGCAGCTGGGGCAGGTGGAGGCCTTGACCACGACGATCGACTCGCACCCCTCGCAGACTTTGTATTTCTCAGGTGTGTGAATGATCTTTTCCGCGCGTTTGCGGCGATCAAACATCTCCACCTGCTGCGAGTCTCCCTCCCCAGCCTGTTCCAGGTGGTGGGGTTTGGGGGGTTTCGGCTTAAATCCGGACTCGCTCATCGGGCAATGCGGGTAACTAGTTCTATCTTTTGTCGGCATCCAAACAAGATTTTTAACCCCTAATATTAAAAAACTTATGAGCGGAACGGCCCCTTCCGGAGTAGAATGGGCGGCATGGAAATGAACCTCGTCCTGGGGGCCTGGAAGGAAGACGAAGCGGGCCTGCATAAGACCTTCCAATTTCAGGACTTCCGCCATGCCTTGTCCTTTTTGGTGGAAGTGGGCCGCCTGGCCGAACAGGCCGGGCACCATCCCGACGTCGACCTGCGCTACAATAAGGTCTCACTCACCCTCCTCACCCACAGCGCGGGGCGCATTACGGAAAAAGATCACTCCCTGGCGGCCGAGATCGACCGCCTCCCCCTGGAGCGGATCGCGGCGGGAAGCCGCGCCCTCTTCACCGCGGGTTGACAAGGCCGATGCGGCCCATAACGTCGGCCATTATGCCTCACGTCTTCGCCAATCATCAGGAAAAGCTGTTCGCCAAGGTCAAAGGAAAGACCGGCAAGATCTCCGACAAGACCCACGAGGAACACCTCAAACTCTACACCGGCTACGTCAACCGGACCAACGCCATCTTCGAAGAACTGGAAAAGCTGGGCACCCCCGATCCCGCCAACCCCAACCACGGCAACCAGATCTACTCCCAGGTCCGCGCCCTGAAGATCGACCTCACCTTCGCCCTGGGCGGCATCAAGAACCACGAGCTTTACTTCAACATCCTGGGCGGCACCGGGAAGGCCTCCGGCAAGATCGCCGAGCTGATCGACCGCGACTTCGGCTCCTACGAGAACTACAAGAAGGACCTGAAGGCCTCCGGCCTCTCCGCCCGCGGCTGGGTCTGGACCGGCCTGGACCACACCACCGGCAAGCTCTTCAACTACCTGGGCGACGCCCAGAACACCTACCCCGTCTGGGGCGTCACCCCGCTCCTGGGCCTGGACGTCTACGAGCACGCCTACTACGCCGACTTCTACACCGCCCGCGCCAGCTACATCGAGGAGTTCTTCCAGTTCATCGACTGGAACACGGTCAACGCCCTCCTGCCCGTCAGCTAAGCCGTGAGCCTGCTCCTCCGGGTCGTCCTGCTGATCTCGCTCTCCCTTCTGGCGGCCGCCCAGGCCGACCAGGACCCGGGAGCGGCGTCGGCGGCGCCCGCGGGAGCGGACAGCGCCCCCTCCGGTCCTCCCCTGCCCTACCCGGCCGACGTCCGCGGCATCCTCGACCGCTTCTTCGGCATCCTCAAGGAGGGCAAAGCCTCCTACGCCGCCGAATGGCTCTGCGGGTCCAACCCGCTCATGAGCGCCAAGCCGGACATCATCGTAAAGCTCAAATACGTGCTGGGGGAATTCAGCCAGCGCTGCGGCTCCTTCTCCGGCTTCGACACCCTCCAGGATCAGAAACTGGGAGACCACGTCGAGTACATCTTCGGCCTGGGCATTTACAAGAGCCAGCCCGCCGCCTTCGCGTTCACCTTCTACAACTCCGGCACCGGCTGGATGCTGCAAAACTTCGACCTGAGCCTGAACGTCGACGAGAAAATCAAGCAGCTCGTCGCCCCCGCGCCGGAGCCGGTCAAATCCGCGCCCCCCTCCGCCGCGCCCGTCACTCCGGAGCCCGCAACCGCCACGCCCGCCACCGGCGCCGCGCCGGAGACGCCGCCTCCGAAAGCCCAGGCCATCCCCGCCCCCGCCTCCAGCACGAACACTCTCAACATTCAACCGCCCCTTCCTGCAAGGGATCCTGAATTCCAATGAAACTCCTTCAAAACCTCTTCGATCAAAACGCCGCATGGGCCAATCACATGCTGGCCATCAATCCCCAGTTCTTCGAAAACCTCTCCAAGCAGCAAAAGCCCAAGCACTTTTGGATCGGCTGCTCGGACAGCCGCGTCCCGGCCAACGAAATCATCGGCCTTCCCCCGGGCGAGGTCTTCGTCCACCGCAATGTGGCCAACCTCGTCGTCTACAGCGACCTGAACTGCCTTTCCACCATCCAGTTCGCCGTCGATATCCTGCAGGTGAAGCACATCATGGTCGTCGGCCACTACGGCTGCGGCGGCGTCCGCGCGGCGCTGGAGAACAAGCGCGTGGGCCTCGCGGACAACTGGCTCTGCCACCTCCGCAACGTGGCGGAGAAATACTACGAGCCCGTCCACGCTAAAGAAGACCCCAACTGGCAGTGCGACCGCCTGTGCGAGCTCAACGTCCTTGAACAGGCCCGCCACGTCTGCCAGACCACCGTGCTCCGGGACGCCTGGGCGCGCGGCGCGGAGATCTCCGTCCACGGCTGGATCTACGGCCTGAACAACGGCCTGATTCACGACCTGGACCTCTGCGTCACCAACGCCGAGGAAGGAGAGAGCGTCTTCTCCACCGCCATCGACAAGGTCATCGACGCCACCAAGGCCTAATCCGCCTTTCCCGGAAAAAAGGGGCGCCGCGTCATGCGGCGCCCCTTCTATTCCATATAGGTAAGTCCCGGGGTTGACGCCGCTTGCGGCGCCATGAAAGGATCGGCCCGATGCGGCTTCTCTGGTTCGCTTTAATCTGGGCGGCCATCGCGCTTCCCCACCGCCTTAGCGCGGGGGCCGCAGACACCTGCTATTATGTCGACCCAGCCGGCGTCGATCTGGCCGCACTCCTCGGTCCGCCTCCTGCCGGGCAGGATGAAATCGACACCCTTTTGAAACTCCAGGAGAACCGCTCCTATGACGATCTCTCCCGCATTGCCGAAGAGGTCACCCTGAACACCGGCGTGTTCCGGGACGTGCTGGGAGGGTGGTTCAACCCGCAGAACGTCCCCCAGACGGAACTGCTCCTGGACCGCGCGGAACACGATCTGCGCACCGTAGCCGCCGCCGGAAAAGACCTCTGGCACCGACCGCGCCCCCCCATGGTCGACACCCGCATCCAGCCCGCCATCGGCCTGCCCAAGGCCCCCCCCTATCCCAGCATTCATGCCGCCGTCGGCGCCTGCTGGTCCCTCATCCTGGCGGAGCTCCTGCCGGGAAAATCACAGGAACTCCTCCATCGCGGCGGCCAGATCGGCTCGGACCGCTCCCTGGCGGGCGTCGAATTCCCGTCCGACGTGGCGGCGGGGGAAAAACTGGGCAATTACCTGGCCTGCCGCTTCCTGGAACATCCCGGCTTCCGCGCCGACTTCCAGCGCGCGCAGAAGGAACTGGAAGCGTGGCTGCCGGCGGGACCTACGGGCGCCAGGTAAAATAATACAGGTGAGGCGCCCGCGTCTTTTGGCAATGGGTGCCGAAAGTCTTGGGCTCTCCCGCCTGGCAGTACACGAAACCTTCCGCCACGTCCCCCGTCTTCCGCTTGAGGAAGACCCAGACGGAATCATCAAAAACCTCGACCGCCTTCGGGTTCTCCCCCTCGATCGCCGCGGGCCACTCACCCGGGAAGATCACCTCATGGACATTCCCCTGCAGAGCCACCGCGTGCTTGGCGGCCACCTGAGCGCAGGCCTCCTCAATTTTGCGGACATTGGAGGAATAGCGGGGCCCGCACCCCTGAAGAAACAGGAAAAGGGCGACCAAGAAACCACATCCCAAAGAGAGAGAGCGAAGAGAGAAGCGCATACGTTATAGTGAAGAGCTTAATCTATTTAGGTAATCCTAAACATTCGCCAACAAAAAACCGCTGCGCGGGGAGAAATAAGCGAAAAAAACTACGCTCCGTCCGTGCGGTCGCGGTTGAGGAACACCCCATAATCCGCGTTCAAGGAGGGATGCTGCTTCCAAAAGGCGATGAAGCCACGCAGGAAACGGAGCGTGTCGCCGGAGACATGGTGCTCGATGCCTTCCACGTCCCGCTTGAGCGCCTCCGCGGGGAGGCGCAGGAGGTGGAAAAATTCCTCCAGCGTCTCATGGCGCTCCTTCACGCGGGCCGCCACCTCCTCCCCGCGCGGAGTCAGGGTAAAGCCCCGGTAAGGCACGTAATTGAGGAAGCCGAGGTCGGCCAGCCGCTGGATCATGATGGAGACGGAGGCGCGCCGGATGTCGAGCCGCTCCGCCACATCGGTCACGCGGACGAAGCCCTGCGCGGCGATGATGTCCGCGATCGACTCCAAGTAGTCCTCCATACTCTCCGTGGCACCGCCACGATGGTGGGCGCTGAGCTTTCCCTTCGGCCCGCTCTCGCGGGGACGGTTGCTCAAGGTCGCACGGGAAACATTTGTTTTCTTAGCTGGCACTTTATCTTTCTATAAAAAAGGTGTTGTGTAGACAACACTTGTTCCAAATAAAACGCATGGTCCTCATTTTTGAAATCCTCCTCCTTGGCCCGCTCCTGACGGCCGCCGCCGTGGAATTGACCCATCGGTATCCCCGCAGCCGCTACGCCTGGGCCTTCTGCCTTTCCTCCTTCGCGGCGTGGGCGCTGGGATACGCCGTCGACCTGTGCGCCGCCGCCGCCGACGGGCGGCTGGAGTGGGACGACGGCGGATTCGCCATCTTCAACTGGCTCATCGTCGGCCTCTTTGTCCAGGGCCTCGGTTTCTTCGTCTCCCGGAACAAGTGGCCGCTGGCGGCCCCGTACGTCGTCGCCTCGGCGGCCTATTTGATTTTGAGCTTCGCGGTGCAGCCTTATCATCGGACGGTCGCGTACGTGCTTCTTCCCTTCGGCGGGCTGCTGGCGCTCATGCGCACGCGGGGATATTGAGGCCAGAGCCCCCACCTTTCTCTCGCCTGGCACTTTGCGCCATGCCAGGATTAACAACCAAATCCGCCGGTTTAGCTCAGTGGTAGAGCGACGCTTTTGTAAAGCGTGGGTCGTCGGTTCGAACCCGACAACCGGCTGCCTGCATGGAGGAAATCAGGCCGTTCGCAAGCGATGAATCTCGCCGATCTTCGCTTTCAACACAGGATTCTCGCGCGCCACAGCTAAATCGCAGGCACATTGCAGTGCCAACCAAAACTGTGCCGAAGAGCCCGTAACCGCTTCCAATCGAAGAGCCATCTCCGTGGAGATCGCGCGAGTCCCTGCCAAGATTTCCCCCACGGCGGTCTGACCAACGCCAAGCGCTTTGGCCAATCCGTAAGGCTTAAGCCCCAGCGGTTCCATGAAATCCTGCCTCAAAGTCTCCCCCGGCGTCGGGTGAGGCAACATTTTCATCTTCATTCCCACCTCCTTATTTTGCTTCCCCGCATCTTCACGCGGTCAACCGTAAGCGGCAGTGCCGGTCCAGCGGAAGCAAATCCATGGCGCGGTTGATCCGCGCATAGCGGTCTTTAAAACCAGCCAGCACCTCTCCCAGATTAATATCAACCCGCGATACTAACGCAAAGCGATATGATCGCAGAAAGAAAGCTAGGCTGTCTTGGTGGGGAGGATCGGCCCCTCGCCGTAAATCTGGCGCAGAGCCTCCAGGCGGCTCTTGAAGGTGGGGGCGATGTGGGCGCGCATGGCGGCCTCCGCCCGGTCGGCGTCGCCGCTGGCCAGGGCTTCCACGATGGAATGGTGGTCGTGCGGCTGCACGGACCACAGGGCCGGGGCCACGTTGCCGAGGACCGCGTCGATCAGGTAGTGGTGGTCCATCAGGTTCCGCAGCATCGAGTTCTGGGAAACCTCCATGATGGTGCGGTGGAAGAGGACGTGGGTGCGGATGAACTGCTCCTCGCCGCCCGCGGGAATGGGCTGCTCCAGCTCCACGGCCAGGCGCTGCAACTCCTTGCGGGTCTCCGGCGTCAGCCGGGAGACGGCCCAGCGCGCGGCCAGGCCTTCCAGCACGCCGCGGATCTCGATCATCTCCTCCAGCTCCCGCACGGTGTAGGAGCGGCAGAAGACGCCCAGCCCGCGCTCGCGCACCAGGAAGCCCTTGGCCTCCAGGGAGCTGAGCGCCTCGCGCAGGGGCGCGGTGGTGGAGTCGAGCTGCTTGGCCAGGCGGCGCTGGTCGAGGCGCTGGCCGGGAAGGATCTGATGGGACCGGATCAGGTCGAGCACGCCGTTTTGGACGCGCTCCACTTCGGAGGAACCTTCGGACCGGGAGACGAAAGCGGAAACGGCCATGGCTTTGGAGTAAGCCGCGCCGCCATTGCCATTATCGGAACCCTCGAGCATATTCGCAGTATAGGAACGGCTGGGAAAAAAAGGAAAGCCCGCTTTCTCTACTCTTGGGGGAACCAAACCTCGATCCAGCGGAGGAGGCGAGGGCCGGGGCCTTGGACTTCCTCGATCGTGAGGGTGTTGGGACCGTCCTTCGCCGCGTCGGCGGGGACTTTCCAGGCCAGATACTGCTCCGGATGGCCGAACCCGGCCTTGTAAGTGGTGGGAAACGGATAGGCGGGAAAGGCGGTGTCCAGGGGCTCCAACACCTGCCCGTTGAAGGTGACTTTCCATTGGCCCCGGTCGATCTCCGCGGTGCCGGTGACCGGCTCCTCCCCCTGCTGGGCCTCTTCCGGGGCCAGGACCTGGAGGCGCAGGACGCCCGGGCGGCCGGCGGGGGGCGCCATGTCCATCTTCACGTCGCGCGGACGGCCGATCTCCATGGGGGAGCCGAAGGCGCGGAAGAAGTAGGGCAGGCTCTTTTCCAACGCCACGGGATCGGCCAAGGCGGCGAATTGCGCGAAGGGAGGCTCGTCGAAGGGGCCGCGCCGCTCCAGCAGGGGGCCGTATTGCCGGTAGTAGGCGATGTTGAAGAGGGCGACGCCGTCGGCCCCGCGCTTGTAGGCCAGCCGCGCGGTGCTCTCCAGGGCTTCCTTGGTGGAGCGCCGGTAGTCGAAGCCCTCCGTCCGGTCGGCGATCTTCCACGTCTGGGAGGTGTGGTTCATCTCCAGGTAGACGGCGGCGCCCGGCGCGGCGGCGCGCACCGCGGCCACTTCCGTCTGCTGGGTGGTGGTGTAGAAGTTGGCCAGCGTGAAGGCCTCGATGCCCGCCTGGGCGAAGACGGCCGGATCGAAGCCGACGTCAGGCCAATCGGCGCGCTCGCCGGGGACGCGGGCCAGGAGCCAGCGGTGCTTCCCGCCCCGCTCCGTCTCGTTGAGGAGGGCGCGGGCCTTCCCGATGAATTCCCGCATGATCGCGGTCCGCTGGGCTTCCGGCACCTCCGGCAGGAAGTAATTGGGGAAGCGCATGAAGTCGAGTTCCAGCCCGTCGAGGTCGTATTGCTCGGCGATTTCCCGGATGAGGGCGAGCTTGTAGTCCCGCACCTCCTGCCGGGACCAGTCGAGGCCGCGGCCCTTCTGCGTGGCGTGGCGCTTCGGCGCGGGCAGCCGCCAGTCGAGGTGGTCGGCGTAGAACTTGGAGACGGCGTAGACGGCGCCGTAGCCGGGCTTCGGCGCGTCGGCCATGTCCTGGAAATGGATGTCGTTCACGCGGAAGGAGACGATGGCGGCGACGTCCTTCTTGTGGCACTCGTCGACGAAGGCGCCGACGAAGTCGTTCCCCTGGAGCACGAAATCGAGGATGGGGTAGGAGGCGGGCGCGCCGGGGTACTTTTCCTTGAACCAGGCCAGGTGCTCGGCCAGGGGATAGACCTTGCTGTTCCACCACGGGACCCAGCCGGTGCCGGGCTGGAGGATCTCCGCGCCCATGCCGGGGACGGCCGCCTCGTCGACGGAGGCGCGGATCATCGCGTCGGTGAAGGTCTTCAGCACCTCCGGCCGGAAGGGGCTTTGGCAGGAAAGGAGGTTGGTGGCGTCGTTGCTGTAGAGGACCTTCCAGGCGGGCTTTTCCGCCCGCGCGGCGACGGCCGCGGCCAGGAGGAGGACGACGGGGAAAAGACGGGGGGCGCGCATGAGGCTATTTTTTGGGATACCAGATTTCCACCCAGCGCAGATGGCGGGGGCCGGAGGCGTGCTCCAGCTTGGCGTAGAGGTCGTTGACCCCGTCTATCGCCGTGCCGGGAGGCACTTCCCAGGCGAGGTATTGGGAGGCGTCGCCGAAGCCCGCCTTGATGGAGGTGGGGAACGGGTAGGCGCCCACGGGATTGGAAATCGGCTTCAGCTCCTTGCCGTTGAGGGTGACGATCCACCGGCCCCGGTCGGCCTTTTCCGCGGGGACCCCCTCCCCGGCGTGGGATTCCGCCTGGGTGAGCACCTGGAGACGGAGGACGCCCGCGCTCTTCGGCGAAGGGGGAGCCACGTCCATGTGCAGTTCCCTGCCCTGCCCGGAGGAGAGGTCCTTCCCCACGGCCAGGAAGAAATAGGAGGGCAGGCGCTTTTCCAGCCGGGCCCGATTGGCCAGCGGCGTGAGGGCGGCAAAGGGCGGCTCGTCGAACGGCCCGCGCTGCTCGATGACAGGGCCGAATTCCCGGTAGTAGGGGAAGTTGAAAATCGTGACGCCGTCCGCCCCGCGGAGGTAGGCCAGACGGGCCGTCGTCTCCAGCATCTCCGGCGTGGAGCGGCGGTGGTCGAAGCCGTCCATCGCCGTGGCCACCAGATGCCAGACCTGCGGGGTGTGGGTCAGCTCCAGATAGATGGTGGCGCGCGGAGCGGCGGCCCGCACGGCGGGGATGTCCCCCTGCTGGGAGGTGGGATAGAAGGCGCTAAGGTTGAAGGCGTCGACGCCCGCGCGGTTCCAGGCCTTCGGGTCGAAGCCCATCTTTCCCCAATTGGCCGCCACGGACGGTACGCGCACCTGGAGCCAGAGGCGGCGGTCTTCCGGCTTCCGCTTGGCGTTGAGCATGGCGCGGACCTCCCGCAGGAAGCCGGTCATGACCTTCACCCGCTGGGGCGTCGGCGTCTCGGGCGGGAAGTAGTTCCAATAACGCATGAAGTCCAGCTCCACGCCGTCGAGGTCGTATTGGCCCACGATCTCCCGCAGGAAAGCCAGCTTGTGCGCGCGCACTTCCGGCAGGAGCCAGTTTTGGCCGCGCCCCTGCTGGGCCGGCGGCGGGGGCGGAGGACCCAGACGCCAGTCCGGATGGTCGACGTAGAATTTCGACAAGGCATAGACAGCCCCGTAAGGCGGCTCCTCCATATCGGCCGTCTCCAGGAAGTGAACGTCGTTCATCCGGTAGGAAACCAACGCGGCGACGCGCTTCTTATGGCACTCGTCGACGAAGGGCCCGATCAGGTCGCCGCCGGAAAGGAGATAGTCATGGATCGGCCAGGGCTGAAGCTTGCCATAGCGTTTCTGGAACCAGGCCAGATGGTCTTTCAGGGGGTAGACCTTGCTCGGCCACCAGGCCACCCAGCCGGTGCCGGGCTGAAGCAGCTCCGCCCCCATGCCGGGCACGGCGGCCTCGTCGACGGAGGCGCGGAGCATCGCCTCGGTGAAAGTCCCCTTTGCGTTCGGGTCGACGGGGCGGCCCAGCTGGTTTTGGAGCGTCGGATTATACGGGCTGACGCAGCTGGGGATATGCGTGGTGTCGTTGCTATAAAGCATTTTCCACGGTGGGGCCGGAACCTGGGCCTGAACCGCCCAAGGCAATGCCATGCCCGCCATGGCAATTCGCAAAAGCTGCCTTAATTTCATTCGCAACCACGTTATAATATATGGTAGCGTCCCCTGGACAAGGCCGAAGCGGCCTTTAATTTTTCTTCTTCTCATGAGACGTACGGGTGTCGTTATCGGGATCGCTGTTATAATCGCGCTGGTGTGGTGGGCCCAACACGGCCCGCGCAGGACCGAGGACCTCGCCTGGAATCGCCCAGCCACGGCTTCCAGCACGGCTTTTCTGCCCGCTCAGGCCGCCTTCGCCGTCGACGGGGAAGAGGACACCTTTTGGCACGCGGCGGGAGACGGTCCGCAGTCCCTGACCGTCGATCTCGGCGGCCCGTGCGCGATCACCGGCGTCACCCTCTCCTCCCCCGCCGGCGCCGCCGATCCGGCGGAGGCCCACCCCGCCGCGCTGGAAAACAAATGGTATACCGGCAAGGAAATCCCCTCCAGCTACGCCACCTCCTACGCCCTCTCTTTTTCCGACGACGGCATCACTTGGCGCGAAGCCTTCCGGACCGATTCCGGCAAGGGCGGCGCGGAGACGCTCCCCATGGAGGCGACCCGCGCCCGCTACGTCCGCGTCGCCGCGGCGGCCTATTCCGGCACGGAAGGCTGGGCTGTCTCCGAGCTGCGCGTCCTGGGCTATCCCCTCTCCAAGAACCGCCCGGCCCCCCAGGGCTGGACCGTCCCGCCCCCGCCCCTCACCCCGGAAAAGGCCGCGCCTCTGGCGCAGACACCGGACGGCGGCCTCTCCCTTAACGGACGCTGGGACCTGGCGGAGGACGCCCCCGGCTTCTCCGGCGCCGACCTTTCCGCCGCCCGACCGCGTCTGGGCCCCCTCAAGGGCGCGTGGTACCCTGCCACCGTTCCCGGCACGGTCCTGGGCGCCTTGGTCGACGCGGGCCGGTTCCCGAATCCCCTCTACGGCCTGAACAACCTGCAAATCCCCGAGGCGCTGGGCCATCACGCGTGGTGGTACCGCCGCTCCTTCCTTTATCCGGAAGGGGCCGCCAAGGGCCCCGTGCTCCTGGGCCTGGACGGCGCCAACTACGGCGCGGAGGTCTGGCTCAACGGCCAGCGCGTCGGCGACGTGCGCGGCGCGTTCCGCCGGGGCCGCTTCGACGTGGCTCCGCTCCTCCACGCCGGGGAGAACGTGATCGCGGTGCGGATCGATCCGCTCAAGTGGACCGGCCTCCCCTTTGAACAGAACGCCGTCGACGGCGCCGGTAAGAACGGCGGGGAGACGACGCGCAACGGCCCCACCTTCTCCTGCACGGTGGGCTGGGACTGGATCCCCGGCATCCGGGACCGGGACATCGGCCTGTGGGACCGCGCCTTCCTGCGGCCCACCGGCGCAGTCCGCATCGGGGACGCGCAGGTCGTCTCCCACCTCCCCCTGCCCGCGCTGGCCCCCGCCCGGCTGACCGTGCGCGCCGAGGTCCGCAACGCCTCCGCCGCGCCGCAGAGCGGCCGCCTGGAAGCCCGCGTCGAGGGCCTGCCCTTCGTCCTCGCCGAGCCCGTCCTTCTCTCCCCCGGGGAGACGCGGACGGTCGAGTTCGACCCCGCCAAGTTCCCCCAGCTGGTGCTGGAAAAGCCCCGCCTCTGGTGGCCGAACGGCTACGGCCCGCAGGAGCTGTACACCCTCCACCTCTCCTTCCTGGCGGACGGCGCGCCGACCGACACCGTCGACGTCCCCTTCGGCATCCGGGAGATCACCTACCACGAGCCCGCCCTTTCGCCTGCCTCCGCGCGGTTCGAGGCCCGCTTCTCCCCCCGCCGCGCGCGCTACGTCCGCCTCATCAACCTGCAGGGCTGGACCCGCGCCGGGCTGGAGCTGGGCGCCTTCGAGGTCTTCGGCCCCGGCGGCCGGAAAGACCTGGCCCTTCACGCGCCGACCACCGGCACCGTGCCGGGCAGCGACGCGGTGACCGACGGCAACCCCGCCACCGGCTGGGGCAGCGCGGCGACCAACCCCCTCGATACCGGCTCGCACGGAAAGCACTCGATCCAGGTCGACCTGGGCGCGGAGCAGCCCGTCGACCGTGTCGTCCTCCAATGGACCCAACCGGACCGCCACGGCGCCTACTACACGATGCAGACCTCCGTCGACGGGAAGCAGTGGGACGATGTGGCCTACGGCCCGGCCCACCTGCGCGTGCCGTGGGGGTCCGACGCCGCCGTCTTCCAGCCCGTCCCCGCCGCGCCGCACGACCCCGACATGGAGCTGCTGGTCAACGGCGTGAAAGTCCTTTGCCGCGGCGGCAACTGGGGCATCGACGAGGCGCTGAAGCGGATCCCCGCCAAGCGGATCGACGCCTTCGTCCGCCTCCACCGGGATGCCCACCTGACCATGATCCGCAACTGGGTGGGCCAGAGCACCGGCGAGGAATTCTACCGCGCCTGCGACCGCTACGGCATCCTGGTCTGGAACGATTTCTGGCTGGCCAACCCGAACGACGGCCCCAACCCGGACGACGAGGACCTCTTCCTGGACAACGCGCGGGACGTCGTGCGCCGCTACCGGAACCATCCCTCCATCGCCCTCTGGTGCGCGCGGAACGAGGGCTGGCCCCCCGCGGGCATCGACCGCGGCCTGGCCCGCATCATCGCGGAGGAGGACGGCACCCGCCGCTACCAGCGCTCCTCCGACCGGGACGGCGTCCACGGCCGCGGACCCTATTGGTACGTGCCGCCGCAGCTCTACTTCTCCCGCTTCGCCCACGGCTTCACCACGGAGATCGGCCTGCCCTCCGTCCCCTCCGCGGACAGCATCCGCGCGATGATGCCCGCCTCGGAAACCTGGCCCGCCAATGGCGATCCCTCCACCAACGACACCTGGAACTACCACGACTTCTGCCGCAAAGGGGGGGATGTTCGCCGGCGGCTACTACGACGCGCTGGCCCGCCGCTTCGGCCGCCCGACGAGCCTGGAGGACTTCTGCCGCAAGGCGCAGATGCTCAATTACGAGAGCCACCGCGCCATCTTCGAGGCGTGGAACAAGAACCTGTGGCGCGATTCCAGCGGCGTCCTCCTCTGGATGAGCCACCCGGCGTGGCCCAGCACCGTCTGGCAGCTCTACGCCTACGACCTGGAGCCGACGTCCGCCCTCTTCGGCGCACAGAAGGGGTGCGAGCCGCTCCACATCCAGCTCAACCTGGACGACTCCTCCGTCAGCGTGATCAACCACCAGGCCGCCCCGCTCAAGGGCCTGCGCGCCTCGGCGAGGGCCTACTCCGTCGACGGGAAGCTCCTGGCCTCCAAGGAAGGCCGGGTGAACGCTCCCGGCCAGTCGGCCACGCGCGCCTTCGCCCTCCCCGCGCCCGCCCCCGGCGCGGCGCGCCTGGTGAAGCTGGAACTGCGGGACGCCTCCGGCCTCCTGCTTTCGGACAACTTCTACTGGCAGGCCGCGCAGGAAGAGGATTACCGCGCCCTCAACGCGCTGCCGCGCGTGCCGCTGGAAGTGAAGGTTTCCGCCCGGCAGGAAAACGGCCGCCTCCTGGTCACGGCCACGGTCTCCAATCCCTCCGCCAGCCCCGTGCTGATGGCCCGCGCCACCCTGCGCCGCGCCGCCTCCCACGAGCGGGTGCTGCCCGCCTTCTCCAGCGAGAACGACCTCTCCCTCCTCCCTGGCGAGGCGAAGACCGTCACGATCGACTGCGCCGTCGACGATCTGAAGGGCGAGCCCGCCGCCCTGGGCCTCGACGGCTGGAACGCCGCGCAGACCTTTACCCCCATCCCATGAAGAAAAGCCTCCTCCCCGGATTTCTGCTTCTTTCCGCCCTGCCGCTCCATGCGGCGCTGACGGCGGGTTCCCTCTTCGGCGACCACGCCGTCCTCCAGCAGGGCGTCCCCGTCCCCGTCTGGGGCACCGCCTCTCCGGGGCAGGAAGTGGCCGTCTCCTACGACGGGAAAACCGCGCAGGCGGCTGCCGACGGCGAGGGCCGCTGGCGCGCCACCCTCCCCGCCCTGGAAACCGGCAAGAGCGGCGAGCTGGAGATCCGCTCCGGCACGGAAAGCCTCCGCTTCACCGACGTGGTGACGGGCGAGGTCTGGCTCTGCTCCGGCCAGTCGAACATGGCCTTCATGGTCAAGCAGGCCAACGGCGCCCAGGAAGCGGCGGCGGCCGCCAACGACCCCCTCCTGCGCGAGTTCAAGGTCGCCTACGTCCTTTCGGAAAAGCCGCTCGACACGGTGAAGGGCAAGTGGATCCCCTGCACGCCGCAGACCGTGGGAGACTACACCGCCGCGGGCTACTACTTCGCCCGCGACCTGCGGAAGGCCCTGAACGTTCCCGTCGGCCTCATCAATTCCTCCAAGGGCGGCTCCCCCATCGAGGCCTGGCTGTCTCCCGAGGCCCTGGACTCCGAGCCGAAGTTTTCCGCCATCCGCAGCCGCTGGGCCCAGGCGATGGCCGACTATCCCCGGCTGAAGGAAGCCTATGAGAAGGACCTGGCCGCCTGGCAGATCAAGGCGGACGACGCCCAAGTCGACGCGCAGCCCGTGCCGCCCCACAAGCCCGCCCCGCCCTTCGGCCCCGGGGACTTCCACACCCCCACCGGCCTCCACGGCGGGATGCTGAACGGCCTCGTCCCCTACGCGATCCGCGGCGTCCTCTGGTACCAGGGAGAGGAAAACGTCAACCGCGCGGACGAATATGCCCCCCTCCTCACCGCCCTCATCGCCGACTGGCGTAAGCGTTGGGAGCGGGAAGACCTGCCCTTCTTCGTCGTCCAGCTGCCGAATATCTCCGACGCCATGAGCGGCGACCATACCCCCGGCCACGTCGGCTGGCCTTATCTGCGGGAGGCGCAGGCCCAGGTCCCCTCCACCGGCCTGGCCGTGACGATCGACGTGGGCGATCCGAAGAACCGCCACCCGAAGGACAAGGAGCCCGTCGGCCACCGGCTGGCCCTCCTGGCCCGCGCCCGCGTCTACGGGGAGGCCGTCGCCGATTCCGGCCCCGTCTTCGAAAGCTGGAAGGCGGACGGTGCCTCCGCCCGCGTCCGCTTCACCCACGCGGAGGGCCTTTCCGGCCGGAGCGACGCGGCGCCCGGCGGCTTCGAGATCGCGGGCAGCAACGGCGGCTACAAGCCCGCCGCCGCCCGGATCGAGGGGGACGAGGCAGTCCTCACCAGCCCGGAGGTCCTCTCCCCCGCCTTCGTCCGCTACGCGTGGCACGACGACCCTGCCGACGCCAACCTGGTCAACCAAGCCGGACTTCCCGCCGCCCCCTTCCGCACCGACACCGCCCCCTTCCCCACCCCCAAGAAGTAATCCCCCCCATGATCACCGACACGCTCGACGGCATCACCGCCCGCTGGGTGACCCCCTTCCATCCCGTCCTGGCGGAGGCCATCGCCTGGGCCAGGACGGTCACCCCGGCCCATCCCGACGGCATCGTCGAGCTGCGCGGGAAGGAGATGTTCGGCAACGTCCACGGCTACGACACGCTGCCCGCGGAGCAGTGCCGCTGGGAGTCCCACCGCCACACGGCCGACGTCCAGGTCTGCCTTTCCGGCGGCGAGGTGATCGACTGGATCCTGCCCGACACGCTCCGCCCCCTGGGCGCCTACGATCCGGAAAAGGAAGTCCAGTTCTGGCAGACCGAGGCCAGGCCCCTGGGCTCCCTCAACCTCCTCCCCGGCCACTTCGCCTTCTTTCCCCCCGGGGAGCCGCACCGGCCGAAAGTCGCCGACGGCACCCACAAGTCGATGCGCAAGGTCGTCGTAAAAATCGCCGCCCATCTCCTGGCATGACCCTTCAGCTCGGCCCCGTGGACCTCGCGGTCCTCTTCCTCTACTTCGCGTCGATGATCGGGATCGGCCTCTATGTTTCCCGGCGGAACACCGGGACCGACCAATACTTCCTGGGAGGCCGCTCCTTCTCCGGCGTGGTGGTGGGCATCAGCCTCATCGGCTCGCTCATCAGTTCCGTCACCTTCATCGCCGCGCCCGCCGACGCCTTCAAGACGACGTGGATCCGCTTCCTGCCCAACCTGGCCTTCCCCTTGGTGGCGGTGATCGCCGCCGTCTTCTTCATCCCGTTCTTCCGGCGCGGGACCATCTCCTCCGCCTACGGCTACCTGCGCGCCCGCTTCGGCGCCTCCCTCTCCGCCTACGCGGCGGTCCTCTTCCTCTTCTCCCAGCTCTTCCGGATCAGCATGATCCTCTACCTGCTCTCCGTCCTGGTGCAGTCGATCCTGGGCCTCGACTTCCTGGTCAGCCTCCTCCTCACCGGCGGCATCACCGCCTTCTACACGGTGAAGGGCGGCTACGCCGCCGTCGTCTGGACCGACGTGATCCAGACCATCCTCCTGCTCCTGGGCGCGCTTCTCTGCGTCTTCGTCGCCGTCGGCCACGTGCCGGGCGGCTTCGGCCAGGTCCTGCGGGAGGGAATAGAAAGCCACCGCCTCTCCTTCTGGGACGCCGGCCCGGACGGGACACTCCATCCCCTGCCGGAGGGGCTCTCCCTCCTGCACAAGACGGTGATGATGCTCGTCCTCGTCGGCTTCGTGCAGTTCCTCACCGGCATGCTGGACCAGGCCACCGTCCAGCGGTGGGTTTCCGCCCGCTCCGCCGCCGACGCGCGCAAGGGAGTCCTCATCCTCGGCTTCGGCTGCGTGCCCATCTGGGGCACCTTCAAGCTCCTGGGGACCACTCTTTTCGTCTACTTCTCCCACCATCCGGCACCCATCCCCACGGAAATCCTGGCCGGAGCACGGAAGGCGGAGCAAATCGTCCCCTACTTCATCGTCACTCACCTGCCGCGCGGCATCGCCGGGCTGGTGCTGGCCGGGGCCTTCGCCTCCGCCATGTCGGCGGTCAGCGCCGGGATCAACGCGGCCAGCATGGTCTGGGTCCGGGACCTCTACGGCACCTTCCTGGCCCCGCGCCGCTCGGACAAGCACTACGTCCGCGTCGGCTTCGCCACTTCCTTCCTCATCTCCGTACTCATGATCGGGGGCGGCTACCTCATCTACCTTTCCAAGGCCGTCACCCTCCTGGACCTCTGGCTGGAGATCACCGCCTTCCTCTTCGCGGGCATCCCGGCGGTCTTCCTCCTGGGCATGTTCACCCGCCGCGCCGGATCGGGCGCCGTCTGGTGCGGGCTGGCCGTCTCCATCGCCTTCGTCGGCTGGGTCACGGCGGGCCGCCTGGGCGCGCTCCCCGCCGCCTGGCGGCTGCCGATCGAGGTCTATTACACCGCCATCGTCGGCAATGCGCTGGTATTGGCCGTCGGCCTTTTCGCCGCGTGGCTCCGGCCCGCCGCGCCGCGCCCTTTGGAAAACCTCACCGTCTGGGACCAAACCTCCCGCCCCCTGGAATAATTTATGAAAAAGAGCCTTCTCCTGCTTCTCCTCGCCGTCCTCCCCCTCCACGCGGAGGTCAAAGTCCCCTCCTTCTTTTCCGACCACGCCGTGCTCCAAAAGGCGGAAGCCGTCCCCATCTGGGGCACCGCCGCGCCGGGTGAAGCCGTGGAGGTCAGCCTGGGAGACGCCAAGGCCTCCGCCACCGCCGGAAGCGACGGAAAATGGAAGGCGCTCCTCAACCTGAAGGACTCCGCCCCCGGCCCCTTCACCCTCACCGTCTCCGGCCCCGCGAACAAGGTGACGGCGGAGGACGTCCTCGTCGGCCAGGTCTGGCTCTGCTCCGGCCAGTCGAACATGGACCTGGAGCTCAAGGTGACCCAGAACGCCCAAGAGGAGATCGCCGCCTCCGCCAACCCGCAGCTGCGCGTCTTCAAGGTGGCCCGGAACCCGGTGGCCAAGCCCCAGGACGACTGCAAGGGCTCCTGGGTTCTGGCCGGGCCGCAGGATTCGGGGAATTTCTCCGCCGTCGCCTACTACTTCGGCAAGGAGGTGCAGCGCGTCCTGAAGGAGCCCGTCGGCCTCGTCAACTCGAGCGTAGGCGGCACGCCGGTCGAGGCCTGGACCAGCCAGGAAGCCCTGGACCAGGACCCCGAGCTGAAGGCCTACTGCCACAAGCTTCTGGCCGCCAACGCCGCCTTCCCCGCCCTGCAAAAGGAATTCGCCCAAAAATACCAGGCGTGGGCCGCCGCCAATGGCCGCCAGGACACGCCCGCTCCTGCCGAAGGCTTCGCCGCGCCCGGCGCCCCCGCCGAAGGCTGGACGAAGGTGACCCTGCCCGGCCCCCTCACCGGCTTGCCCGCCAACGGCGCCTTCTGGGTCCGCCGGAGCATCGAGATTCCCCCCGGGAAAGAGGAGCGCGATTTCGCCCTGAATCTGGGCGGCATCAACGGCTTCGAGACCGTCTATTGGAACGGGAAAAAAATCGGCGACATGACGCCGGAAAAACCGGGCTCCACCCCCTCCGATGCACGCCAATACGTCGTCCGCAAAGCCGACCTGAAGCCGAGCAACGTGCTGGCGATCCGCATTTTCGTTCCTTCCGGAGAGGCCGCCCTGGGCGACAAGCGCCAGCCCTTCCTCTGCCGCTCCCAGGACTACTCCATTCCCCTGGCCGGGGAATGGGAGGCCAAGGCGGAGAAAGAGCTCCCCGCCCTGGCCGCCGGAGCCGAGCCGATGCCCGCCGCCCCGGCCAAGGCGCCCGCCCCGCAGCTGCTCCCCGCCTACCTTTACAACGGCATGATCGCCCCCCTCATCCCCATGGCTCTACGCGGGGCCATCTGGTACCAGGGGGAAAACAACGCCGGGCGCGCCTACGCTTACCGCACCGCTTTCCCCACCCTCATCAACGATTGGCGCAAACGATGGAGCGAGGGCGACTTCCCGTTCTACTGGTGCCAGCTGGCCAACTACCAAGCGCGCGGCGCGCAGCCGGAGGAGAGCCGCTGGGCGGAACTGCGCGAGGCACAGACCCTCACCCTGGCCTTGCCCAACACCGGCCAGGCCGTCCTCATCGATCTGGGAGAGACGGGCGACATCCATCCCCGGAATAAAAAGGACGCCGGCCTGCGGCTGGCCGCCATCGCCCTGGCCCAAAGCTACGGGCAGCAGGTGCCCTTTTCCGGGCCGGTCTACGACTCGATGAAAGTCGAGGGCAACGCCGTCCGCATTCATTTCAAAAACGCGGAAGGGCTTGCCGCCCGCCCCCTCCCCGATTCCTATCCGGAACGGACCGGCTCCCCCAAGATGATCCCCGTCACCCGGCAGAGCCCCGGCGGAGAGCTGGACGGCTTCGCCCTGGCGGGCGCCGACAAAAAATGGCACTGGGCGGACGCGGCGAAGATCGAAGGGGAAAACGTGGTCCTAAGCAGCGCCGCCGTGCCGCAGCCCGTGGCCGTCCGCTACGACTGGGCCAACAATCCCCAGGGAAACCTCTACAACGCGGCGGGTTTTCCCGCCGTCCCCTTCCGCACGGACGACTTCCCCCTCGTCACGAAGAACGCGAAGTAGGTCGGGCGCGTCACTCGACGACCGGCTCGAACGAGAGGTCGACGACCCGGCCCGTCTCCCGGTCGATCGCCACGTGGACCCAATACCGGCGCTCCCCGGTGGTGAGAAACTGGCTCAGGTCCCGCGCCGTGACCGGGTAGCGCCCGGCCTGGGCGATCACGTCGATCAGGAAGTTCCAGGTGCGCGTGTCGGTCTGCCCGATGAGGCCTCGCGCGTAGGCCTCCCGCTGGATCTTGTTTTGGACGCCGGTGTATTCCGTGCTGGAGAGGAAGCGCTTCACCACGTCCTGGTCGCTGCGCAAGGAGGGTCCGTTGGTCAGACTGGCCGCCAGGGCCTGGGCGACGCCCGTATCCACATCCCCTCCCCCCAGAGCGAACGCCGCGCTGTTCAAGGCCGATCCCTGGATCAAGGACTGCAGGACGGCCAGCGAGGCCGCGTTCGGGTTCACCTTTCCCGGGGAAGCGTAATTGTCCTCCACGCAGAAGACGTCCAGCAGCCCCAAGTCGGCGCTCTGCGACTCGAAGAAATCGATCGTCTTCCACGGCGTGTCGCGGAAGACATAGCCCAGCTCCGCCACGGAGCGGAACGGGCGGTTGAGGATGACCGGGCGGGCCGTGGTCTTCCCGGGGATGGAAGGGAAATCGGCGTCCGGGATATAGGCCCAGTCGGCGGGACGCACGACATCCTTGTCTTTCACGGAATAGGTGCGGGCAACCGTGTTGTTGGGAGAGGATAGATTGCGGGCTAAATCGGCCACCCCCAAGATGGGAGCGGTCACGTTGTTGTTCACGAAGGCCGAATCCCAATTGTCCTGGAGCGAGCTGAACTTCGCGTTAAAGGCGGAGGACGTCTCCCGCATGCTCAAGCCCGGCGAGCCGAACTGGGTGGAGGGCAACCCCCAGCGCCGGGTGCGGGGGTCGATCTTTATGAAAGACTGCCGCGTGCGCACATCCTGCCATCCGTAATAGAGCCGTCCCCGGTCGGAATCGGTGATGGCCGCGGTGGTTTTGGGGTTATACTGCGACCCCCCATGTCCCGGGTTGGTCCAATTCCAGGCGCTAACCGAGGTGGTGAACTGCATGGGAATGTTCTCCGTCCAGTTCATCGGATTCGAATACATGTTCGGCACGCTGCCGGTGTAGTTGATGGAAGCAAGGATCGTGGAGGTGATCCCCTCCGCTGTTTCAAAGGGAATCCAGCGTCCGTCCGCGTTCATTTCCACCACCAGCGTGATGGGAGCCGGACTGCCGCCCGCCGGCTGATTGACGACAGAGGCGGCGGCGGGCCTGGCGAACAGCAGCTGCGTAGCGTTAAAATACTTCTCCCCCATCGGGTAGGTGTAGGCGGGGGTGGCAGGATCCGCGAAAGCCGTGAAGTTCGCCGTGTCCTTGCTGACCTGAAACCGGGTTCCATCCGTAATTCCAGGATTCGCCGCGGTGTTGGAGGCCACGACCAGCCCGATGAAGTTAGGGCTCTCCGGCGGCGGCCCCACTGAGTAGGTGCGGGGACAGGTGGCAATCGTCAGCGGCACCGTGTTCACCCGCGAGCCCCTCTCCAACACGCGCGGCTCGCTGAAATCCATGCTGGTGACGTCAAAGGTGGCGGTGTTGTTGGCCCCTCCGTTCATAGAGAAAGGGGTGATGGTGCGGTTCACCTCGGAGGCGGTGGCAATGGCGGTGACGCTCGTCGTGGCCGTATCGCTGCCGCTGATGCGCACATAGGCGTTCAGCCAGGGGGCCCCCTCCAAAAGACGGACGCGGAACTGCGTGATGGCATGCCCGGAGTGATCGAGCAGGGCCTTGCTCGCGTTCTGATGCGGATTCCAGAACTCGAACTGGAAATAGCAATTGAGGTTCGCCGGGGCATTCTTTGGCCGGTGATAGGCCATGGGGATTTCATTCAGATAAGGGATGTTCTTCACCCCGAAGGCGACCAGCGGGCCGCCCTGCCGATCCTGGGCGGCGGCGGATGCGATGCGCGTGGGCACGTCGCTGGAGCCCGCCTGGTCGATGATATTGGCCCCGATCTGGACGAGTTGAAAATCGACGCTGGAATCCTGGTTGACGGAATAGGTAAGGCTGTTGGTTCCGAAGTTGACGCCCAGGCTGTTCGTGTCGATGCCGGTCTTGAGCCACTCAAAGAAGTCGGGCTCCCGGGTCTGCGGGACCTGGGAGAGGTTTTTGATGGTGGAGACGGCGGAATCCCCGTCCGGGGAGGTGTAGATGAAGCCCGGCACCCCCTCGAAATCGGGCTTGGCCGCGCCGGCGGCCCCCAGGTCCGCCACCCATTTCAGGCCGAAGTGCCGCTTGATGGCCTGGGCGTAATTGCCCGTCGGCGCGCCGGTGGAATCGACGTATTCAAACCACCGGAGGCGGGAGAGCGGAAACTTGTGCTGGAGCCAGGGCTGCCCTTTCTTGACGGTGTAGCTCTTCTGCTGCCCCTGCAGGTTATAGTAAGTGATCGAGGTGTCGTTCCCGGCCAGAATGCAGGAACCGCTCCCCATGGTGGCCTGCGGGATGTCCGGCGCGTTCGCCGCCCGGGAAAAGGTGGAGAAATTCGGCAGGGTGTTTTCCGGAATATTGCCGGTGTCCGCGGCATAGCTGACAAGGTCGCCCCGGGTGTAGAACTGGTTGCGGTTGGGATAATTGGTCTGCGGGGTGAAACCCATCTCCAGCAGGCCGGGCGAGCCAGGATGGCCCGGAGTGGGATCGGTGCCGTAGGTGTTGGTCAGCTGATTGCTGTCGCGCCACTTGAAAAAGGCCCCCAGGGAAAGGCCCAGGGATTCCAGGTTGGCCACCGCGGCGGTTCCTTTTTGACCCGTGCGGGTGTCGGAGGAGGCAATGCCCGCCACGTTGGCGTCCAAAAGGCCGCTGACGTCGTAGATCACGAAGGCGTAGCGGCCGATCGCCGCGTTCCAATTGGTCGGGGAAAGGTCGGAAAGGCTGCCCAGGGAGGTGTTCTGCGTGGGGCCGGAACGGGAGACGACGATCCAATTGGGAATGGGCACGTCCTGGGAGGACGGAACGATGCGCGGGGCCTGCCACCGCGTGCGGGAGAGGCGGTGGCCGTCCAGGCCCGGCTGGAGGGTGGAGATCGGCGTGGCGTAGTTGGTCGGGGGGTTGGTGACGTTGTTCGCCTCAAAGGCGGCGGAAAAGGCGGCGGCGGCGACATTGGTGCTCAGACGGACGACGGGGGAGAGGCGCGGGTTGGTCACCGTGACGCCGACACGGACGGGCAGCGGAATGGAGTTGGTGTTGGCGCCGGATTGGCGCGCCTCATCGGCAAGCTCCGCCACCAGCTCCTGCGCCATGCCCCGCGCCAGCTCGTCCGCGGAGACGGAGCGGGCGTAGGCGCTGCCGGAACCGGCCTCGAACTGGCTCATCATGAGGAAGGAAACGGCCAGGAGGCTGCAAAGGGAAACGGCCGCCAGGACCATGATGAGGGCGACGCCGCGGTCGGAATGTCTTCTCATGGCGCTAGTTCGTGGAGAGGCCGGAAACGGGCACGGGGATGGTCCGCTCGAAGAAGCGGATGCCCGTCCCCTGCAGGACGCCGGGAAACATGGTGTTGAAGCTGGAGGAAAAGCCCTGGCTTTCCCAGACCGACTTGGCGCTGACGGTCCCTTCCGCCTCCACCGCGTTGGCCAGGGCGTCCCGGACGTTCCGCACCCGTCCCGCGCGCGCCAGGCGGGCGAAGGTGGCGGTGTCCGCCGCCGCCAGGCTGACGCGGACGGCGGCGACCTGTTGCGCGTTGGAGACGGTGGAGACGGCCTGGCCGTTGGTCAGGATGAAGCGGTAGTTGAAGCAAAGGACGCTGGGGGCCAGGCGGTTGGTATGGAAGCTTTGGGAGGACGCCAGAGCGGCCAAATTGGCCGTGGTCCAATCGACGGCGATGTCGTAACGGACCATGTCCGAGTTGGTCGAGGTAACGTCGAGGCCGTAGGCGACGTAGCTCAAGTTGCGCGGATTGGAGAAAGCGGCGCTAAAGCCGGGCTGGGCGGTGAAGAAGTCGAGAAGGCCGTTCCCCTCCGCCTGGAAGCCGGGCAGGTCCGGCCGGATGACGGCCCCTTCCAGATCCAGGGCGATGGCGTCGAGAACGCCGCGGGCCGTCGAATCGTTCTGCGTGCCCGACTTTCCCCGGCTATAGGCGTCGCTGATTCCCTTGGTCATGGAGAAAAGCATCCCCAGCATGAGGCAGAGGACGGTCATGGCGACCAACACCTCGATAAGGGTAAAGGAGCGGGCGGCAGGCGTCCTCATCGCATTTGAAAGGAGGAGAGCACCTCGTAAGTGGAGCGCTCCTTGGAATTGACGGGCGCCTGCGGCGGCGCGCTTAGGCCGATGTAGATGCGGCAGATGTCGAGGTTGGTGTCGACCACCTGGACGCGGTAGTTGAGGGCAAAGGCGGCATCCCGGGGAGAGCCGACCAGATAGCCGCCGCTATCGACGTAGAGAGGCGCCGTGTTGGACGCCACCTCCATGCCCGTGGGAAGCGGGATTTGCGGCAGATTGACCGGGCGATTGTTCGTGCTGGCGCGGAGGGACTCGACCAGGAGGGAGGCGGCCGCCGTGGCGTCCACCATGGAACGGGTCTGCCGGTTGTTCTTCAGGCCGGCGACCAGGAGGCCCATGAGCGCGATCAGACAGAAGCTGATGAGGCCGAGCGCCAGCACCACCTCCATGAGGCTGAAGGCCGCTTTTCCGAAAGGCTTCATGGCTAGGGCTGATAAACGGAGACGTTCCCCGTCAACCCGCTCAGGCGGATGACGGAGGAAATCTCGCGGTCGGCTTCCGTCGGCTGCTCGCCGCCGCGCACGGGGGTGAGAATCAAATCAATGACCTCGATAGGGACCTGGCTGACGCGGGCCGCTCCGGCGGGGGTGAATTTGATGATCCTGTCAAACGAGAGGGGCGCGTTGTTCACCCGCGTGGAGGTCTGCAGCGTCCAGGAGGAGGTCAGCGCGGCGCCGCTGCCCACAGGAGGGCGGAGGCGCGTAACCAGGGGGTTGCGCGCGCCCAGCACGGTGTCCAGGAAGACGTTCTTAAGGGACTCCACCTTGCGCAGGAGGGAGACTTCCGCCTGGGGGCCGCCCTGGTCGTTCAGGCTGCCTCCCGCCCCCAGGACGTCCGAGCCGTCGTTGGAAACGAAGACGGCCAGGTAGACCGGCGTCTCATGCGCGGAGGGATGGGTGGCCGCCGCCTGGGCCGGGCTGGTCATGCCGAAGTAGGCGTAGGTGTGGCGGGCCACCGCCGTCTGCCGGGCCAGGTCGAGGAGGCCGGAGACGGTGACCAAGTTGCGCCGGATTTCCCCCGCCCGGCTTTGGGCGGAAAGAGCCGCCACGCTGAATGCCGCGACGATCGCGACGATCGCCAGGACGACGAGCAGCTCGATCAGGGAGAAACCCCGCCTGGGCAAGGGAGCGTGCACGTGTGAGCTAGGTTATCCCGCCGCCGGAGAGCGGTCAAACGCCGCCCCGGCCTAGGCGGCGACGAGCGGCTGGACCTGGGCCCAGGCCGCCTGGACGCGGGCAAAGTTGTCGGCGACCGACTCGTCGACCGTCTTCCCCGGGAACGGGTTGAGTTCTAGGACGACGTCGCCGCGGTTCTCGCGGCTGAGGAAGCCGACCTCCAGCAGCGCCTGCAGGGCGACGACCAGTTCCGGCACGTCGATTTCCCCTCCGGGATAGCCGATGGGCGGATGGTTGTCCCCGTAGAAGGGGTCGCTCTTGTCCTTGAGCATGGCGTTGCCCAGGTGGACGCGGTCCAGGCGCGGGGCCACGGTGCGGATCGCCTCGGCGATGTCTTCGCCCATGATGGGGAGGTGGGCGACGTCCAGCTCGATGCCGATGTTGTCCGCGCCGACCTCGTCGAGGATCTCCATGCACTTCTTGGTCGTGCCCATGAGGAAGCACTTGTCGACCTCCATGTCGAAGGGCTCCAGGAGGGCCTTGATGCCGTGCGGCTTCAGCTTGGCGCAGAGCCAGCGGCAGAATTCGACGAAGGCCTGGTAGTTCTCCGGCTTGGCCTCGCGCGGGCGGGGACCGCCGGAGGCGAAGATGAAGCCGGTGGCGCCCATGAGAGCGGCCTGGTCCACCATGTCGGCGGCGATCAGGCGGGCCTGGGCCTGGTCGGCCGGCAGGGTGGAGCAGAAGGAGATCTTCCGCAGGGGGAAATGGTGGGTGGCGAAGACGTTGCGCACCTTGCCGCTTTCCCGGATGACCTTGGCCGTCGGCTCCCGCAGAGGGCCGTAAGGCAGACAGCAGTCTAGGGTCTCGATATCGGCCCGGCGGGCAAAGTCCTGGAGGGTGCGGGCGTGCTCGGCAGAGTCGGCCAGGGACTTTCCGTAAAGCATGTGGTGGACGAGGCCCAGACGGGCGTAATCGCGCAGGGATTCTTTCATTTTTTCTCCGTGGTTTGCAGGGTGGTGCGGGCGGCTTGTTCCAGAAAGATGATGTCGCCGTCCAGGCAAATAAACGTCAGGCCGTCGGCGACGGCCTTTTCCCGGATCTCCGGCGTGGAGCGGACGAGGTGCTGGCCGGAGGAGATGCCCGCCTTGCGGGCCGCCTCCACGACGCGCAGCCGCGCCTCCTGGACGAGGGGGTGGCCGGTTTCTCCCGGCACGCCGTAGGAGCCGCTCAAGTCGTAGGGCCCGATGAAGAGGCCGTCGACGCCGGGGACGGCGGCGATCTTCTCCACGTTCTCCACGCCGGTCTTCGACTCGATCATGAGGACGACGGCCACGCGGTCGTTGGCCTCCTTCACGTAGGAATCGAAGTCGACGCCCCAGTTGTTCATCCGGCCGAAGCAGAAGCCGCGCACGCCCCGGGGGGGATACTTGGCGGCGGCGACGGCGCGCTCCGCCTCCTCCACCGTCTCCACCAGGGGGACGATGACGCCGTGGGCGCCGACGTCCAGGCACTTGCGGATCTCCACCGTGTCGCACCGGCTGACGCGGACCAGGAGGGAGGAGCCGCGCCCATAGACGGCGCGGGCGACCGCCTCCACCGTGGCGATGTCGGCGGCGGTGTGCTCGCAGTCCAGGCCGATCCAGTCGTACCCGGCGTTGGCCAGGATCTCGGCCACTCCCGGGGAGGCCAGCTGGATCCAGGAGCCGTAGGTCACCTGCCGCGCGCGCAGCGCCGCGGCGACGTCGAAGGGAGCGGGAGCTTTAGACCTTTCCGGCACGGACGACCTCCTGGGCTTTGAGTTTGAGCTTCCAGTAGCGGGCCCAGAGCTGGATGACGGAATCGCCTTCCAGGACCAAGTGGGCGGGACCGGCCAGGTCGGCGCAGGCGCGCAAGGCCTTAAGGTAGGGGCCGTCGTTGAAATCGATCTCCATCGTCACCGGGCCGGAGACTTTGAAGGGCTTCACGGAGGAGGCGTCCTTCACCGCGCGGCGCGCGGCTTCCCGGATGCGGGCGGCCGCGACGGCCAGGGGCAGGCAGGCCGCGCCGTCCGGGGACTGGGACTCCTTCACCTCCACCGTGGCGATGCCGGGAATGAGGGCGCGGGCTTCCTCCGCCCCGCCGGAGTCGCCCGTCATGAGGACGGTGGGCACGCCGAAGTCACCCGCGATGGCCGCCTCCACGCCGATCTCGCCAACGGGGATGCCGTTGAGGGTGATCGCCTTGATGTCCGGCTCGTAGGTGTGGTGGAGAACCTGGCCGGTGCCGAGCTTCGAATGGAGGCCGTGCAGGATGAGCCCGGCATCCCCGGCGCGGAGGCCGCCCGCCCAGTCCTCCCGGTAGGGGGGCTTGCCGCAGCAGGCGACGACGCCTTCCGGCAGGCGGTCGAGCCGCAGATTGCGGCCGAACCAATGCTCGTCATAGATCAGGATTTCCCCCGCGCCGCCCTCCTTGAGGCCTTCGACCAGCGCGAGGATCTCTTCCATGAAATAGGCCCGGCCCTCTTCATACTCCCGGTGGCCGGGCTCAACCTGGGCATAACTGACGATTCCGGCGACACCTTCCATGTCGCACCGGATGACAAAACGGGGGGAACTCATCTGATATAACAATGTTATGTTTGAAAGGCTAAGGCAACCATAATTGCAAGTACTCCAAATCGGCCTCCCCTTCCCCTGAAAAGCCAAGGCGAAGACGGTTCACCCCCTCTTTCACCGCGGAAAGAGGGACTTTCCAGGCGCGGTAGTCTTCCGGCTTGCCGATGGCCACGGGGTATTCCGCATGCGGGGCGGAAACATCGGCGTCCGGCTCCAGGGAGACCCCGTTGAGGGTGGCCCGCCATAGGGTCTTCCCCAGGCTGGCCTTGGCCTGGATGCGGAGCCTGCCGTCCTGCTGCCATCCGCCCTCCGGCGGGGCCAGGATGAGCGATTGTTCCTTCACCTCCCCGGAATGGAACAGGGTGTGGAAGGGTTCCGGCTTCCGGTCCGGGGAGAAATAGCGGCAGCCCCAGAAATAGTCCTGCGGCAGCCTGGCCAGGGCGGCCGGATCCCGCAGCACCTTGAAAACGGAATAGGGCGGCTCCGCCCCCTCCCCGCCCACGTCGGTCTTTCCATAGGTGCCCCGGTAGTATTGAAAGTTAAAGACGCTGATCCCGTCCGCCCCCTGGACATAGGCCAGGTGCGCCGCCGTTTCCAATTCCTCCCGGGAGGCGTGGCGGTTGAGGGCATCGCCCGTGGGCGGCTTGGCCGCGATGGCGGTGGCAAAGTGGACCTCGCTGTAGAGGGCGACGGAGTCCGGCAACGCCTTGCGAATGGCCGGGAGGTCCATCTGCATGTCGGTAAAATAGTAGCCGCTGGCGTTGATCATATCGGCGCCCGCCTCCGCCAGCGCGGGCAGATCGACGCCGATCTCGTCATAGCTCTGCGGATAGCCCGGGACGCGGACGCAGAGCCAGCGGTGCGCGCCGGGCTTGGCCGTCTCGTCCAATAGGCGGCGGACCCGGCCGACGAACTCGGTGACGATCTGCCGCCGCTGCGCCAAGGAGGAGCGGACGGGATTGAAGAGGTAGGGCGCGCGCATGAAGTCGAGCTCCAGCCCCTCGAAGTCGTAGTTCCGGCACAACTCCTCCAGGAGCCGGTATTTGTATTCCCGCACCTCCGGGTGGCTCCAGTCGAAGGCGTAGCGCATGGAGCCCTTCATCTCCGGGCCGATCCGGTATTCGGGATGGTCGGCGAAGAGGGGGAATTCCTCCATCGCCTTTTCCTGAGCCGCCGCGTCACCCTGAACGCCCCTGCCCCGGTAGATGTGGTGGACGTCATTCATGCGGATGGAGAGGAAGGGCGTCTCCCCGCTGGCCCGGCACTGGTCAATGAAGACCCGCACCATGTCCCCGCCGTTCAGGACGTAATTCTCGTAGGCGTCGGGCTTTTCCCCCCGCGCCTTTTTCCAGGCGACGTACCTCGCCATAGGCAGGAACTGACTGGGCCACCACGGCACCCAGCCCAGGCCGGGCTGGAGCATGTGGACGTCGATCCCCTGCCCCGCCGTCTCGATCACGGACGCGCGGATGTCGTCGTCGGTGATCGGCTTGTGCCGGTCGGGCCGGAACGGGCTGGGACAGCTCAAGAGATTCGTCGTGTCGTTGCTGAAGATGACGCGGAACGGCGCTTTCTCCGCCGCCGTGGCGCAAAGCGCGCCGCAAAGGAACGCCGCGCCGAGGAATAAGGCCTTTCTTTTCATGAAACCGGGTCAGGGCAGCCAAACGTCGAGGTAATAGAGCTTCACCGGCTCCCCGCTTTCCAGGAGGAGGCGCAGGACGTTGGGCCCCTCCTTCGGGAGCGCCGCCGGGACCTTCCAGGCGCGGTAGTCCTCCGGCTTGCCCACGGCCACGGGATATTCCGGATGCGGGGAGGAGACGTCGGCGAAAGGCTCCAACGGGACGTTGTTGAGGTAGGCCTGCAGCTTGGCCCCCTTCAGGTCGGCGGTGGCCTGGACGCGGAGCCGCCCTTCCTGCTGCCAGCCGCCCTCCGGCGGCGCCATGTCGAGCGTCAGCTCCTGCGGCTTGCCCGCCTGGAGCGGCTTGTCCAAAGGCAGGTCCTTCCGGTAGGGCGTGCTGTAGATCCAGCCCCAGAAATAATCCTGCGGCAGCTTGGAGAGGGCCGCGGGATCCCGCAGCAGCTTGAAGACGGAATAGGGCGGTTCCGCGGATTCCCCGCCCACGTCGGTCTTTCCGTAGGTGCCCCGGTAATACTGGAAGTTGAACGCGCTGACGCCGTCGGCCCCGCGCGCGTAGGCCAGGTGCGCCGCGGTCTCCAATTCCTCCCGGCTGGAACGGCGGAAAAGGGTCTCCGTGGGGGTCTTAAGCCCTTGGCCCGTGGCGAAGTGGATCTCCTCGTAGAGAGCCGCCGACTCCGGCAGTTCCTTGCGCAGCTTGGCCACGGGGATCTGCATGTCGGTGAAATAGGAACTGCTGGCGTTGACCATGTCGACGCCGGCGGCGGCCAAGTCGGCCAGGTCGATGCCCATTCCGTCGTAAGTCTCCGGATAGGCGGGGATGCGGACGCAGAGCCAGCGATGCACTCCCGGCTTGGCCGTCTCATCCAGGAGCTGGCGGACCTTTTTCACGAAGCCGGTGAGGATCTGCCGCCGTTCGGCGGAAGTGGTCCGGGCGGGGTGGAAGAGGATCGCCGCCCGCATGAAATCGAGCTCGAGCCCGTCGAAGTCGTAGTTCCGGCACAGCTCCTCCAGGAGGCGGTATTTATAATCGCGCACCTCGGGGCGGCCCCAGTCCAGGGCGTAAGGCAGAGCCTTGTTGCCGGGGACACCGGGACCGATGCGGAATTCCGGGTGGTCGGCAAAAAAGGCGAACTCCTTCATGGCCTTCACCTTGTCCGCCTCCCCTTCCGCCTTGGAACGAATGCCCCGTCCTACATGGTGCAGGTCATTCATCCGGATCGAAATGAAGGGCGCCTCCCCGCTGGCACGGCACTGGTCGATGAAGACCCGCACCATGTCCCCGCCGCCCAGCACATATTTCTCGAAGGCGTCGGGCTTGCGGCCCTGTGACTCCAGCCAGGCGACGTGATCCTTCATCGGCAAAAACTGGCTGGGCCACCACGGCACCCAGCCCAGTCCGGGCTGAAGCATATGGACGTCGATCCCCTGCCCCGCCGTCTCGGTCACGGAAGCGCGGATGTCCGCGTCGGTGATCGGGCCTCCTTTTTGGGGACGGAACGGGCTGGGACAGTTCGGAATATTAGTGGTGTCGCTGCTCAGCATGGTGCGGAACGGCGGCTTTTCCGCCCACGCCGCCCCCGCCGCCAGGAAAATCCCCAAGACAAGCGCCAAAGTCCGTTCCGTCCGCATAGATGCCCCTTCCGTTTGATTTTTTTAGGGTGGAAAACAATTCGCCGAGAAAAGCGAAGATGATATAACGCCCATAACGCAGTATTTACAATAATTAATGCTCAAGATGCGAACGCTCCTTTTTTTCAGTTTTCTTTGGGTGGCCCACGCCTTTGCCATCGAGCGGCCGGATGTCGTCGTCGCGGACTTTGAGGGGGATCATTACGACGGGTGGACGGTGGAGGGAGACGCCTTCGGCACCGGGCCCACCCGGGCGGAACTGCGCGGCCAAGGGCCGCCCAGCGGCTGGCTGGGCCGGGGCTTCGCCGACTCCTTCGTAAAGGGGAACGAGGGGACCGGCACGCTCCGCTCCGCCCCCTTCCGCATCGAGCGGCATTACCTCAACTTCCTCATCGGCGGGGGCAAGGACGTCGAGCGCCTCGGCCTCCGGCTGAAAGTCGACGGCCAGACCGTCCTCACCGCCACCGGCCCCAATGACGCCACGGGGAAGATGCAGCGGCTGGACTGGCACGCGTGGGACGTCTCCGCCTGGGACGGGAAAGAGGCGACGCTGGAACTCTTCGACGCCTCCACGAACAACGCCATCCTCCTGGACCAGATCGTGCAGAGCGATGCCGACTTCACCCGCATGCGGGCCTCCCGCGACCTTCGCGTGGAACACGACTGGCTCCGCATCCCGGTGAAGAACGGCGCACGCCACACCCTGATGCGGCTCTCGCGGGAGGGGGAGCTGCTGCGGGAATTCGAAGTGGAACTGGCCGACGGCGCAAAGCCCGATTTCTGGGTCTACGAAAACGTCGCCCCTTTCCGCGGGCAGACGCTGCGGCTGGAGCGGGACTGGCAGCCGCCCCGTGGCGACGGGTTGGCGGCCGTCGAGCAGGTCGACGCCTGGCCGGAACCCGGCCTTTACCGGGAG
Source organism: Verrucomicrobium sp. (assembly GCA_028283855.1). NCBI lineage: Bacteria > Pseudomonadati > Verrucomicrobiota > Verrucomicrobiia > Verrucomicrobiales > Verrucomicrobiaceae > Verrucomicrobium > Verrucomicrobium sp. The sequence continues at coordinate 46,784 of JAPWJX010000005.1, read as the reverse complement.
AAATACCGGCCTCAGTTCCACTACACCTCCCGCCGGGGGCGGCAGCTCGATCCCGTGGGCCTGGTCTACGCCAACGGGGAGTTCCACATCTTTTGCGAGCACTTCTCCTACGGGCTGAAGCGGACGGCCATCCGCAGCTGGGGCCACGCGGTGAGCAAGGATCTCCTCCATTGGACGGAGCTGCCGGACGCCGTCTACACGGACCGCTACGGCACCGTCTATTCCGGCAGCGCCGTGGCCGACGTGAACGACACGGCGGGCCTGGCCACCGGCCCGGACAAAGTCATCGCCTGCTTCTACACCTCCGCCAGCGGGATGAATCCCGCCTCCTACGGCCAGCTCACCTCCCAGTCAATGTGCTACTCCCCGGACAACGGGAAGACCTGGATCAAACACCCAAAGAACCCCGTGGTGCCGAACGTCTACGGCGGCAACCGCGACCCAAAGGTCATCTGGCACGAGCCGAGCAAGAGCTGGATCATGGCCCTCTTCCTCAAGCCGGGCGTCTACACCCTGCTGCGCTCCCCCAATCTGACCGAGTGGACCCGCCTTTCCGACATCTCCCTGCCCGGCGTCATCGAGAACCCCGACCTCTTCCAGCTCCCCGTCGACGGCGACCCGCAGGAAACCCGCTGGGTCTTTTGCGCCAACGGCAATTACTACGTAGGCCAGTTCGATGGGAAAGCCTTCATCCCCGAAGGACCCGTGTGGAGCACCCCGTGGGAAGGCGTCTACGCTCAGCAAACCTTCAGCAACTTCTCCGGCCGCCACGTCCAGCTGGGCTATCTCCAGGGCGGCAAGTTCCCAGACATGCCCTTCACCCAGCAAATGACCGTCCCCCGGGAGATCACCTTGGCTCGCGGCCCCTCCGGCCCGGAGGTCCGCATCCAGCCCGTCCCCGAATTGGAACTCCTGCGCGGGCCCACGCATGTATGGGCCGCGGGCGGAGCCGCGCCCGGCTCCAATTTCCTGGAAGGTTTCACGGCGGAACTCCTCGACCTGGAGCTGACCCTCGACCCCGGCGAGGCCAAGAAAATCGTCCTGACCGTCCACGGCCAGCCGATCACCTATGATGCCGCCGCCCACACCCTATCCGCCTTCGGCCGCACAGCCCCCTACCCGGCGGGACAGCCGCTTAGCCTGCGCGTCTTGGTCGATCGGGCCTCCATCGAAATTTTCGGCGCGGCAGGCCGGACCCTCCTGGCCGCGCCCTACCTCATCGATCCCTCCCAAATCGGCCTAAGCCTGCAGGCAGATCATAAAATTAATGTCCGTGAAGCAAAGGCCTGGTCCCTGGCCTCGATTTGGCCCCAACCATAAGAGATCGGTTTAAAATTTTGCAATTTAAGCGAATATTTGCGTCGACAAGCTGTTATTTCAGGTTCACCCTGGGGAGGTGAAAGCGTTATTTCATGTTTTCCTAGCGCTGGGGATCGTCATTTTGACAAGCGCCCCCCTTCACGCGAGCGATTACACGTGGTCCGGGCCGTCCAATACGTCCTACGACACCGCCACCAACTGGACCGTCGGCGGCAGCCCGGCAACCGTTCCTCCCGGCGCCGGTGATAATTTCACCGTCAGCACCAACACCGTCATCAATCTGGGGAACAGCGATTACTCCATCAACAACATCACGAACAGCCAGACCCTCCAACTCAATTACGTCGCGGCGACGCCCATCACGTACAATATTCTGGGCTCAATCTACGACCAACTTGGCACGCTCTCTTTCCGCGGCCAATACCTGACCGTTAATCTGAGCGGCAATGCCTATATTTCCACCGGCGCGGGGCTTTTCTTCGGCGCGGGGGCCAGCGGCTACACTCCCGTTGCCACCGTCTCCCAATCCCATAATTCATCCATCATTTTTGCCTCCAGCGGCTCCGCCCTCGCCAGCAACCTTCTGTTCAATTCTGCCGCCAACTACAACGTCGGCACCCTCGATTTCGGCAGCTGGACCAACACCAAATACGTCTATCTCGATGCCAATGCCATTGGACAAACCAGCAGCAGCGCCCCCATCATCGCCACCGTCGGCGGGTTGAGCGGCTCGAGCGGTTCGATCCAAATCTACGGCGCCCAAGACTTGAGCACGAGCGGATCGGCGCTCCATGGCGCTCACTACGTCACCCTGAACATCAGCAACACCGCTGATTATGCCACCACCGCCGTCATGGCTGATTATGTCACGGGTTCCGCCGGCGCCATGACCAACGCCTACACCAACTCCGTTCTCTCCGTCACCAAGACCGGCACCGGCACGCAGAAATTCTCCGGCGCCAGCACTTACAGCGGCGGCACCACCGTCCAGCAGGGCAGACTCGTCGTAAACAACACGACCGGCAGCGGCACCGGCACGGGCGCCGTCACCGTCTCCAACGGCGCCACCCTGGCCGGAACCGGCATCATCGCCCCCACCGCCGGGAACAACGTCACCATCAACGGCACCCTCGCTCCCGGCGACACCACCGGCACCCTCACCTTCAACCTATCCTCCGGCAGCAAACTGGCCTTCGGCAGCGGCTCCACCCTCTCCCTGACCCTCGACACCGCTTCCAGCTCCGTGGCGTTCTCTTCGGCGGGCGACTGGCTCACCGGCTCCGGCAACGTCTCCCTCTCCCTGAGCCTGGGCACCGGCTTCAGCTACTCGAACACCTATAATATCTTCACCGGCGTCACCACCACCGGCTTCACCTTCGCCTCCATCACCGGGTACGACACCAGCAGCTACACCGCCAACGTCACCCAAAGCGGCACCGCCTACACCCTTTCCTTCAGCGCCGTGCCGGAGCCGTCCACCTACGCCTTTCTCATCGGCGGTTTAGCCCTCTTCGTCCTCTCCCGCCGCCGCATGGCCGCGACCTTCCAGGATTAACCCATGAAACGTTCTTCCTTCCTATTGGCGGGGTTCCTTGCCCTTCTTGCCTCCGCCGCCCAGGCCGCCGACTACGGCTACATCGGCACGAACAACACTTCCTATGACGCCACGACCAGCTGGAGCGACGGGGTGGTGCCCGGAGCGACCGACAACATCACCGGCTTCAGCACCGCCAACGCCTCTATCACACTCTCCACCGCCGCCCACTCCATCAACAACATCACCCAGGCCACGGCCTCCCAGGTGAACACCCTTTTCTATGGCGGCACGGCGGGAACCTACAACGTCCTGGGCACCCTGACGGTTAGCAATAGCGCCTCGCTCATCTTCCGCGGCAACGGCCTCTCCCTCACCCTCCACGACGTCGTGATCAACGGCGGCAACCTCGACATCGGCGGCGTCGCCAGCACCTACACCGGCATCGGCAACCTCAGCCAAGCCGGCACGAACAGCATCACCCTGACCGGCAGCTCCGCCAACAGCGTCCTCTCCATCAACGTCACCAACAGCTATAGCCTGGGCGCCCTAAACTTCGACGGCAGCAACTCGAAGAACGTCTACCTGGACGCCAACACCAACGCCACCGCCATCACCGCCACCGTCGCTGGCCTCAGCACGGCGGACGGCTCCTCCGGCACCACCCGCATCTACGGCAGCCAGGATAACGCCACCGCCGCCAGCCACGGCGCCCACAACGTTACCCTGAACATCAACACCACCGGCGCGAACACCTACGCCACCAGCGCCCAGCTGATCGACTACCAGCCCACAGTCAACAGCAACACCGCCTACACCAACTCCGTCCTCTCCGTTATCAAGAGCGGCACCGGCACGCAGAAGCTTTCCGCCGCCAGCACCTACAGCGGCGGCACCATCGTCCAGCAGGGCAAGCTCGTGGTGAACAACGCGACCGGCAGCGGCACCGGCACAGGCGCGGTCACCGTCTCCAACGGCGCCACCCTGGCGGGCACCGGCATCATCGCCCCCACCGCCGGAAACAACGTCACCATCAACGGGACCCTGGCTCCCGGCGACACCGCCGGCACCCTCACCTTCAACCTATCCTCCGGCAGCAAGCTGGCTTTCGGCAGCGGCTCCACCCTCTCCCTGACCCTCGGCACCTCCTCCAGCGAGGTCTCCTTCAGCACCGCCGGGGATTGGCTGACCGGCTCCGGTAACGTCTCCCTTTCCCTAAGCCTCGGCACCGGTTTCAGCTATTCGAATACCTACAACGTCTTCGACAACGTCACCACCACCGGCTTCACCTTCGCCTCCATCACCGGCTACGACACCAACAGCTATTCCGCCAGCGTCGCCAAGGTGGGCAATAGCTACACCCTTTCCTTCAGCGCGGTGCCGGAGCCTTCCACCTACGCCCTCTTCATCGGCGGCCTGGCCCTCTTCATTCTTTCCCGCCGCCGCATGGCCGCCACGTTCCGCGGCTAAGGCTTGAAAGCGTTCCTTCCCCTGGCCTGCTGGCTGGCGCTGACGGCAACGCTCCGCGCCGAACAGGCTCCCCCCGCCCCCCCGATGGCGGGCACGCCCGTCACCAAGGAATTCACCCTGGAACACGGCTTCCTCCTTCTGCCGGTAAAGAACGGCGGCGCGCGGCGGCATGTGAACGTTATCGTCGACGGCCAGCCGCCGATTCCCCTGGAGGTCGAGCTGGCACAGGACGAGCCCGATTGGTGGGGCACCCTTGACCTCTCTCCCAGCGTCGGGAAAGCGGCCCGCATCGAGTTCCAAGTCCTTCCCGGGGAAACTCAGCCGAAGGCCGCCTTTCAACAGGCCGACCAGCCGTGGAAGCCGAAGCACGTCTATCACGAGACCGATCGCCCCGCCTTTCACTTCACCTCCCCCACCGGCGCGATCAACGACCCGAACGGCCTCATCTACCTGGACGGGGCCTACCACATGTTCTACCAGCTCAACCCGCTGGGCATGATCGGTTCCAACAAATCGTGGGGCCACGCCACCAGCCGGGATCTGGTTCATTGGGAAAACCTGCCCCCCGCCCTCTATCCCGATCCCTTCGGCCAAATCTACAGCGGCAGCGCGGTCCTGGACGCCCGGAACACCAGCGGCCTGGGGAAGGAAGACTCCCCCGCCGTGGTCCTCATCTACACCGCGGCCGGAAAGCCCCTGACACAGCAGAACCTGGCCTACTCCCTCGACGGGGCGAAAACCTTCGTCAAATACGAGGGCAATCCCGTGGTCCCGCAGATCCGCGGCGGCAATCGCGATCCGCGCGTGATCTGGTATGAGCCGGGGAAGCATTGGGTGATGGCCCTCTTCATCGGCATGCCGCCCCAGCCCGGCGCCGCTCCCGGCCAGGAAAAGACAATCCATTTCCTGACCTCCCCCGACCTGAAAACCTGGAAGGACGCCTCCACCCTGCCCGGCTACTATGAGTGCCCGGACATCATCTCCCTGCCCCTGAACGGGGACGCGCAGAATATCCGCTGGGTGGCCACCCAAGGCGACGGCCGTTACCAGGTAGGCACCTTCGACGGGGAAACCTTCCGCCCGGAAACCCCCATCCTTCCCAGCCACGAGACCGACGGCTACTACGCCAGCCAAACCTTCAACAACCTGCCCGCCACGGAATCCCGCTGCCTTCAGATCCAGTGGCTGCGCGGCCCCCGCAATCCGAAGGACTCCTTCAGCCAGATGATGAGCGTCCCCTTGAGCCTCTCCCTCCGCGCCACGCCGGAAGGACCCCGGCTTTCCAGCCTGCCGGTGAAGGAAATCGACGTCCTGCGCGGCGCTCCCTCCCTTTCCCTCACCACCGCCGCGCTGGGGACCGCCAATCCGCTGGCCGCCGTCAGCGGCCCTTATGACATCGAGCTGGACGTGGTGCCGGAAGGGGCCGGCGTGACCCTGGCCATCGGGCCGACGCAGTTCCACTACGATCCGGCCAAACAGGAAATGTCCTGCATCACAAAGGCCAAGACCGTCACCGCCAGGCTTCCCCTGGAAAACGGCCACCTGAAATGCCGCGTCCTGGTCGACCAAGGCTCCATCGAACTCTTCGCGCGGGATGGCCTCTCCGTCTGGCCCTGCCGCAGCTACCTCCCCGCCTCCAGAGGCTTCTCCCTGACGGGAGAAGGGCAGATCGCCTCCCTGACCGCCTACCCCATGCGCTCCATGTGGGGAGAGGCTCCCCCCCGCGCCGACTAAAGGCCGCCGGTAAAGACCGTGTGGATCATCTGCAGCGGCACGGTAATGATCGCCGTGCCGATGCTGGGCTTATTCACATGGGAGGAAATGAGGATGCCGTCCCGGAACTGCACCTCCGCCACGCGCGGGATGAGGGGAGCGCGGTTCATGTCGAAGGCCAGAAGCGTGCGCGGATCGGGCACGCAGACCTGCGCCTGCTGCTCCTCCAGCGCGGAGGCGTCCTTCACGCGGAAGGTGAAGCGGACCGGCACCACGGGGCGGAAAAGGATGCCGGGGTATTTCCCCTCCTTCTCATAGACAGGCTGCCGGGTAGGCCCCTTTTCCAGGGAAGGCGCCATCTTCATCCGCAGCCCCAGCTTGGCCAATTCCTGCCGGACGCGGTCCGCCTTATCCGCGTCGAAAGGGTCGAAGGAATAGTTGAAGGAAGCCTTCTCCGGCGCAGCGCCCGGAGCGTCCAAGGTCACGGAAACGGGGCTCATCTGCGCGATGGTGAGCGCCGCCGGAGGGGAGGAGGAAGTCGTGGCGGAGGTGGCCGTGTCCAGGAGGCCCTTGCCGTTGACCGTGATTCGGTCGTCCACATCGTCCAGGAAACTGTTGTCCGGGCGGAAATAGAAGCGGGCCGCCGGATCGGCCAGGAGGTCGACGTCGACCGTCACCGTCCAGCTCGGCGCGGCGTATTTGCCCGTCAGATGGATGCGCCCCTCCGGCAGATAATAATACTGCCCGTAGAGGGGGCGCGTTTGCAGCCTTTCCGTGTGGGTGGCGTCAAAGCTGTCGAACTCGGAGCAGCCCGCCGCAACCAGCAGCAGGCCCAGGCAAAGAAGGCGCGCGATCATCGAAGCCGATACTGTAAGCCCTTTCCTCTCCTTGGCAACCGTTGCGCCCGGCCGGGAATGGGCTAAGATACAGGCATGAGCATTCTGAACGAATTCAAGCAATTCGCCCTCAAGGGGAACGTCGTCGACCTGGCGGTCGGTATCATCATCGGCGGCGCGTTCGGCAACATCGTCAACTCCGCCGTCAACGACCTCATCATGCCCATCGCGGGCCGCTTCGTCGGCAACGCCGATTTTCATAACCTCTACGTCCCCCTTTCCGCCAAGGTGCCCTTCGGCCTTTCCCTGGAGGACGCGCGGAAGCTAGGCGCCGTATGGGCCTACGGCAACTTCCTGACCGTGACGCTCAACTTCGCCATCCTGGCCTTTTGCGTCTTCCTTTTGGTGAAGGCAATCAACACCGCCCGCCAAGCCCTGCACGTGGAGGAACAGGCCGCCCCCCCGCCGGGGCCGTCCCCGGACGTCGTCCTCCTCACGGAAATCCGGGATCTCTTGAAAAAGCCTTAAGGAAACGCCATACCGGAAGGGATGTGGTATCTGCCCGGCCCCAACTTCGGCTACACGCTGATCCGCATCGACGCGCATCCGTGGAAAACCCTCCTGACCATGAAGGAGGTCCTCAAGCTGGATCCCGGCTCCCTTCTCTTCACCGGCGCGGACGCCAAGACCCACCGCAATTACTGGCTGGAGCGCCACCCGGAGCTTTTTGAGGAAAACCGCTCGCCCGTCTTCGAGCTGGATACGACGCCCGTCCATCCCCACTCCGTCGAGTCGGCCCCCCGCCGCCCCTTCCAGCCCTGGAAGGCGTCTTAAGCCCCTAGGCCTCCATGCCAAAGGCCTAGGGCCAATCTCCATTTAGAAAGAGGCGCGCCCTAGCTCGGCCAGCTTGTTCCGCAGCGTCAGCCGGGAGATTCCCAGCCAGCGGGCGGCCAGCGATTGGTTCCCCTTGGAGCGGGCGATGGCCTGCATGATGATCTCCCGCTCCGAAAAACGCATCACCTCCGCGTAGGCCGCGGGCTTTCCATCCGCCGCCGCCCGGTCGAGAGCGCGCGCCACCTCGTCCCGCAGCGGCGTGGCATGATCCCGTCCCAGGCTTGGCTCCCCCACCAGCGCCTGCACCATCTCCAGGGAAATGGCGTAGCCCCGGGAAGCCAGGATAGCCTGGCGGACAAAGGACTGGAGCTGCCGGACATTGCCGGGCCAAGCCTGCTTCTGGAGGTATTCCACCGCGCGGGGCGTGATGCCCGGCTGCTGGAGTCCCAGATCGCGCGCCTGGTGGACGATGAAATGGGCGACCAGCTCCGAGATATCGTTCGGCCTTTCCCGCAAAGGCGGCAGGCGTACCGTCGCGTCGCTCAGGCGGTAGTAAAGATCCTCCCGGAACAGCCGTTCCTGGATGGCCTGCTCCAAATTCAGGTTGGTGGCGGCCAGCACGCGGACGTCGACAGGGATGGAATCGTTGCTCCCCAGCCGTTGGATCACCCGCTCCTGGAGGGCGCGCAGGAGCTTGGACTGGGTGCCGGGCGTCAGCTCCCCGATCTCATCCAGGAAAAGCGTTCCCTCATGGGCCTGCTCAAAGCGCCCGATGCGGCGCGCCTGCGCGCCGGTAAAGGCCCCCCTCTCATGGCCGAAAAGCTCGCTCTCCAAAAGCGTCTCCGGAATGGCCGCGCAATTCACCACCACGAAGGGGCGGTCCCTTCGGTCCCCGTGCTGGTAGATGGCCTGGGCGGCCAGCTCCTTTCCCGTGCCCGTCTCACCCCGAATGAGGACGGTGACGGGCCGGGCCGCCACCCGGCCGATTTCTTTAAATACGCGCTGCATCGCCTCGCTATGGCCGACGAAGGAGATCCCCTCCCCGTTGCGCCCGCCCACCCGGACCTCCTGGCTGCGGATGCGGCTGTTCGCCACGGCTTTCTGCACCACTTCGATGAGCTCGCCGATCTGCACCGGCTTCAACAGATAGTCGTATGCCCCGCGCTTCATCGCCTCGATGGCGGTCTCTGCGGAACCCTGTCCGGTCAGGAGTATGACCGGCACGCGCGGATTGCTCCGGTGGAGGCGGTCCAGGACGCCGAGGCCGTCCAATCCCGGCAGTCTCACGTCGCTCAGCACGGCGTCGAACTGCTCCTCCTCCGCGGCGTCGGCGCCGGCATCCCCGCGCTCCTCCCAACGCACCTCATGCCCGCAGGAAAGAAGAGCCGCCTGGTAGATGCCCCCCACCGCGCGGTCGTCCTCGATAATCAGGATGCGGGAGAGCGCAGGCATGCCGCCTTTCTAGGCCTCACGGCCTTTCCGCAGGGGCAGCTCGATCCGCACCAGGGTGCCGGAGCGGGGAAAATGGTGGATCTGGAAGCTCCCGTCCCGGCTTTCCACCAGGATCTTGGCCAGGGTCAGCCCCAGCCCTAGGCCCTGTGGGGACGTCTCAGACGGGGATATGCCCCCGTAGCCGTAATCTCTCACGCAAAGCTCCGCGTAGCCTTCCCCCCGGACGGCAAAGACCTTAATCGGGCTTCCCGGCGGAGAGTAGCGGCAGGCGTTCTCCACCAATTCCCCGACGATGCTGGCCAGTTCGTCCTTTTCAAGGGGCAGAAAGCCGTTTTCCACATGGCAGTGCAGGTCCGCCTCCCGGCCATGAAAGCGGGCCATCTCCCGGGCCAGCCCATCCACCTGTCCCGCGTGGACAAAAGGCTTCTCCTCCCGCCCCTCCCCCAGCGGCCGGCTTACGGCGCCCATGGAATTATTTTTCCAGCACTTCTGGGCCATCGACACCAGGCGGCGGGCCATGGTGTCGGCATCCTCCGGCTTGCGGGCCGCGTGCGGCGTGGCCAGCCCGTTCAGAAGCAAGGGCCGCCGCGCCAAATAGGCCCGCACCACCGTGGCCAGCGCCCGCTCATCCAAGGGGAGGCGCAAAAATCCGTCTACGCCCGGCTGCTCATGCCCTTTCCAGCGGTTCCGCTGCCCGGAAATCATCAGGATAAGCGCCTCGCGGCCCCGCTCCACCTTTTCCCGGAAAAGCCGGGCCAGATTATGCCCGGCTTGCGGGGGCTCCCCCGGCCGGTCAGCGCAAAGAATGACCGTCGGGGGCCGGCGGCGCGCCAGGGCCAATCCCGCCGCCGCGCTCCGCGCGCTGGCGGAAACCAGGCCGATGCCCTCCAACACGCCTTGAATTTGCCGCCGCACGACACTCTCCGGATGAATGACAAGCGCTGTATCCATATTATATTATTTTTGGTGTACATTTGGAAGGCTTGTTTCGTGCCAAAAAGAGGGGAAAACGTAAAAACCCTTTAAAAAAGGGCTAAATCACTCCGTCACGGTATTCGACGCTGACCAGGCAGACGTCGTCCAGGAAACGGCGGCGGGGAGATTGGCTGCGGACGGCTTCCTGAATCGCGTCCAGAAAGCCGGACTCGGGCACGCCCAAGCTGGAATCGACGACGCGGAGCAAGTCGGGCTTGTCCCAGTTCTGCCCGGAGTCGAGGTCCAGATCCAAAAGGCCGTCCGTGTAGAAGAGGAGGCGATCCCCCTTTTCCAGGCGGACCTCCGCGCAGGGGTAATCAATCTCCATCGCCATGCCCAGGGCGCCCGGCGGCGGCCCGGCGGGCGCGGGCAGCTCGCTCACCAGGCCGGACTTCTTCTCGATATGCACCGGCGCCGGATGGGCGGCCAGGGCGTAGCGCATCTTGGCGGACTGCGCGTCGAGGAGCGCGTAGCAGGCGGTGACGTAAAAGGGGTGGGAGGCCTGGCCGAATATCTGGCAGAGGCGGCGGTTCATCTCCCGCAGAAAGACGCCTGGCTCCGTGGCGAAGCGCTGCAGCTCGTCCACCAGAATGCGCTGCACGACGGTGATGAGCGCGGCAGAGACGCCGTGGCCCATGACGTCGCAGATGAGGAGGCCCACCTGATGCTTGCCGATCGGCAGAATGGAGAAGAAATCCCCCCCGACCGGGCCGATGGGCAGGTAGCGGTGCGCGAAGGCCCATTCTCCCGAACCCTGCAGGGTGCCGCGCAGAAGGGCCTGCTGCACCTCGCGGGCCAGGGTCAGCTCCTGGTCCAGCTGGACCTGCTTCTGCGCCAGATCCCGGGCGTAGCTGCGGAGTTTCTCCTCCTTGTTGTACAGCTCCGTGATATCGCGGGAGATGCCGCAGATGCCCACGACGCGCCCCTGAGCGTCGCGCAGGGGCACCTTCGTCGTGGAGACCCAGGCGGTCCGCCCGTCCCGTAGGACTTCCCGCTCCACCTTGCCCACCATGGGCTGATTGGTGGCCAGGACCCGCTCCTCGTCCGCTCGGGCCACGGAAGCGTGCTCATGGGCGAAGAAGTCGAAGTCGCTCTTTCCCAAAATCTCCGAGAGGCTCTGGAAGCCCATGTTCGCCACCACCGCCTCGTTGGCGAAGATGAAGTTCCCCGCCGCGTCCTTGAAGAAAACGCGGTCCGGCGTGGTCTTCAGGAGGACGGAGAGGAGCTGGTGGTCAAAGGAGTTCATGGACAAAGCGCCACGGCGCGGATCGGGGAGCCGTCCCCACCCTCGAGCTTCAAAGGGAAGCCGATGAAGGTGAACTGGTCCGGAAGGGCGTCCAGGTTGGCCAGCGCCTCGACGATGACGACACGGAAGGGATCCCGCTGGAGGGCCTGGTGAACGGCGCAGGCGTGGCGGCCCGGAGTCGGCGTGTCCATGCCCAGAAGGCGGACGCCCCGCCCGGCGACGTAGGCGGCGGCCTCCTCCGTCATGCTCGGGTAATCGGTGAAGAAATCGGGCTCGCGGAAGCGGCGGTGCCAGCCCGTTTCATAAAGAACCCGCGCGCCGGGCGTCAGCCGCTCCTCAAAAGCCCGGAAGTCATCCACCGTGATGTCCTCCTTGGGCCCCTTCGGGATGCGCAGCACGGTGGCGGGACCGTAGAACCATTCCAGCGGCATTTCCTCCGTCGTCAGCCCTTCCGGCATGAAGTGGCGCAGGGCATCCAGATGGGTGCCCTGGTGAGTGCCTATTTGAAGGAGGGAGACATTGCACTCATCCTTGCCGATGACCGCGTGGGGCGTGCGGCGGAAAGGAGGGTCTCCAGGAAAGCTAGCTTGGCCGTCGCGCAGGGAATGGGTCAGGTCAATGAACTTCATCCAGCCCAAAGGGGGAAATCCATGGTGCGCCAGCGCATCCCTTGAGGCAAGGGTTACTTGTCCAATTCCGCCTGGATCGCGGCGGCCAGCGCAGGGTCCTGCGGCGTGACCTTGCTCGGAAAAACGGCGACGACCTTCCCCCGCCGGTCGACGAGGTATTTCGTGAAATTCCACTGCGGCGCCTCCCGTCCGTCCGTGAGGAAGGCGTAGACCGGGCTCTGGCCGGGCCCCTTTTTCGTCACGACCTTCTCGAACATCGGGAAGGTGACCTGATAACGGCTGGAGCAGAATTTGGCGATCTCCTCCGGCGAGCCCGGCTCCTGGTGGCCGAAGTCGTTGGAAGGAAAACCGAGGATGACGAAGCCCTGGTCCTGGTAGCGCTTGTAAAGCGCCTCCAGACCCGCGTATTGGGGCGTGAAGCCGCACTTGGAGGCCACGTTCACCACCAGCGCCACGCGCCCCTTATAGGCGGCCAGAGACTCCGGCTCCCCGGAAAGAGTGTGGGTTTCCAGATCATAGAAGGAAGCCCCCTCCCCGCGAGCCGCGGAGACGAGCCCCAACGCCAACGCCAAGACACTAAGAAAACGCATCCGGCCACGCTGCCATCCCGGGCCGTTTTATAAAAGGTTGCGTTTTTTGTTGCGGGGACGGGCCCGTTTTCGTATTAAATCCGGTTCTGCCATGCCGCGATAGCTCAATGGTAGAGCAGTTGACTCTTAATCAATTGGTTGTAGGTTCGAGTCCTACTCGCGGCACTCTTCCTGCTTCTTTCCAGGCATCCGCATGAGACTTCAATTAGACATCCCCAAAGAGCGCGAGGCCGAATTCCACGACCTCATCGCCAAGACCGGCTCCAAGGACGCCGCCGCCCTCGTGAACCACGCCCTTTCCTTCTTGGAGCTTTGCCTCGAGGAGCGCCAAGCCGGCCACAAGATCGCCTCCATCGATCCGGCCACGAAGAATTACAAGACCCTGAACTTCCTTTCCGAAGCCAAGCGTTCCCAGGCCACGGGGAGCGAAGCGGCCCAGACTCCCACCCCCAGCCATACGCAAGGCAAGTAGCGGCAACGCCTCTTTTAAAAACAAAAAGCCACCGGCCCGCTAGGACCGGTGGCTTTTTGTTTTGCGGGGAATCGGCCCCGTTACCGGGCAGAGGTGCCCAGCGGCAGCGATTCAGGCTTGGCCCCTTCACCCGCGGCCTCGTCGAAACGGTGCTTGCGCGACTCGAGGAAGACGACCAGGTCGTTCAGCTCCTGCGGGGTCAGATTGCCCGCGAAGCCGGGCATGCCAATGCCGCCGTTGTTGATGCGGATGACCAGCTGGTCCCGGGTGGCGCGGTCGCCGATGTAGGTAAGGTCCGGCCCCTTGCGGCCGCCCTCTCCCGCCATGAGGTGGCAGTTGATGCAGCTCTTCGACTGGAAGATCTCCCCGCCGCGGTAATGGGCGGTGCCGGGCGTTCCCAACACCTCCGCGGAAAGCGGCTTGGGGTGGAAATTCGGCGTCCAGCTCATGTGCATGGCCGAGATCCAGAAGCCGAACACGAAGAGGACGGCCGTGACCAGGGCGATGACGGAGAGCGGGCGGCGGGCCGGATGGCGCTCGCCGCTGTTGCTCAGGATCGGGATGCAGAATAGAAGAAGGCCGATGACAAGCGGCGCGCCCAGGATGATGTAGTCCTCCAGGGCGGTGTTCGCCAGGGAAAGGACGGCGAAGTACCAAAGGAGATACCAATCCGGCGCGGGAGCGGTGTCCAGGATGCTCGGGTCGGGCGGCACGTCGACGGGCGGCGGGCCCAAATACCAGGCACAGAAACAGATGACGAGGGTGGTGGCCAGGGCGAAGAAGGAGTCGCGCCAGGCCATTTCCCAGAAGGGAATGCCGGTCTTCTCCAGGCGCGCATGGTATTCCTCGCGGTAGGTCTTCGGATCGACGATCTGGCCGACCTGGGGCATCTCCGCGATGCCGTGTTTCATGACCAGCAGGAGGTGGAGGCCGATGCCCGCGAAGAGCAGGCCGGGCACCACGAAGACGTGGATGGCGTAAAAACGGCCCAAGGTGGCGCCGCCGACGGCGTCGCCCGCCATGATGAAGTGGGCCAGCCACTTGCCGACGAACGGCACGCGGCCCGCCTGCTCCGCCGCGACGACGATCGACCAGACGGCGTTGCTGTCCCAGCGCATCAACTGGCCGGTGAAACCCATGACGATGGTCAGAGCCAGCAGCGCGACGCCGCTGAACCAGTTCATCTCGCGCGGGAACTTGTAGGACCCGTGGAGGAAGACCTGCCCCATGTGGATGCCGACCAGGAGCACCATCCCCGACGCGCCGAAGTAGTGCATGGCGCGCAGGAAGCGGCCCAGGGGGGCCACGTTGGTGATGTACTGAAGGCTCTGGTAGGCGTCGCCGCTGGAGGGGATGTACGCGAAGGCCAGGCCGACGCCCGAAGCCACCTGGATGGCGAAACAGAGCAGCGTGGCGCTGCCGAAGACGTACCACCACTTGGCGTCGCGCGGAGCCAGGTGAGTCAGCGAAGGGCCGAACATGGCCCACAGGCCGGTGCGGTCCTCAAACCAAAGGACGAAGCGGACGAGGAGATTCTTTAATTTTTCGAACATGGCTTATCCAATCGGGACTTCCTGGGTCTGAAGCTGCAACTCCCCGTTCTCGATGCGGACGTTGTAGCGGGAAAGGGCGCGCGGGGGCGGGCCTGCGGCCACCGAGCCGTCCGAGTAGTAGACGCCGCCGTGACACGGGCACATGAACAGGTTGGCGCTGGCGATCCAGCGGACCGGGCAGCCCAGGTGGGAGCAGTTCACCGCGAAGGCGATGAAATCGTTCTCCCCCGTGCGGCGGACGTAGGCGCCGTTGTTGGCGGTGACGCCGGCCCAAGGCAGCGGAGACGGGTCCTTGTAGGTGACCTGGATGGTGTCGCCGATCTTGAACTGGCTGACGGCCCCCAAGGAGACCCACTCCCGCTTTTCCGGGGCGAAGATGGGGGCGACGACGAAGCCGGCGACGGGCACGCCGATGGCGGCCGTGGCAATGGCGCCGGGCACGATGGAAAGAAGGGCCAGGAACTTGCGCCGGTTCATCTCCTGGACGGAAATGGGCTCGCCGGACTGGGGAGAGCATCCGTGGCCGTGGCCTTCACCGTGGCCGTGATCGGAGCAGCAGCTCATCTTAGTGGGTCCTCCAGTCCTTGCGGATCTCGGAGATCCAGATGCAGATGGAGGCGATCATGAAAGCCAAGCCGGTCAAGGAGACGAGCCAGTGCGTCGTAAAGCCCCAGACCAGGAAAACGATGCCCGCCGACATGAAGATCGGCGAGAAGGTCGGGGGAGGGATAAGTTCCGGCTGCGGCTTGTTCCAGTTGGAACGGTCACCGGTCGGAGCGGGGGAGGGAGTTCCGTGATCCATAAAAAAGCTTAGTGGGCGGGAGCGGAGGAGGGTTGCGGGCGGCTGTTGTACCACCGCGCGAAGACGACGCAGATGGCCCCGGCGTAGATCAAGCAGGCCGGAACCCACATGAGGAGGCCGCCGAGCTGCTGGTCGACCGAGGTGCTCATGCCGAGGGTCTCGCGCAGATAAGGCATCACGCCCAGCGGATCGGGCGCGGTGAGAAAGGAGGGGCAAACCGAGATGGGCGAAAAGGTCAGGTAAACACCCAGGAGGGTGCAGGCCAGACAGCCGGTGAAGAGGTAGCCGATGGAGGGCAGAGCCTCCATGCGGACGGACGCCGGAGCGGCGACGGGCCACCAGAAGCAGGCGCCCATGAAGAGAAGGCTCAAGGTCTGGAAATCGGCCACCATGGAGACGGTCTGGGAGGCGACGCAGAACCGGGGCACGTGCCAGAGCCACATGGCGCTGCTGCCCAGGAACCAGCCGACGAGCGGGTAGCCGAAGACGCGGGTGAAGCGGGCGAAGGCCGGATGGCGCAGGGCGGCCTGCCACTGCTCCCCGGAGAAGCTCAGGAGGAGGAAGCCCGGCACGATCAGGAGCAGGACCAGGTGCTGCACCATGTGGGCGCTAAAGAGGTAGCCGTAGGCCAGCCGGTGCAGGGGGGAGACGGTGGCCAGCAGGAAGAAGGCGAGCGCGGCGGCAAAGCACCAGGCCCGGCCCGTCAGCCCGCCGGAGCGGCGCTGGCCGCGCACGTAAAAGAAGGCCGCCGCCAGGGCGATCAGCCACATGGGGGAGGTCCAGTTCCACTGCTGCAGAAGGACGGAGAGCGGAGAGGTCATAGGGTGTGGAAGAGCAGGCTTTTGATGTAGATGAGGGAGAAGAGGACGACCC
The DNA here is from genome assembly GCA_028283855.1 of Verrucomicrobium sp. Taxonomy (NCBI): domain Bacteria; kingdom Pseudomonadati; phylum Verrucomicrobiota; class Verrucomicrobiia; order Verrucomicrobiales; family Verrucomicrobiaceae; genus Verrucomicrobium; species Verrucomicrobium sp. The sequence continues at coordinate 30,485 of JAPWJX010000005.1, read as the reverse complement.
AGACGACGTCGACAAAGTGCCAGTACCAACCGGCCGCTTCCACGTGCTGGATGCGCTGCGGACTGTCGAGATCCCCTTTCCAGCCCAGAATGAGGAACACGATCAAGGACACCAAGCCCATGAAGACGTGGAACCCGTGGAAGCCCGTCAGGGTGAAGAAGGTGCTGCCGAAGATGTTCCGGCCCACGGTGACGCCGTCATGGAAGAGTTCCGCGTATTCGTAGCCCTGGCCGCCCAGGAAGATGAAGCCGAGGATGATGGTGGCGATCATCCAGCCGACGAAGCCCCGGCGGTTCTTATGATGCAGGCACTTTTCCGCGAAGAACATCGTCACTGAGCTGGAGAGCAGCGCGATGGTGAAGAAGAGCGTGCGCCCGAACTTGAGGCTGCTGGCGGCGGTGGGACCGTCGATCTGGCGGGAGTTGAACAGGATGTAGGCGCTGATCAACATGGTGAAGAACATCGCTTCCGAGGCGATGAAGAAGATCATGAGGACCTTGTTCCGGTCCATCTTCACGGGGGGTTCGTCCCGGACGGGCTCGCGCTTCCAATCCGGATCGTGCGGGTTGTTCAGGTCCCACAGCGGGCGGCGGCCCTCCACGGGCGGGACCAGTGCGAAGTTGTCGTGCGGGGGCGGGGACGAGGTGGCCCACTCCAGGGTCCAGGCGTTCCAGGGGTTGTCCCCGGCGATCTTGCCCCGGTAGAGGCTGACCACCAGGTTCCAGACGAACGGCAGGGTGCCGACGGCCAGGAGGAAGGCGCCGATGGTGGAGATCATGTTCAGCAGGCCCCAGCCCGGCAGGTCCGGGTAGGTGTAGATGCGGCGCGGCATGCCCATGAAGCCCAGGAAGTGCTGGACGAAGAAGGTCAGGTTGAAGCCGATCATCGTGCCCCAGAAGTGCCAGCGGCCCAGGCTCTCGTCGAGCATGCGGCCGGTCATCTTCGGGTACCAGTAGTAGATGCCCGCGAAGAAGCCGAAGATGGTGCCGCCGAAGAGGACGTAGTGGAAGTGGGCGATGATGTAGTAGCTGTCGGTCACCGCCCAGTCGATCGGGGTGACGGCCAGGGTGATGCCGGAAAGGCCGCCGACGACGAAGATGATGAGGAAGCCGAGGCAGAAGAGCATCGCCGTGGAGAAGCGGATGCGCCCGCGCCACATGGTGGCCGTCCAGTTGAAGATCTTCACGCCCGTCGGGATGGCGATGAGCATGGAGGCCAGGGAGAAGAAGGCGTCGGCGTAGAGGCCGAGGCCCGCGGCGAACATGTGGTGCGCCCAGACGCCGAAGCTCAGGAGGGCGATGGCCAGCGTGGACCAGGCGACGAAGGCGTAGCCGGTGATCGGACGGCGGGAGAAGACGGGGATGACTTCCGAGATGATGCCGAAGGAGGGCAGGATGAGGATGTAGACTTCCGGGTGGCCGAAGATCCAGAAGATGTGCTCCCACAGGAGGGGATCGCCGCCCTGGGTGTGCTGGAAGAAGGAGCCGTTCAGGAGGCGGTCCGCGATGAGCATGACCAGGCCGGAGTTGAGCGCCGGAAGGGCCAGGATGACCAAAATGGAGGTCATGAAGGACATCCAGACGAAAAGCGGCAGGCGGGGAATGCTCATTCCCGGCGCGCGGAACTTGATGACGGTGACGATGATGTTGAAGGCGGAGCCGACGGAGCCGATGCCCGCCGCCAGGAGGCCGAGGGCCCAGTAATCGGGGCCGAGGTTGGAGGTGAAGTTGTGCTCGCTGAGGGGGGCGTAGCTAAACCAGCCGACGGAGGGCGCCGCGCCGGTCAGGAAGCTGAAGTGGAGCATGACGCCCGAGAAGGGCAGCATCCAGAAGCTCATGGCGTTGAGGCGCGGGAAGGCGACGTCCCGCGCGCCGATCATGAGGGGAACCAGGTAGTTCTGGAATCCGGCCAAGGTCGGCATGCCCACCAGGAACACCATGGTGGTGCCGTGCATGGTGAACATCTGGTTGAAGATGGTTTCCGACAGGAAATGGCAGTTCGGGTAGGCCAGCTGCGCGCGGATGAGGAGAGCCTCCACGCCCCCGATCACCAGGAAGAAAAGGGAGGTGACCAGGTACATGATGCCGATCTGCTTGTGATCGACGGTCGTCAGCCACTCGAAGAGGCGGCTGTGGTAGCCGCCGTGGCCATGCCCGTGGGCATGGGCGTGCGCGTCGGCGGTGTGGGAGAGGGCGGGATCGGTCATTTCAGCGTTTCCAAATAGGCGACGAGGTCGCTCGTTTGCTCGGGGGTCAGGTGGAAGTTGGGCATGTTGCAGCCTGGCTTGAAGGCCTGCGGGTTGGCCATCCACTTGTAAAGGTCTTCATGGGTGTTCTTCAGGACGCCCGCGCCGAGGGTCTGGCGGCTGGCCAGGTGGCTCAGGTTGGGGGCGTAGGGCGCGTCGCTGACGCCTTCCACGGCGTGGCAGGTGCCGCAGGTCTGTTCCTTGTAGACCTGGAGGCCGCGGGCCACGTCGCCCTTGGCGGCGATCGCGTCGGAGGTGGGAGCCGGGCTGGCCGCGTCGGAAAGCTTGGCGACCTTGTCGCTGGGCATGAGGGTGTTGATGACCGGCGTGGCGCCCTTGGTGCCGCCGCCCAGCTTGGCCGCCAGGGGGATGGGCTGGCCCAGGGGGCGCTCCGCGCCGGAACCGGCCGGATGCTGCGGCGTCTGCTCGCCGGAATTCGGGGCGATGACGGGGGCCGGACCGGCCTCCGCGCGGGAGACGAGCGGAGGGGGCAGCGGGCCGCGGGACTTCTGCTTGGCGACCCAGGCGTCAAAGTCGGCGGGCGACTCGGAGACCAGGAGCAGGCGCATCCAGGCGTGCTGGTTGCCGCAATACTGGGCGCAGGCCCCAAGATATTGGCCGATGAAGGTCGATTCCACGCTCAGCAGGCTGTGGTGGCCGGGAATCATCTGCTCCTTGCGGCCCAGCTCGGGAACCCAGAAGGTGTGGATGACGTCGTTGGACTCCAGATCGACGACCAGCGGGCGGCCGGTGGGGACGTGGATCTCGTTGGCGGTGACGACGCCCAGCTTAGGATAGCGGACGTCCCACCACCACTGGGCGCCGGTGATGACGATGTCGGGCTCGACCTTATGGCGCGGCTCGCCGCCGTTGGGGCCGAACATGCTCTTCACCGTCCAGTAGCCCAGGAGAACGCAGATGAGGGCCGGGATGATCGTCCAGGTGATCTCGTAGTTCTTATTGATCTGGTGCTGATCGGGCTCGCCGTCCTCCCCTTCCTTGTGGCGGAATTTCCAGATGGAGTAACCGACCCACACCGTCACGATCACGAAGATCACGCTGCAAACGAGCAGGACGTTGATGAAAAGGGTGGTGATTTCCTTGGCTTGAGGCGAGGCGTTCGAAAACGTGGATAAAGTGATGTCCGGCAGCATGGAAAAGGGGTCAGGCAAAACAGGCGTGCATCTGAAAACTTTAGAACCATCAACTAACCAGTCCCTTTTTCAAAATGCACCTAAAAAGTGTTATGAATTTTGCGAAGAAAGGGATTAGTTTCGCTGTTCCATGTTCTTTTTAGTCATTCTCGGCCTCTTCCTCCTGGGCGACGGCATCTGCTGGTTTTCCCTTCACCGCATCCTGCAGCAAGCGGGCGCGCCCCTCGGCTGGCGCATCGCGCTCGACCTGTTCATGTTCTTCCAGATCGCCGGGCTGTCCGGCCTTGTCCTCTCCCGCTTTTGGGAGCCGGCGCTGGCGCTTCAGTCCCTGTGGGGCAAGACGGGGCTTTCCCTCATTCTCCTGTGGCACTTCCTGGTGATGCTGCCGTTGGGCGTGGGACTGGCGATCAGCGCCTGTCTCCCCTCTCCCGCGGCCGCTTTTTCCCCGGGCCCGGGCTTCGCCGGGCTGAACCGCCGGCAGTTCCTGGCCCTGCTGGGCACGGGCGCCGCGCCGCTGGCCACCTTCGCGCTGACCGGCATTTCCCTCTACCAGCTGCGCCGCTTTTCCATCCGGCGGCTGACTGTCGACGTTCCTGGATTGCCCGCGGAACTGGAGGGAATGACCATCGCGCACCTGAGCGACATCCACGTGGGCCAGCTCACCCACGGCCCGGTCCTGGACGACATGGTGCACGCGTTCAACGAGCTGGACGCCGACCTGGGCGCGGTCACCGGCGACCTGATCAATTACGACCTGGACGACCTCCCCCGCGCCCTGGAAGTCATCCAGGGGCTGCGCGCCAAGCAAGGCGTCTTCGTCTGCGAGGGGAACCACGACCTGCTGGAAAACGCCGCCGAGTTCGAGCGCCGCGCGCGGGAGATCGAGGGGCCCGGCCACCGCTTTCTGCTGAACGAGTCGGCCACCACACAGGTGGGAGGCCATCCCGTGCAGGTCCTGGGCGTTCGCTGGACGGGGCAGTATGACGGCGGCATCCAGATGCAGATGCACGCGCTGCCGCCGCTGGAGCCCGGCGCGTTTCCCCTCCTCCTGGCGCACCATCCGCATGCCTTCGAGACGGCGGAGGCGATGGGCATTCCCCTGGTGCTGGCGGGCCACACGCATGGCGGCCAGCTGATGCTGACGGACGAGCTGGGCTGCGGCCCGATGTTTTTCCGCTACTGGTCCGGCCTCTACCGGCGGGCAAAGGGAAGCCTGGTCGTCTCCAACGGGACGGGGAATTGGTTTCCGCTCCGCGTCCACGCGCCGGCGGAGATCCTCCACCTGACGCTGCGCCGGGCGGCTTAAACCTAGGCCGCCACGTTGATCGAGTTGCCCTTTTCGACGGGCGACGTCAGATCGTGGCTGTAGGTCTGGAGGGAGGCCGCGACGACGGCGTCGACGCCCTTGTCGCTCGTCTTCGTCGCGCTGTTGTTGGCGCCGGCCTGGGCCCGCGTCAGGGAGTCGAGAAGATTGAGCTGGAAGATGCTGGTCGGGAGCGCGTCGCTGTCCTGGTCGGCCAAGCCGCTCAGGATGGCGTTGGCGCTCACGCTGGAGGCCGTCTGGTCCGAGCCGCTCACGCCGATCGAATTGAGAAGCCCCTGCCCTCCGCTCCCATCCAAGGAGCTGATGAGGCTGGTTTTCGTGTCGATTTGCTTCTGCGCGATGTCGGCGGCCAGCTGCTGGGCTTTGCTAAGCGAGTCGTACTTCGCGCTCGTCAGCAGGCCGGTGGGCGTGACGGGAGAGAGACTGCTCATACCGATTTAATCGGCACGATCAGGTGGAAACTTGAGGGGGAAAATTTAGGATTTCCCCAAAGCGTTGCGGCCCAATGAAATAAAAGAACTAAAACGCCCGATTGAAGGTGGTCTGCGAGGGGGTGGGCGTTTCAGGGGCGGCGGCGGGAAGATTGCGGGTGTAAGCTTCGCTCTGGGTTTGGGCCCAGTAGCCGGCCGCCCGCTTCGGCGCCCGCTTTAGGGAGGATGCGGTCGCCTCATGGAGGTTCAGCTGAAAAACGTTGGTGACGAAACCGGCCTCGGGAAGGGGCTCCGGCTTGGTTTCGGCGAGGGCCTGCTCGGCCAGATTGCGGGAAAAGTGGTAGGAAAAACTCTCGGGACCGCCGCTCATACTTCTTCTTATCGGCCCCTCCCCCGGGAACCTGAGCGGTTTTTTTAGAGCAGCAGCTCGGGATAGGTCTTGCGGGCGAATTCGCCCAATTCCCGGCGGATTTCCTCATGGCTGGTGTGCTTGAGAAGCTCGTGCGTCATGGCGACGCTCTGCCGGTAGGAGAGGCTTTGCAGCGCCTTCTTCACGCGCGGGACGAAGACGGAGCCCATGCTCAGCTCGTCGATGCCCAGGCCCAGGAAAAGCGGCATGAGGAGGACGTCGTTGGCCATTTCCCCGCAGATGCCGACCCAGATGCCGTTCTGGTGGCCGGCCTCCACGACGCGCGCGATGAGGCGGAGCACGGAGGGGTGGCAGGTCTGGTAGAGGTTGGCGACGCGCTCGTTGAGCCGGTCGACGGCCATGGTGTATTGGACCAGGTCGTTGGTGCCGATGGAGAAGAAGTCGACGTGCTGGGCCAGGATGTCGGCGGTAAGGGCGGCGGAGGGCACCTCGATCATCATGCCGACTTCCATTTTCTCCGGCAGGGGCACGCCCTCCGCCCGGAGTTCCGCCTGCACTCCGGCCAGGAGGGCCTTGCACTGGAGCAGCTCGGAGGCGTCGCTGATCATGGGGAACATGACGCGCACGTTGCCCTCCGCGCTGGCCCGGCAGATGGCGCGCAACTGGGTGCGGAAGACTTCCGGCTGTTCCAGGCAGAGGCGGATGCCCCGGCAGCCCAGGAAGGGGTTCATCTCCGGCTGCTCGCCGGAAAGAAGGGCCGCCACTTTGTCCCCGCCCGCGTCGAGGGTGCGGATGATGATGGAGTGGGGCTTCACCGTCTGCGCGATCTGGCGGTAGACCTGGTATTGCTCCTCCTCGCTCGGGAAATCGTTCCGGTTCAGGAAGAGGAACTCGGTGCGGTAAAGGCCGACGCCTTCCGCGCCGTTTTCCGTGACCAGGGGGAAGTCCTCCGGCAGCTCGACGTTGGCGGAGACGATGACGCGGCGGTCGTCGGTCGTGCGGGCCAGGGTGTCGCGGATGGCGCCCAGCTGCTCCTCGACGAGGTCTCGCTGGCGCTCCAGCTGGCCGTATTCCTTCTTCGTCTCTTCCCCGGGCAAGGCGATGAGGAGGCCGGAGACGCCGTCGATGATGGCTTCCATCCCGCTTTCCAGCCGGTCGAGGGCCCCTTCCAGGCCGACGATGGCCGGGATGTTCAGGGAGCGGGCGATGATCGCCGCGTGGGAGGTGCTGCTCCCCTGCCGCGTGGCGAAGCCCAGGAGGGAGCCGCGGTCGATGGAGACCAGGTCCGGCAGGCTCAGGGAATCGGCGACGACGATGCTGGGGTGGGTGATGTCGACGTGCTCGTCCTCCAGGCCGCGCAGGTGCTGTAGGACGCGGCGGGCCACGTCATGGATGTCGCTGGAGCGCTCGCGCAGGTAAGCGTCGCCCAGCTCGCGCATCTGCTGGGCCAGGCTCTGCGTGATGTCCTGGTAGATGGTGTCGACGGCCAGGAGCCGCTCGCTCAGCTGGACTTTGACCGCGTGGAGAATGGTGGGATCCTCCACGACCAGGAGGTGGGCGTCGAAGATGGCGGCGTCCTTCTCTCCCACGGCGCTGGCCAGCCGTTCCTTGGCCTCCAGGATGTGCTGGCGGGTGCGGAGGAGGGCCTCTTCCAAGCGGGCGATTTCGGCCGGGACCTTGTCCGCGGTGATGGTGCGGCGGCGGATGGTGGGGCGGTCCTGCCGCAGGATGAGGACGGGACCGGTGGCGACGCCGGGAGAGGCGGGGAGAGCCTGGAACCGGGTCTCGGCGGTCAGGCGGGAGACGGGATCGGGACTATGCGGGGCGGACTCCGGAGGAGCCGAGTGGTTTACCATCCGCGATGCGTCCCGTTATTCCTCGTCGAACTTCCGAGAAATGATTTCCTCAATTTCCTTGAGGAGCGCCGCCGCGTCCCCGCCGACGGCGGTGAGCTTGAGGCGGGAACCGCAGCCGGCAGCCAGGAGCATGAGGCCCATGATGCTCTTGCCGTTGACTTCCTCGCCGTCTTTTTCGACGGTGAGATCGGCCTGGAACCGGTTGGCGACGCGGACGAACATGGCCGCGGGCCGGGCGTGCATCCCGAGTTTGTTCAGGATGACGACCTCCTTGGTCATCTTCGCCTCCTCGCCCTTTTTTGCCGCCGCGCCGCTCATTTCAAAATCCTTCTCTCGTAAAAACTTACTCTACTTTTCGCGGTTTCGCATCAACGCGAGCAACCGCTCGTTAAATTCCAGGGCAGAATTCTGCCCCATTCCCTTGAGTTTCTGGTCGAACGCAGCGACCTCCACCAAGGTGGCCAGGTCACGCCCTGGCCGTACCGGAATAGTTACATGCGGTACCTTTATTTGCAAGATTTCGTAATATTCCTGATCCAGGCCGATGCGGTCGACCTCCAGGTCGGGGGTCCACTCGACGAGGGTGACCACCAAATCGAGCCGTTTTTCGAGGCGAATGCCCTTTACGCCAAAGAGATTGGCGACGTTGATGATGCCGATTCCACGCACTTCCATGTGGAAACGGGTGATTTCGGCCGAGGTGCCGATGAGTTCCCGGCCTTCCAGGCAGCGGATCTTGGTGATGTCGTCCGCCACCAGGCTGTGGCCCCGGTCCAGGAGGGAGAGGACGCACTCGCTCTTGCCGATGCCGCTCTTGCCCCGGACCATGATGCCGATCCCCTGGATATCGACCATGCTGCCGTGCTCCGTTGCCTGGGGGGCAAAGTCGATTTCCAGGCAGATGGTGGTGGCGTTGACCAGCCGCATGGTGGTCAGCGGGGATTGGAAGACGGCGATGCGGCTGGCTTCCGCCTCTTCCAGGATGACCTTGGGCGGCTTGATGTTCCGGGCCAGGATCATGCAGGGGATCTTTTGGCGGAAGAGGGCGCGGAGGCGTTGGCGGCTCTTTTCCAGGGAAAGGGCGCGGAGGTAGGCCATCTCGCTGCTGCCGATGATCTGGATGCGCTGCCAGGCGAAGTATTTGTAATAGCCCGCCAGGCCCAGGCCCGGGCGGTTGACGGAGCCTTCCCGGATGTAGCGGTGCAGGCCGCTGGCGCCGGCCAGCAGCTTGAGCTGCAGCGCGTCGGCGTGCTGGGTGTAGAACTGCCCGACGGTGACCTTCGGGATCATGGTCTTCGCCTCCGTCCGGATCGGCACGCTCATCGGCATGCCCGGGTTATAGGAAACGCCGCCCAAAATGGCAATGGCGACAATCCGGGACAACCCCGGCGACAAGCGGGAGGAAGCCCCCTCCCCGTTTCCCCGGCACAGTCGACCCCTTCATGAATCCCTCCTTGGAAGTCTGGGGCCGCCTCCGCGAAGAAAAGCTCGATGGCTGGGCCCCCCGCTGGCTGGCCGCCGATCGCGCGCGCTACGCGGACGCCGCCCGGCAGGTCGAAACCCTTTCCCTCCTCCGCGGCGTGGCGGATGACATCCCGGCGCAGCGTTACGAGGCCGCCCTCGGCACCCTCCTGGCGGACCGCATGACCTCCGGCCTGGAGGGCGCCGCCTACCTGCGCAAGGTCTACAACACGACGCCCGCCCACTTCGCCGCCGCCTTAAAGCGGCACGGCGGATCGGAGGCGGAGCAGATCCGCTTTCTGGAAATGGCCGCCAATCCTCCCTCCCCCAGCCGCCGCGGGGAGCGGGAGATGGAATACCTGACCGCCCGCCGGACCATGGAGGCCCTGTCCTGCGGCCCCGGCGCCGAGCAGGACGCCGCCCGGCGCCTGAAGGAGGCCGGCTCCCCCCTGCTGGAAACCTTTGAAAAAGCCCGGGGCGCCAAAGCCTCCCCCCGCGCCCTTCTAGGCAGTATCCTGCCGGAGGAGCGCACCACCGCGTCCCTGGAGCCGGACGCCGACCGCTTTAGCCGCAACTTCGAAGCGGAGATGGGCCGCCTATTCGGCCTGCCATCGGAACCCCGCCCGGAGATCGCGGGCGACTTCCGCCGCGCCCCGGCGCAATCCCCCACGCCGAAACCCTTCCGGGACCAGGTCCGCAATCCTTAGCAAGCCCGCCGCAACGCGAAGGAAGCCGCCCCGCGCCGTTTCCGGCAAATTCCTCAACCTTCGTTTCCTCATGAGCACCCCCCGTCCAATGCCCCTCCCCCGTTTCCCCAAGCCCTCGGAGCGGGTAGAGTCCCCCGACAACGCCTTCCAATTCCGCCGCGCTCCCCTTTGCGTGCCGGAAAAGATGGCCGCGCAAAAGGCAAAGTGAGCCGGGCCGTCCCGATCCTCTACGCTTCCAACACGGGCCATTCCGCCCAGTGCGCGGAGGCGACCGCCGCCAAGGCCCGGGAACTGGGCCTGGACCTGGAGCCGCACCTGGCGGAAATGCGCGCCTACGACCCCGCCTCCCTGCCGCAGGAAAAGGAAGTCCTCTTTGTCACCAGCACCTGGGGCCGCGGAGAGCCGCCCTCCGGAGCGATGCCCCTGTGGCGCGCCCTGCGCGACATGGAGCCCGGATCCCTGGAAGGCGTCCGCTACGCGGTGCTGGCGCTGGGGGACACCCGGTTCCCGAAATTCTGCCAGTTCGGCCGCGACTTGGACGCCAGGCTCCAGGAACTCGGCGCCACGCCGATGGGTTCCCGCGTCGAGTGCGACCGCCACTTTGAAAAGGGCCTGGCCAAGTGGCTGGACCGCCTCCCCGCGTTCTTCCAGCCTCCCCGCTCCCGTTTTGAGGAGCTAAAGGGCCTCTTCGCCGGAATCACCCGGCAGCCGGGCCCCGCTCACGAGCCGCTGACGCTGGGCACGGACCGCGACGCGGCCCGGTAAGCCTCCAGCGCCAATTGCAGGCCCCGGGCCTTGTGCAGCGTCTCCTCGTATTCCCTTAACGGATCGGACCCCGCGGTGACGCCGCTGCCGACGTGGAAGTGGAGCTTTCCCGCCTCATGGACCATCGTCCGAATGGCGATGGAAAAGGCGCAGTCCCCGTTGAACCCGAAGTAGCCGATCGCCCCCGTGAAAAGCCCGCGCGGGGCCGGTTCCAGCTCCGCGATGATCTCCATGGCCCGCCGCTTCGGCGCGCCGGTGATGGAGCCGCCGGGGAAGCAGGCGGCCACGGCCTCCACCGGATCGACCTCCTCCCGCAGGTGGCCTTCCACCGTCGAAACCAAGTGAAAGACCTGCGGATACCGCTCCAGCTTGAGCAGCTCCGTCACCGTGACGGAACCAGCCTCGCAGATCCGGCCCAGGTCGTTCCGCTCCAGGTCGGTAATCATCACCAGCTCGGCCTGCTCCTTCGGGTCGGTCATCAGCTCATAGGCCAGCTGCTGGTCGCGCACCGGATCGCGGTCGCGCGGGCGGGTGCCCTTGATCGGACGGGTTACCACGCGGCGCCCCTCGACGCGCAGGAAAAGCTCCGGGGAGGCGCTCAGGATCCGCTCCGCGCCGGTGTCCAGGTAGGCGGCCCCGGGCGCGGGGCTGCGCGCCATGAGATGTTCAAAGAGCCGCGCCGGGCTGCCCGCGAAGGGAACTTCAAAGCGCTGGGCCAGGTTGACCTGGTAGATATGACCCCGGGCAATCCACTCCTGCGCGGCGGCAACGCGCGCGGCAAAGCCCTCCGGCGTCAGGTTGCTTTGCCACGGCTCCCCGCCCGGCGGCGCATCGGCCCAGCGGGCCGCTTGGGCCCGCCAAAGGGGCGACGGCTCCCCGGCGGGGACGACGGCGATCTCCGGATAGAAGCCGAACCAGAAGCTCCCGTCGTAACGGAAGAAGCCGATGGCCGCGCCAGGCGGGTGGGGCGCGTCGACCCGCACATGGCGGCGGGCCAAAGCCTCCCGCAGCAGGGGCCAGTCTCCCGGCCCTCCGGCGACGATTTCCTCCGCTCCCGCCGCCTGGTAGAGCCAGCCCGGATGGCTCCAGGAATTGAGGGAGGCGAAGTCGGAGCCGGCACTCATCGCACGAACGGCCGGAGTGCCTCCCCGTCGACGGCCGGGCCGACGGCGGCGATGGAGGCGCGGCCGGGCTTGAGAATCTGCGCGGCCACGGCGCGGACCGCCTCCGCCGTGACGGCGCGCAGGCGCTTTTCCGCCTCCCGCGGTTGGAGGACGGAGCCGTTTCCCATCATCCCTTCCCCGGCCCACATCATCTGGTTGGTGCTCCCCTCCAGGCCCAGGTAGGTCTGGCCGATGACGTAGTCCTGCGCGCGGCGCAGCTCCGCCGTGGCCGGGCCTTTTTGCGCGACGGCCTCCACGGTCTTCAACGTCATCCGCAGGGCGTCCAGGGCCTTGCCGTTCTCCACCCCGGCCAGGACGACGAAGCTACCCGTGTCATGGTGGTGGGTCAGCTGGCTGGAAATCGAGTACGCCAGGCCGTGCCGCTCCCGGATCAGCTGGAAGAGGCGGGAGCTCATGTTCTCCCCCAGCAGGACGGAGAGAAGCTTCAGCGCGTAACGGCGCGGATCGTGGCGGGAGACGGCGGGCCAGCCGATGGCCAGGTGGGTCTGCTCCACCGGCTTCTGCACCGCGTCGACGGCGGGGCGGTAGGCGGGACGGACGGCGCGGGGGAAGGAAAGCTTCCGCCCCTTCCGGCGGCCCAGCAGGCGGAGGACTGCCGGGACGGTCGTCTTCCCCGCCACAGTGACGACCATCCGGGAAGAATCGTAGTGGCGGCGGTGGCAAGCTAATAGCTCCGCGCGGGTCAGGCGGGAGACGGAGGCCAGGGTGCCGGTGATGGGCCGCCCCAGGGCCTGCCCCGGCCAGAGAAGCGCGTTGAGCCGGTCCTGGACGACCTGGGAGGGCTGGTCCTCATACATCTTGATCTCTTCCAGGATCACGCCGCGCTCCCGCTCCACCTCCTCCGGGGAGAAGAGGGAATGGTCCACCATGTCGAGCAGCACGTCGAAGGCCAGCTCCATGCCGGAGGCCGGGACCGCCGCATGGTAGCAGCTCATCTCTTCCGAGGTGAAGGCGTTGAGATAGCCGCCGACGCCCTCCACCGCCTCCGAGATCTGCCGCGCGTTCCGGCGGCGGGTCCCCTTGAAGAGGAGGTGCTCGATGAAATGGAGCGCGCCGGAAAGGCGGGCGGGTTCATAACGGCTCCCGGCGGGGAACCAAAGCCCCAGGCAGACGCTCTCCACGCCGCCCATCTCGGAGACGACGACCGGCAAGCCCCCGGCGGAAACGGCGGTTTGGAAATGCACATCCGAACGATGGCCAAACCTAAAGCGGTGTCAAATTCTTGCCCCCGGGGCGCTTCCACGCCACGCTGGGGAGCGCGTGAAAAAAGCCGTGGCCTTCTCCGCCCAACAGGACCGGGACCGCATCCTCCACTCCCGCGCCTTCCGCCAGCTGGACCGAAAGAGCGAGCTCTTCCTCGACCCGGCGGGCGAGCTGCTCCCCAGCCGCCTCTTCTACGCCCTCCAAGCCGCCTCGATCGCCCGCATCCTGGCGGAGCGCCTCCTGCTCAACGAGTCTGTGGCGGAGGTCCTGGTCCTCTCCGACGCGCTGGGGCATCCCGCCTTCGGCCGCGCCGGGACGGAGGCGCTGGACCGCCTGATGGCGGACCACGGCGGCTTCGACCCCGACGCGCAGAGCCTCCGCGTGGCGCTGGAGCTGGAAATGAAGCACCCGGAGTTCAACGGCCTGGAGCTCTCCGATCCCGTGCGGGAAATTCTCCAGGGCCGCAAGGGGCTGCCGGAGGCGGGCGCCGCTTCCTGGGGCCGCCGCCTGGCCCGGCTCCTCCTGGATTTGGAAAGCGGCCTGGACGCCGGGCTGGTAACGGAGGCGTGGCTGGACGGCCAGGCCCTCTGGCAGGAAATCGCCGCGCCCGCCGCGCAGCGCTATCCAAAGCTGGTCGGCAGCCGCCGCCAGGCGTTCCACTTGCAGAATCTTCTGACGCGGCTGGTCGACGCCCTGGCCGCTCCCGGCGAGGGCCGCCCCCCGGCCTTCCGGGAGGAAAAGACGGCGAAGGCCTTCGCCGAACTGGAGGCGGGGATCGAAAAGGCGGTCCGCCGCGCCCCTTCCCTGGACCGGCTCTATCAGGACCGCGGCGCCTGCCTGGAAACCCTTTTCGCCATCTACGTTCACCGCCCTCATCTTTTGGCGGAGCGGCATGGCCTGCGCTTAAAAAAGGACGGCGTGCACCGCGCGGTGGCCGATTTCCTGGCCGACGCCGGGGACCGGGAGCTGCTCCGGCTCAGCCGGGAGATCGCCGGGGAAGAGGAGAACGCCCACGTCCACCAGACGCCGCAGGGCCTTCTTCTGTAAGATCTACCACCCCTCGACGACGAGGGAGACGATCTTCTTGGCCAGGTCCTGCTCCGCCATGGGGACGGCCTGGCGCTCCGCCTCCACTTGGTCCCGGCCCACGAAGTAGGAGTTGCTGCCGGAGACGGCGGCGTCCTGGATCACCTTCCGGCCCGTTTTGCGGTTGAAGAAGCTGACGTGGGCCACCAGGACGATCTGGAATTGGTTGCCCGCCTGCGCGTCGAGCTGCTCCGGCTGCAGGATCTGGCGGCGCACTTCGGTCAGCATGATTTCCAGCACGCCGTCGGCGGCCTCGTTCTGGGAGGTGGCCACGGTGCCGTCCTGATCGAAGGCGCGGATGATGGCGGCGGTCGTCGCCACGTCGATGCTGGGCTCCAGGGTGCGGTTCTTGACTACCGGAATGTAGATCGAGTTGACCCCCTGGATGTTCTTTCCGCCGATGCTGCCCAGCCGGTAGCCGGCGCAGCCGCCCAGGACGGAAAGGAGGACCAGGAAGGCGAGGAGACGAAGGGAGGCGTTTTTCATGGGGTGGGAAGGGGGGAGTCCGATGTGCCGGAGACGGGGGCGGAAGCGGGCTCGACGCCGCGGTCGGCGGGCGTCTTCGGCACGGCGGGGGCGTCGACCTGGGACTCGGGCGTCTTCTCGTCGCTGTTCTGGCCGATGAGGGGGCGCAGGATGGCGATCTTCTTTTGGGATTCGGCGGCCAGCTGGGAGTCCGGGTTGCGGCGGACCACGTCGCTGTAATAGATGTAGGCAGCCTTGTAGTTCTTCTGCTTCTCGTAGAAGCGGGCGATGTTGAAGCTGCCCTGGATCTGGCGGGACTTGAGCGTCTGGATGTGGGTGTTGGCCGCGGCGACCTTTTCGCTGGCCGGGAAGCGGACGATGAAGTCCTCGAACGCCTCGACGGCCTTTTGCGCGGCGCTCTGGTCGTAATCGGCGGCGCTGGCGGAGCAGAACCAGGCGTAGCCGATCTGGTATTGCGCGTCGGCGGCGATGGGGTTGCCCGGATATTTGTCCAGGATCTTGGTGTAGGCGCTGACGGCCTCCGTCCACTTCTTCTCCTTCTCATGGGCCAGGCCGATCTTGAACTGGGCCTGGGCGGCGTTTTTCCCGTAGGGGGCGGCCTTGATGACGCTCTGGAAGATTTCCGCCGCCTTTTCCATGGAGGGCCCCATGGGGATGCCAGCCATGCGCTGGGGCTCGCCCGCCAGGTAGAGGTTGCCGATGGCGAATTCCCGGTCCAGCGCCTGCTCGAAGAAGGTGCTGGCGGGGTATTTCTCGACCATCTTGTCGTAAGCCTTGTAGGCGTCCAGATACTTCCCCTTCTGCTCCAGGCACCAGCCGATCTTGTATTGGGCTTCCGGGGCGAAGAAGGAGAGCGGCCATTTTCGGACCACGATTTGGTAGGCCTTCAAGGCGTCGTCCCACTTCTGTTGGGCTTCCAGTTTCTTGGCGATGTCCAGCTGGTCGCGGGAGCTGGAGGCGGAAAGGCCGGAACCGGTCGTCTCGTCGACCCACCCCTCCCCCGGCCGCCAGACCAGGGCCGCGGACGCGGGGGTCCCCACCGCCGCAAAAGAGAGGGCGGCCAGGAGAAAAAGGAGCCGGGAAACCATCGGCGGGGACGGTACCAGCAAGGCCGGGCGGCGCAAATCTTTATCAAGCAAAAGGCGGGACATGCGTTATATTCCGGCTGTGACCCAAAACTTCTTTGCGGCCTTAGGTGTTATGCTACCGTCCGGGGCGTCCAACGCGACGAACTGATTTTTTAGAGGAACTATGGCGAAAAAATCGACTTCCGGGGCAGGCAAAGGCGACGACAAGCCCAAGGCCAAGAAAAAGACTTCTTCCGAGGCAAAGGCGGAGAAAAAGCCTTCCTCCCTTAAATCCCTCCTGGGCGGCTTCCTGAAAAAGAAGACTCCCAAGAAGGAAGCCAAGCCCGCGCCGAACGATCCCGAGGTGACCGCCCAGCCGGTGCCAATCAACCCGGAGGCGGTTTGACGGACCCATCGCCGATGAATGCTCCTTCCGAATTCGCTCGAGCGGTTTGCCCGCACGATTGCCCGGACACGTGCGCGATGCGCGTCGTGCTCGACAATGGCCGTGCCATCAAGGTACTCGGCGACCCCGATCATCCTCCCACGCAAGGCGCGCTATGCACGAAAGTCAGCCGTTACGCCGAGCGCGTCTATCATCCGAACCGCTTGACCACGCCGATGAAGCGCGTCGGCCCCAAAGGCGAGGGACGCTTCGAGCCGATCAGCTGGGACGAAGCGTTGACCATCGCCGCAACGCGGCTCGCAGAAATCGCGGTTCGCGCACCGGAAGCCATCGTCCCCTATAGCTACGCCGGCACGATGGGCCTCGTGCAAGGCGACAGCATCGCGCAACGCTTCTTTCACAAGCTCGGCGCGTCGCAGCTCGATCGGACCATCTGCGCAGCCGCCGGCGCCGCTGGCCTGAAGTACACCTATGGCGCGAACATCGGCATGCACAGCGAGTTTTTTGCCGAGAGCGAGGTCATTCTGATCTGGGGCGCCAACCCGATCGCTTCGAATCTGCATTTCTGGACCCGCGCACAGGAAGCCAAGCGGAACGGCGCGCGCCTGATCGCGATCGATCCATACCGCTCGCTGACCGCGGAAAAATGTCATCAACACATTGCGCTCAGACCCGGCACGGACGGCGCCCTGGCGCTCGGCCTGATGCACGTGCTGATCGTCGAAAACCTGCTGGATCACGCGTACATCGCCGCTCATACGGTAGGCTTCGACGAGCTCAGCGCCCGCGCGCTCGACTATCCGCCCGCGCGTGTGGCGGACATCTGCGGGATCGAAGCGCAAACCATCGTGGACCTCGCGCGCCTCTACGGCAGCACGAAAAAAGCCGCGATCAGGATGAACTACGGTCTGCAGCGAGTGCGAGGCGGCGGCAACGCCGTCCGCGCGATCGCCAGCCTGCCGTCTTTGACCGGAGCGTGGCGCGAACGAGCGGGTGGCGTGTTGCTGTCATCGGGCGGATGGGCGCCGGTCGATTCCCACGCGCTGCAACGTCCCGACCTGATGCCTGGATGGCCGGCCAAAATACCTCGTGTCATCAATATGAATGCGATCGGCGACGCGCTGCTGCACCCGGGCGACACCGAGTTCGGTCCCAAAGTCGAAGCCGTGATCGTCTACAACTCGAACCCGGTGGCCGTCGCGCCCGACTCGGTGCGTGTCGCCGAAGGCTTCGCCCGGGACGACCTGTTCACCATCGTGCTCGAGCATTTTCAGACCGACACCGCCGACTACGCCGATCTGCTTTTGCCGGCCACGACGCAACTCGAGCACCTCGACGTGCACAAGTCGTACGGCCACACGTACGTCATGCTGAACGAGCCGGCGATCGCGCCACTGGGCGAAGCGCGCCCCAACACGGAAATTTTTCGGGGCATCGCGCGGTACATGGGGCTTGACGAGCCTGCGCTGTACGAAAGCGACGAGGCCGTGGCACAGGCGGCATTTCGCTGGCAAGACCCGACGCTCGACGGAGTCGATTGGGCATCGCTGAAAAAAACCGGTTGGGCACAACTCAAACTAGCTGACGCACCGTTTGCCGAAGGCGGCTTCCGCACGCCGTCGGGCAAATGCGAGTTCTATAGTGAGCGGCTCGCCCAGCAGGGACTCGAGCCGCTGCCCGATTACCTCGCGCCCTACGAATCAGCCGACGGCGCGCCCGAACTTGCCGCTCGCTACCCACTCGCGATGATCTCGCCGCCGGCGCGCAATTTCCTCAACAGTACTTTCGTCAACGTCGAAAGTCTCCGTTCGACCGAAGGCGAACCGCACCTCGACATGCATCCGCTCGACGCGCGATACCGCGAGATCGTCGACGGCGAGCAAGTGCGCATCTTCAACGATCGCGGTTCGATGCAGGCTCGCGTACGCGTCACCGATCGAGCGCGCGAAGGGCTCGTGGTCGGCTTGTCGATCTGGTGGAAAAAACTCGCGCCGGACGGTTGCAACGCCAATCAGGTGACGAGCCAGGCGCTCACCGACCTCGGCGGCTCGGCCACTTTTTACGATTGCCTCGTCGAAGTCGAGGCCGCCCGAGCGCCGCGCGAAAGCAGCACGAAAGCCGCTCACCGCGGGTTGGAGGCCGCCGTCTAACCGCACCCTTTTTCGCGAATTGCACCGAGGTGCCCATGCTACGATGCGTTTTTAGCACGACCATTCGAAAATAAAGGAGGAGACGCTGCATGGACAAAATCTGGCTGAAATCTTATCCGCCCGGCGTTCCCGCAGAAATCGATACGAGCCGTTATACGTCGGTCGGTCAACTGCTCGAAGAGGCCTTTCGCGAGCATCGCGCGAAACCGGCGTTCACCTGTATGGGCGCAGAGATCAGTTACGGCGAACTCGATGCGCTTTCACTCAAACTCGCTGCGTGGTTCCAGACAAAGGGGCTCGCCCGCGGCGCCCGCATCGCGATCATGATGCCGAACGTGCTGCAGTATCCCGTGGCTATCGCGGCGATCCTTCGAGCGGGTTATGTGGTGGTGAACGTCAATCCGCTTTACACGCCGCGCGAACTGGAACATCAGCTCAAGGACAGTGGCGCCGAAGCAATCGTTCTGCTGGAAAACTTCGCCGTCACCTTGCAGGCGATCGTGCGCAATACGGCCATCAAGCATGTCGTCGTCGCGGCAATGGGCGATCTGATGGGGCTGAAAGGCACGCTGGTGAATTTCGTCGTGCGCCGCGTGAAAAAGATGGTGCCCGAGTGGAGCTTGCCGGGTCACGTCAAGTTCAATACCGCGATTGCCGAAGGTGGCCGGCAGAGTTTCAAGCCGGTTCAGCAGGGTCCGGACGACATCGCTTTTCTCCAGTACACCGGCGGTACGACGGGTGTCGCCAAAGGCGCGACGCTGCTGCACCGGAACCTGATCGCCAACGTGCTGCAGTCCGAGGTCTGGCTCGACCCGGTGCGCGCGAATCGTCCGGATATCGGCCAGTTCATCACGGTCGTCGCGCTGCCGCTTTATCACATCTTTGCGCTCACCGTTTGCGGGCTGCTGACGATCCGCACCGGCGGTCTGGGCTTGCTGATTCCGAATCCGCGCGACATACCCGGCACCATCAAGGCGTTGGAGGGCTATCCGATCACGACTTTCCCGGCCGTCAACACGCTCTATAACGCACTGTTGAACAGCCCGGACTTTCACAAGCTCGACTTTTCCAAGCTGATCGCGGCAAACGGCGGCGGTATGGCCGTTCAGGAAGCCGTCGCCAGACGCTGGTTCGAACTTACGCGTACGCCGATTATCGAGGGCTACGGTCTGTCGGAGACCTCGCCTTGTGTGACCTGCAATCCGGCCACCGTCACCGAATATAGCGGCACGATCGGCTTGCCGATGCCGTCCACCGAGGTGTCGATCCGTGACGACGAAGGCGTCGAAGTCCCGCTCGGTCAACCGGGTGAAATTTGCATCCGTGGTCCGCAGGTGATGGCGGGCTACTGGAATCGTCCGGATGAAACGGCCAAGGTCATGACGCCCGACGGCTTCTTCAAATCGGGCGATGTCGGCGTGATGAACGAGCGCGGTTACGTCAAGATCGTCGATCGCAAGAAGGACATGATTCTGGTGTCGGGCTTCAACGTCTACCCCAACGAGATCGAAGACGTGGTGGCGAAATTGCCGGGCGTGTTCGAAGTGGCCGCGGTCGGCGTGCCCGACCAGAATTCCGGCGAAGCGGTGAAGCTCTTCGTCGTGAAGAAAGACCCGGCGCTGACGGACGCCGACGTGTTCGCCTATTGCAAGCTGCAGTTGACCGGTTACAAGCGCCCGAAGACGATCGAGTTCCGCACTGAACTGCCGAAGAGCAACGTCGGCAAGATTCTGCGTCGCGAACTACGCGACGGCCGCGCCTAGACAGGCATCTCACGGTTTAGAGACGCCGACAAAAGGCGCGGAACGAAAGCCCAGACCAGGCTCAGTCTGCCGGGCCTTTTGCATTCTCGCACTTCGGCGCAAACCAGCACCACGCTGCATGCCGGCGCAAAACCATCAAAAAAAGGCGCCCGAAGGCGCCTTTGAGGAAAACTGCTTTTTTACGACTTATTAGAACTTGTGGCGAATACCGACGCGAGCCGTGAACTGGTTCTGGTTCGACGAACCCGTCAGACCGTTGATGCCAGCCGTTGCGTCGACCGTTGCGCCTGCTGCATTGACCGTATCGCCCAGAGCGTGCTGGTAGACACCCGTCACGTACACGTCGGTACGCTTCGACAGGAAGTAGTCCACGCCAACTGCGCCTTGGTGGTACTGAGCACGCGAGCCGCCGTTGATTTCAGCACCGCGCGTGTAGTCATACGCTGCGCCGACCAGCAATGCCGGGGTCAACTGATACTTGAAGTTGACTTCGCCGTTGTTGAACGTAGCCGACTGACCGCGGAACGGCGAAGCGTACGACGAGCCCAGGTTGCCGAAGCGAACGTTCGAGTACGTCACGCCGACCGTTGCCGCGCCGAACGTGTAAGCACCGCCTGCGCCGATCACTTGATACGTGTTAGCCGAAGCGAAGCCAGCGTAGACCGGCGACGTGACTGCTGCGTTTGCTGCTGCAGCCGTACCGCCGTTGTTGAACAGGCCGCCCGAAGCTGCCGGCGTACGTGCGTTCAGGTAACCCACGCCGAGAACGAGGGGACCGTTGTTGTAGCCAGCGCCCAACGACCAGATCTGGTTCGACGTGATGTTGCCAGCGACGCCGCCGAAGCTGTACGTGCCGCCGAACGTCAGGCCGCCGTAGTTTGCGCTCGTGTACTTGACCGTGTTGTTGGTGCGGTACGCGTTGTTGAAGTTGTCCAGGTCGCCCGGGTGAGCAGCGATGTAGCCGCCCCATTGGTCGCCGGCTTCCAGCGGACCGACGTAGTCGACCACGGAGTCGTACTGACGACCCAGCGTGACCGTACCGAACTGGCTCGACAGACCGACGTAAGCTTGACGACCGAACATCAGGCCGCCTTGACCCAGCTTGCCGTTGTTCACGTCAAAGCCGTTTTCCAACACGAAGATTGCCTTCAGACCGCCGCCCAGATCTTCCGTGCCACGCAGGCCCCAACGCGAGCCTTGCAGAACACCGCTGGACAGGTTGTACAGGTGCTTGCCACCTGCATTGGTGTTGATGTTGAAGCCTTCGTCAATGATACCGTACAGGGTCACGCTGCTCTGTGCATGTGCGACGCCTGCGAATGCGCCCAGTGCTGCGAGAGCGAGAAGCGACTTTTTCATCGAATGATCTCCAAGGATTACGAATCTTTTGTACAAGGCGAATATTTGTGTAGCGTTGAGGCCTTGCTTGTCCAACTTCGCGAGAAGTTGCACGTAATGTAACAAAAGGCATACATGGCACAAAGCAAAAGGAGAGCTCCCAGGAAGGCTCCTGTTACGTTTACGCAACATGGTCTAAAATCAAAATTGGCCGTCTGGCCGTTTCGGATTCAAGGTTTCCGCGTAGCCGGGTTTACCCCGCAAAGCCTTGTCGCGGGGACCTGTCAACGCGGCGGGGCGGTTGTCGAATGAGGGAGTGCTGAATGTTTCTGGACGAGTTGATTAGCGAGTTTGATCGGGGTTTACGCTCAATGACCGGCGTGTCGCGGATGAGTCGTCCGTTGCCGGTTCCGCAAGAATCGGCGGCTGACTCAAGCGCCGGAATTGTCACCCGGCCGAGCGCGCGCACGCGGCTGGTTTGATGCGCGTGAACCACGTCGGCGAGGTCTGCGCCCAGGCGCTCTACCAGGCTCAGAAACTCGCGACCAGGTCGCCGTCGTTGCGAGCCGTGTTCAATCGCGCGGCAATCGAGGAAGAAGATCATCTCGCGTGGACTTCCGAAACGTCTCGAAGCACTCGACTCGCGTCCGAGCCTGCTGAACCCGCTCTGGTACACCGGCGCATTGGCTATCGGTTTCGCCGCAGGCCGTCTTGGCGATCGGGTGAGTCTCGGCTTCATGGCCGAGACCGAACGTCAGGTCGAGCAGCATCTGGATCAGCATCTCGACGAGTTGCCGGCCGCCGACCACGAGTCGCGCGCCATTGTCGAGCAGATGCGGGTCGACGAAGCCGGTCACGGCAAGGCGGCGATGGATGCCGGCGGCGTCGAATTGCCGTTCCCCGCGCGTGCGCTCATGCGCGCGGTGTCGAAGGTGATGACGCGCACCGCCTATTACATATAAGTTCGAGACAGCCGTTCACGCACCTCTCGGAAGTGGGGCGGCGCCTCGCGCGCCGTCCGCCTGAAGTACCCGGAAACGCCATCCCACACCCGCCGATCCCGCTTAACGATCTCTTTCATTCCACGCCTTTCCCCCGCACTTTTCACGTATCACCTTCACAAGCTGCACTAGCTCATTCATTTATAACGGTTTTCCGTTTTATGCTGACGTGAAGGAGTCGCGCTAAGTCCTTGTTCTAACAAACAAAATTCGCCGAAAAGCGTGGTTCTCCCTTGACCCCTGTTTAGCGTTCCTCTAAAGTGGGAGACAGTGTGAGAAAGTGTATTTTTGTGTGATCTCACAGGCAGTTTCGGGTAGATTTTCACGAATCGGACAGCCGGCGCAAAAGCGCCGCGAGCAACCAGGTTGCATGGGACCGGAGTAAAGCGCAAAAGCGCCAACTCCGGTCGACAGGGGAGAGCGAAGTGTTCCAAGGGGCGTCGGCGCTGACGCTCGATGCGAAAGGGCGGATGTCTATTCCCTCTCGGTATCGGGATGCGCTGCAAACACAGGCAGAGGGCCGGGTGACGATCACCAAGCACCCGGACGGCTGCCTGTTGCTCTTTCCGCGCCCGGAGTGGGAAATCTTTCGCGACAAGGTCGACAAGCTGCCCATGAACGCGACCTGGTGGAAGCGCATTTTTCTCGGCAATGCAATGGACGTCGATATGGACGGCGCAGGGCGCGTGCTCGTGTCGCCGGAATTGCGCACGGCCGGCGCGCTGGAAAAAGAAGTGACGCTGCTCGGCATGGGCCGGCACTTCGAATTATGGAATGCACAAACCTACGCCGAGAAGGAACAGGCGGCGATCGCCGAGGGCATGCCCGAAGCGTTGAAGAATTTCACGTTCTGATCGCGGCTCACATATATGGCACCTGCGATGGGAAACGAATTGCAGCATCGCACGGTGCTGCTGGAAGAAGCGGTTGGCGCGCTGGTCACGCGCGCGGACGGCGTGTATGTGGACGGCACGTTCGGGCGCGGCGGTCATAGCCGGCTGGTGCTGGAGAAGCTGGGCGAGTCGGGGCGGCTCATCGCGTTCGACAAAGACCCGCTCGCCATCGCCACGGCGCAGCAGATCGCGGATCCGCGCTTTGGCATCGTGCACGAGAGTTTTGCTTCACTGCGCACCGCGGTTGCGGAGCGCGGCGTAGGGCGGGTGTCGGGCGTGTTGCTGGATCTGGGCGTGTCGTCGCCGCAAGTCGACGACCCGGAGCGGGGTTTCAGTTTTCGCGCCGACGGCCCGCTCGACATGCGGATGGATCCCACGCGCGGCGAGTCCGCGGCTGACTGGCTGGCGCGGGCCACGGTGCAGGAATTGACGGAGGTGATACGAGATTATGGGGAAGAACGGTTTGCTTTTCAGATTGCAAAGGCGCTTGTTGCTCGCCGGGCAGAGTCCGACCGTCTTGGGCCTCTCGTCAGCACGGGCGAGCTTGCCCAAATCGTGGCTAACGTCGTCAAAACCCGTGAGAAGGGCAAGGATCCGGCAACCCGCACCTTTCAAGCTATACGGATTCACATCAATCAAGAGCTTGCGGAGCTGCAAGTCGTTTTAGAAGCAGCGTTGTCGCTGTTGGAGCAAGGGGGGCGGCTGGTGGTCATCAGCTTTCATTCGCTCGAGGACCGGATCGTCAAGCGATTCATGCAGGCGCACGCAAGTACGCCTACGGTGGATCGCCGCCTGCCGATTCGCGCCGTCGACCTGCCGAGCCCTCCGCTCAAAATCATCGGCCGTGTGTTCGCGAGCGACGCTGAAGTCGCCGCCAACCCGCGCGCCCGTTCTGCCGTGATGCGCGTGGCGGAGCGGATCGCACCATGAACCGCCTCAATATCTTCCTGCTGATTATCGTGATGGGCTGCGCCTTGTCGGTCGTCAACGCCACCAATCAGCAGCGTCAGATCTTTATCCAGTTGCAGCGCGCCCAATCGCAGGAGCGCCAGTTGCAGCAGGACTATTCGCAACTTCAATATCAGCAGAGCGCGTTGTCGAAAACGTCGCGCATCGAGCAGATCGCCACTGATTCCCTGAAGATGCAATCGGTCACCACCGGCCGCACGCAATACCTCACGCTCGATCCGGGCGCGGCGAAAGCCGAAGACGCACCGATTCCGACTTCCGGCCCGGCATCGGCGCCGGCAGCGACCCGTCGCGGAGGCGTGCGATGAAAAAATCGTCGGCTCGCAAGAGCGTCGCCTTCTCGGCCAACCCGATCCTGTCGGTGCGCCTGCCGATGTGGCGCTCGAAACTCGTCGTGTTCATGCTGTTCATGGCGTTCGTCGCGCTCACCGCGCGCGCCTTCTGGATTCAGGGCCCGGGCAACGCGTTCTATCAGAAGCAGGGTGAAATCCGCTATCAGCGCCGGCTCGAACTGCCGGCCACGCGCGGCAAGATTCTCGACCGTAACGGTCTCGTGCTGGCCACGAGTCTGCCGGTGCGCGCCATCTGGGCGATTCCCGAATCGGTGCCGGACGACCTCGGCGCCGACAAGCTGACCGCGCTCGGCAAGCTGCTCGGCATGACGAACAAGGAACTGCGCGCCAAGCTGTCGGAAGACAAGAACTTCGTCTACGTGAAGCGCCAGGTGCCGGTGGACGTCGCCGAGAAAGTCACCGCGCTGGACATCCCCGGCATTTACGCGCGCGACGAATACAAGCGCTTCTATCCGGAAGGCGAGATCACGGCTCACCTGATCGGCTTCACCAACGTGGAAGACGAAGGCCAGGAAGGCGTCGAACTCGGCGACCAGAAGCTGCTCGCCGGCGTGTCGGGCAGCCGCCGCGTGATCAAGGACCGCATGGGCCACATCATCGAGGACGTGGACGAGCAGGTCGTGCCGCACAACGGCCAGGACGTGGATCTCTCGATCGACAGCAAGATTCAGTACATCGCTTATACGAACCTGAAGGCGGCCGTCGAGAAATTCAAGGCGAAGGCCGGCGCGGCGATGGTGATCGACGTGCGCACCGGCGAAGTGCTGGCGCTCGTCAATTACCCGACCTACAACCCGAACGACCGCACCCACCTGACCGGCGACCAGTTGCGCAACCGCATCCTGACCGACACGTTCGAGCCCGGCTCGATCATGAAGCCGTTCACGGTCTCGCTCGCGCTCGATCTGCACCGCGTCACGCCGACTACACTGGTTGATACAGGCGGCGGCCGTTTCGTGCTTGACGGCGCGCCGATTACCGACGACAGCGCGTTCGGCGTGCTGACGGTGGGCGGCGTGATCCAGAAGTCGAGCAACATCGGCGCGACGAAGATCGCCATGCAGCTCAAGCCCGAAGAGATGTGGAACATGTACACCAGCATCGGTCTCGGCCAGGCGCCGAAGGTCGGCTTCCCGGGCGCGGCGGCTGGCCGTCTGCGTCCGTGGAAGAGCTGGCGCCGCATCGAGCAGGCGACCATGTCGTATGGCTATGGTCTGTCGGTGTCGCTGTTCCAGTTGGGCCGCGCTTACACCGCGATCGCGCATGACGGCGAGATCATGCCGGTGTCGATCTTCCGCACGCCAGGCGATCAGCCGGCCACCGGCCCGCAGATCTTCGCGCCCACTACAGCGCGCGAAGTGCGCGCCATGCTCGAAACCGTCACGGCGCCGGGCGGCACCTCGCCGGATGCGGCGGTGCCGGGCTATCGCGTCGGCGGCAAGAGCGGTACGGCGTACAAGCACGGCGCGCACGGTTACGACCACTCCAAATATCGCGCGTCGTTCGTCGGCATGGCGCCCATGCCGAATCCGCGCATCGTCGTGGCCGTTTCGGTCGACGAACCGACGGCGGGCAGCCACTTCGGCGGTCAGGTGTCGGGTCCGGTGTTCTCGAGCATCGTCGGCGATACGCTGCGCTCGCTGAACGTGCCGCCGGACATGCCGGTCAAGCAAATGGTGGTGTCGGACGACTCGGCCCCGCCCGCACCGACTGCGCCCGCCACGCCTGCCACGGTCAAGAAACTCTCCACTAGCGCCGGCGCGAAGAAGATGACGATTTCCGCGAACGCGAAAAGCCATCCGGGAGTCGTGCGATGAGCGCGCTGCGTCACAAGCATCCCGCGCAGCGGCAGATCGCCGACGCCCTCACCTGGCTGCACGCTCACGTGCAGCCAGGCGCGCATCTGCACGCCGACACGCGCTCGCTCGCGGCCGGCGACGTGTTTTTCGCCTACGCGGTGGACGGCGCGGACAACCGCCCGTTCATCGAGGGTGCGATCGAACGTGGCGCCGCCGCCGTGCTGGTTCAGCCCGAGGGCTTCAGCGGCGCGATCGATCCGTCGAACACGCTCGCCGTGCCGGCGTTGAACGAACTCGCGGGTTCGATCGCGAGCGGCTGGTACAACGACCCGAGCGACAGCATGCTGACGGTCGGCATTACCGGCACGAACGGCAAGACTTCGTGCAGCCAGTGGATCTCGGCGGCGCTGACGGCGCTCGGCACGCGTTGCGCGATCATCGGCACGCTCGGCACGGGTTTGCCCGGTCACCTGGTGCACACGGGTTTCACCACGCCCGACGCACCGCAGCTGCAACGCAGCCTCGCGCAATTGCGCGACGCGGGCGCGCAGGCGGTGGCCATGGAAGTGTCGTCGCACGCGCTGCACCAGGGGCGCGTGAACGGCACGGCGTTCGACATCGCCGTGTTCACGAATCTCACGCAGGACCATCTCGACTATCACCAGACGTTCGAAGCCTACGAAGCCGCCAAAGCGCGCCTCTTCGCCTGGCCCGAACTGCGTGCGGCCGTGATCAATCGCGACGATGCAGCCGGCCGCCGTTTGCTCGCCAGCACGCAAGGCCATGCGCGCACGATTGCCTACGGCCTCGACAGCGAACAAGGCGCGCTGCAGGACGCGCCGCGAGCTGACGCGTTGCTGCTGGCCTCGAATGTGCGCGCCACGGCCACGGGCACCGCGTTCCATCTGAGCACCTCGGAGTGGGGCGATGCCGAAGTCGAAGTGCAAACGCTCGGCGCGTTCAACGTGAGCAATCTGCTCGGCGTACTGGGCGCGTTGCTTGCCGCCGACGTGCCGTTCGAAGCCGCGCTGGCCGAACTGGCGAAGCTCGAACCGGTGAACGGCCGCATGCAGCGTCTGGGCGGCCGCTTGCAGAACGACGAACCGCTCGTCGTGATCGATTACGCGCACACGCCGGACGCGCTGGAAAAGACGCTCGAAGCGCTGCGCCCGATGGCGGCCGCACGCGGCGGCGAACTGATCTGCATGTTCGGCTGCGGCGGCGACCGCGACGCGACCAAGCGTCCGCTGATGGGCGCGATCGCCGAGAAGATCGCCGACGGCGTCGTCGTGACCAGCGACAACCCGCGCAGCGAAGATCCGCAATCGATCATCGAGCAGATCGCGGCGGGTATGAAAGACGCGTCGAAGGCGCGCCGTATCGAGGACCGCGCAAGCGCGATCCTGCAGGCGATCCGCAGCGCCGCGCGCGAAGACGTCATCGTGCTGGCCGGCAAGGGGCACGAAGCAACACAGGAAATCATGGGTAAGAAACGCGCTTTCTCCGATCAGGATCACGCTCGCCTCGCGCTGGCCGCGCGCGCGACGCAGGCACGCGGAGGTGGCGAATGAGCATGTTCTCGCTGCGTGAAGCTGCGGCGCTGATCCCGGGCTCGACCGTGCTCGGCGACGACAGCGTCGCTTTTGAACGCATCTCGACCGACAGCCGCAGCGCCGGCCCGGGCGATCTGTTCGTCGCGATCAAGGGCGACCGGTTCGACGCGCACGACTTCCTGCCGGACGTGGCCGCGCGTAACGTCACGGCGGCACTGGCCTCGCGCACGCCGCAAGACTGGAACGTGCCCACGCTGCAAGTCACCGACACGCGTGTAGGTCTGGGTGCGCTCGCACGCGGCTGGCGCCGCAAGTTCAGCATGCCGCTCGTCGCCGTGACGGGCAGCAACGGCAAGACCACGGTCAAGGAAATGATCGCGTCGATCTTCGCGGCCGCGGTCGGCGCCGACGCACGTCTCGCCACTGCGGGCAACTTCAACAACGACATCGGCTTGCCGCTCACGCTGTTCCGTCTGCACGCAGCGCATCAACTGGCGGTAGTCGAACTCGGCATGAACCATCCGGGCGAAACCTCTGACCTCGCGAAAATCGCCGAGCCGACCGTCGCGGTAGTAAACAACGCACAGCGCGAGCACCAGGAATTCATGGCGACCGTCGAAGCCGTCGCGCTGGAACACGCAAGCGTGATTCACGCGCTCTCGCCCCAAGGTATCGCCGTGTTCCCCGCCGACGACGCTTACGCGAGCATCTGGCGAGTGGCCGCAACCGGCAACCGCATCATGGACTTCGCGCTGAACTCCGCGGAGCGCACCACTGAAGCTGCGGTAAAAGGCACGTTCGCCGGCAACATCTTGAGCATCGACACGCCGGAAGGCCATATCGAAGTCACGCTGCAAGTGCTCGGCGACCACAATGCGCACAACGCACTCGCCGCAACGTCAGCCGCTCTCGCCGCAGGCGTGTCGCTCGACGCGATCAGGCGCGGCCTCGAGTCGTTCGGCGCAGTAAAGGGCCGCTTGCAGGTGAAGCAAGCCGTACTCGGCACGCTCGCCGGCGCAACCGTGATCGACGACACCTACAACGCTAACCCCGATTCGATGCGCGCCGCAATCGACGTGCTCGCCCCGCGCCCCGCGCCCCGCGTGCTGGTGATGGGCGACATGGGCGAAGTCGGCGACAACGGTCCGGCGTTCCACCGCGAAATCGGCGCGTACGCGAAAGAACGCGGTATCGACGCGCTGTACGCAATGGGCGACGCCTCGCGCGACGCCTGCACCGCGTATGGCGCGAACGCGCACCACGTCGCCGACGTCGGCACGCTGGTCGCGCAATTGCAGCAGGCCGGTTTCGGTCCTGCCGCAACGCTTCTCGTGAAAGGCTCGCGCTTCATGCAGATGGAGCGCGTGGTGGACGCCGTAACGAGTCCACAACCCAACGCAGCGGGCAGCACGCCCGCCGCACATTGAAATAGAAGGACCGAAGCATGCTACTGGCGCTGGCGCAATGGCTGCAGAATGACGCAAGCTTCTTGCGCGTGTTCAGTTATCTGACTTTCCGTGCGGTGATGGCGACCATCACCGCGCTGCTGATCGGGCTCGTCTGCGGCCCGGCGGTGATCCGCAAGCTGACCGCCATGAAGGTCGGTCAGGCCGTTCGTAAAGACGGCCCGCAAACTCACCTCGTCAAATCCGGCACGCCGACCATGGGCGGTGTGCTGATTCTGCTCGGCATTGCCGTGGCCACGTTGCTGTGGGCCGATCTGACCAATCGCTTCATCTGGATCGTGATGCTCGTCACGTTCGGTTTCGGCGTGATCGGCTGGGTCGACGATTACCGCAAGGTGGTCTACAAGGATCCGCGCGGCATGTCGTCGCGCGAAAAGTATTTCTGGCAGTCGGTGATCGGCCTGTTCGCCGCCGTGTACCTCGCGTTCAGCGTGTCCGAAGCGAGCAATGTGCGCGTGTATGACCTGTTCATGGCGTGGGTGCGCAGCGGCCTGTCGATGGGCCTGCCTCCCCACGCCGACCTGATGCTGCCGTTCGTCAAATCGATCAGCTATCCGCTCGGCGTGTGGGGCTTCATCGTACTGACGTATCTGGTGATCGTCGGCGCGAGCAACGCGGTCAATCTCACCGACGGCCTCGACGGTCTCGTGATCATGCCGGTCGTGCTGGTCGGCGCGTCGCTCGGCGTGTTCGCTTACGTGATGGGCAGCTCGGTCTACTCGAAATACCTGCTGTTTCCGCATATTGCCGGTGCGGGCGAACTGCTGATCTTCTGTTCGGCAATGGGTGGGGCGGGGCTCGCGTTCCTCTGGTTCAACACGCACCCGGCGCAGATGTTCATGGGCGACGTCGGCGCGCTGGCGCTCGGCGGCGCGCTCGGCACGGTCGCGGTGATCGTGCGCCAGGAAATCGTGCTCTTCATCATGGGCGGCATTTTCGTCGCGGAGACGCTCTCCGTGATGTTGCAGGTGACCTGGTTCAAATTCACCAAGCGTCGTTTCGGCGAAGGGCGGCGTCTCTTCAAGATGGCGCCGCTGCATCACCACTTCGAATTGTCGGGTTGGAAGGAAACGCAAGTGGTCGTGCGCTTCTGGATCATCACGTTGATGTTGTGTCTCTTTGGTTTGTCCACGCTCAAACTGCGTTAAGCAGCAGGTATTAGGGGAAGCAGGCGATGTTCGGCGAGAAGTTTCGGGATCGGCAAAAGCCGATGGTGCTCGTGCTGGGACTGGGTGAATCCGGTCTCGCTATGGCGCGCTGGTGCGCGCGGCACGGCTGTCGGCTGCGTGTGGCCGATACGCGCGAAGTGCCGCCGAACCTGTCCGCGCTCGAAGCACACGGCGTCGACGCGCAATTCGTCGGCGGCCCGTTTTCGCCGGTGCTGCTCGAAGGCGTCGAACTCGTCGCCATCAGCCCGGGTTTGTCGCCGCTTGCCGCGGATCTGTTGCCGCTGAT